>CAZITV010000112.1:5552-7874 GCA_964542255.1 uncultured Victivallaceae bacterium
TTGATAATTTGCAGAAAATCGCGAATGGCGGCGCCGTCAGGAGAAGTAACTACTCCAATGCGGGTTGGCAGCAGCGGTATCGGCTTTTTGCGTTCCGGCGCGAAAAGTCCCTCGTCATGGAGTTTTGATTTTAATTCTTCAAACCGGCGCTGCAGTTCGCCGAATCCGACCGGACGCATCGATTTGACATTAAACTGGTATTCGCCGCGTGCTTCATAGACGCTCAACCGGCCATACACTTCGACCTCGGTGCCGACCTGAAGTTTAATCGCGGCGGCAGTTTTGGCGCCGTTAAAAAATACCGCGCGGATTTGCGCCGATGGATCCTTTAGGGTTAAATAGACGTGTCCGGAGTTTTGGATGCTCAAGTTGCCGACTTCACCCCGCAGCCAGAACGGCATTAGGCTGTTTTCCAGTATTGTTCGTACCGCGGTATTGACTTCCGAAACTTTCCAGATATGCTCTTCCATATGCCGCCACGGTTAATAATTAACTGAATAATCCAAGTAGATGCGACATCATACTGATAATGAACCCTGAAATTAAAATTGCCGCCGCCGTCAGTTTGCTGATAAATACAAATATCAAGATAAACAGCGTCAACGACATTCCCTTAAGAAATTCAGATTTCTCCAGCGAAAGATTGGGAAATAATCCCGAAACCACCGTCCAGCCATCCAGCGGCGGCACCGGCATTATATTTAAAATAAACAGCAGCATATTCATAATCGTGCCCAGGGCAAAAAACTGAACCGCATTCTCTGTGCCATTCAACCGCGTGGCAACGGCACACCCCAGCGCAAATAAACCGCAGAGCAGCAAGTTCATCGCGGGGCCGGCAAATGCCACCAGGGCATGGCTCCAGCGGTGCCGCATCCGCGCCGGATTGACTGGTACCTGCCCCCAGGCGATGCCAATGAGCGCCAGCATTAACAATGACATCGCCCCCATTTGTTTCATCGGATTCAGGGTTAAATGTCCGGCTTCGGCGGCAGTCGGGTCACCTTGCCGCAGAGCAGTCCACGCATGGGCAAACTCGTGACAGCAAACCGAAAATACTACAATCAAACTTAGTTCAAAAAATACCTGCGGATTGGTAAATAATTTTTCAATAAAAAACATAACATCTCCAAATTTAATCGATTTCTACCGGCCAATACTGATATGCCGGAGTTTCGTAAGGGTGCGCGGCGCGCAGCGCCGCAAGTGCTGCTGGTAAATCTTTACCAGCACACAAAATTTCAACTTTATACTCTTCCACAGCCTCAATCTCATCCTGCCGTCCGATAAACGGATTACTGCCGGATAACGGCCGGAATTGACCAGTGCCTAAGGTCTGCCAGCAGCAGCAATCGTAATTGCCGATAGTCCCGGCACCGGCGGCAAAAACTGCATTTTTGACCACTTCAACGTGCGTTGCCGGAACATAAAATTCCAAGCGAAAATTTTTTGCATCAAAAGTCATGGTATGAATATCGTTTGGGTTATGCCGCAAGCGTTTATCAAGCAAGCAAAAAGATAAACCAAATTCCGGCAATTACAAGAGCGCCGAATACAAAAATGGCTGAGATAACATCTCCGTGAGAGTAATGGCGGTTACTGCTGTTAAGGCTGCTCTGGAAGGTTGGCCTCATTGCTATCAAGCTAAGGATCGAATATCCAATATCCGTCCCGCATTCGCGGGATCCCGCTCAGCTGGATAATATCCAATATCCAAGGGGAACGCGGGAAGTAGGGAATGGGAAAATATCCAATGTCCAACACGGAATATCCAATATCCAAGTGTAACAGCCAAGCAGCCCGGCGGCGGCAGAGCACCGCCATCCACAGCAGCCAACCCTCTCAGAGAGATGGCGCTACACAAAACAGCCCGAACAGCCACAGCAGCTATTACTCTCACGGAGGCGCGGAGGCACTGAGTAATACCTAAATCCAGCGGGGGATTTTACCGCTGCGCGGCTCATACCCCGCTAGAGGGCAATACCGGTTTACCATGAAGGACATGAAGTTCATGAAGGGTAAAAACGAAAGCCATAAAAAAATACAGATTAACCACGAAATATCACTAAAAATACAGTGAAGTAAAGATAAAAATACCGGTCGGCGGATTTTTGCTTCACATAAAAATTCGCCGACTTATGTTTTAGTTTTCTTTCGTGTAATTTTGTGCCTTTCGTGGTAGAAAATGTTTTAGTTTTTACTGGTTTTAACCCTTCATGTTCTTCATGAACTTCATGGTGAAAAGGTTTTCGTTTTTCTTCTGTGTTCCTGTGGCTCAGTGAGAAAAATGTTCCAGCAGTCCGTTGCGCCGATAAAGAGAAA
>CAZITV010000113.1:0-7788 GCA_964542255.1 uncultured Victivallaceae bacterium
CGGTGTGCAGATAATGCTGCCGGCAAGGAGCATATCATCGCGGTAGAATGCGGCGATTTGTCCGACGGCTGGACGAATCATTGGTGCTTCTAGCGTAACCGTGGCAGTGCTGCCGCTGCGCAGCAGGCGGCACTGGACAGGTTTTTGCCCATAGCGTGCTTGAACGAGGCAAATTATATCATCGGCGAAATCTGCTATCACATTAATATTTTTAACGTGGAACGCTGTTACCATAATATCATTCTGGTCAGTGGTCAGAGTAATGCGGTTTTGTTCCGGCTCGATTTGACTGACATAGGCTGGTTTTCCCAGTGCGACGCCAAGATGCTGACGCTGTCCAATGGTATAACGGTGAATGCCGCCGTGATGTCCAATGACTTTGCCGTCGGTGTTGACAATCTCACCATTACGCGGCGAAAAATTAAAGTGCCGCGCCAAAGTATCGGCGAACGCCTCGCCGCGGTAGCCGAAGCACGCATCCTGGCTTTCGGCTTTGTTGGCATTATCCAGTCCCAGCAGTGCTGCTTTGGCTCTGACTTCAACTTTTGTGTATTCGCCCAGCGGCATCATACAATAAGCGAGCTGGTCACGGGCGACCATACTCAAAAAATAAGTTTGGTTTTTGGTATTGTCGGCGGCGCAGCGCAGTTCAACCGCGCCGTCGGCAGCATTTTTTAGTTTGGCATAGTGGCCGGTAGCCAAAGCCACCGCGCCAAGACTGCGGGCATAATCGGCCAAGATGCCAAATTTGATATAGCGGTTGCACATACAGCACGGATTGGGCGTGCGCCCCTGACGGTATTCGTCCCAGGCATATTCAAGTACTTTTTGTTTAAAATCATCCCGGCAGTCAAGGAAGTAATGCGGGATACCCAGTTTGTCGGCAGCAAGGCGCACATGAATATAATCATCCAAGCCGCAGCATGCCTTGGTACGTTCGCGGGTGTCATCGCAGTCTTTTAGCTTCAATGTAATACCGGTAACCTCGTAACCGGCCTCAAGCAGCAGCGCGGCGGCGATGCTTGAATCAACGCCGCCGGACATGGCAACGACTACCAATCCCTTGCTCATGACACAAATTCCAGCATTTTAAGAATTGGTTGACGCGCGGCATTCATCACCGCTTCGGGAATTTCCACCTGGTAAGTCATTGTTTCTAAACTTTTCAAAACATCACGCAAACTGATTTTCTTCATATTCGGGCAAAGCATTTCCGGCATAACCGGGAAAAATATTTTGTTGGGATTTTCTTTTTTTAGCCGGTGAATGATGCCGGATTCAGTGCCGATGATGAACGACTGATGGCTGGATTCGCGGACAAAACGCAGCATTCCGCCAGTACTCAACGCGAAATCCGCTTCTGCTACGGTTTCCGGCGGCGCTTCAGGATGAATTAAGACTAGCGCGTCAGGTGCAGCCACCCGGGCAGATTTAATCATTGCCGGAGTAACCCGGTGGTGCGTCGGACAAAATCCCGGCCACAACAGCATCGGACGATTCAGTTTCTTGGCAATATTCGCACCCAAATTGCGGTCCGGCAGAAACATAATTTCTCTATTGGCGGGAATAGAGTTGACAATTTTTTCCGCATTGGCTGACGTACAGCAGATGTCCACCAGCGCCTTCACCGCCGCGCTGCTGTTGACGTATGCCACCAGACAGGTATCCGGGTGCGCGGCGCGGAATGCCGCGACTTTTTCTGCGGTCGCCATATCCGACATGGGACAGCCTGCGTCCGGATTGGGATGCAGCACGATTGCGCCGGGCGATAGTATTTTAGCGGTTTCCGCCATAAAGCTGACTCCGCAGAACACAATGCAAGGTGATTTTGAGGCATTGGCTTTTAAACTTAATTCCAGTGAATCCCCGACAAAATCGGCGATGTCCTGCACTTCCGGCAGCACATAATTATGCGCTATAATGAGCGCGCTGCGTTCATTTTTCAACCGATTGATTTGTTCGATTATATCAGACATTGATTACTCCAGATTTTTTATTTAAAGTTCTTTCCAGCTTGAGTTGACGAATCAGAATATTGGCAGCGAAGTCAACATCCTCAAGCGTAGTATTTCTGCCCAAAGAGACCCGCAGGGTTCCAGCGGCTTCCAGCATCGGAATCCCCATCGCCGACAACACCCTTGACGCGCCGCTGCGGCCGTTACTGCAGGCAGCGCCGGCAGAAACCGCGATACCGGCCTGATCCAGCCGGATTGCCAGTTTCTCAGCATCACTGCCGGGCATCGCCACACTGGCGGTATTCGGCAACCGCACCGAATTCACACCGTGCAGCAAAATTTCAGGTATCTCTTGTAATAAACGTTGTTCAAAATGATCCCGGCGCGCAGCAATGGGTGCGGCATCGGAGTGGATTCGGTCTCCGGCGATTTTGGCAGCTTCACCGAAACCGGCAATCGCAGGAATATTCAGTGTTCCAGCGCGCCGGTTATTTTCCTGTCCGCCGCCATAGAGCAGCGGCGGCAACTGACAGCCGCGCCGGATATACAATGCGCCGATACCCTTGGGACCATAAATTTTATGAGCTGAAAAAGTGAGCAAGTCGGCGCCAAGTTCATCTATATTTACCGGAATTTTTCCAACTGCCTGGGTAGCATCCAAATGCAATAAAGCACCGGACTGATGCGCCAGTTCCGCTATCGCAGCAATATCCTGCAAAATTATTCCAGTCTCATTATTCGCCATAATCAGTGTTACCAGCGCACCCCCTTCGGACAGCGCGGCCGCAACATCTGACAGTACAGGGAACCCTCGTGCAGCAATCGGCAAAAAATGAATTTTCCGCCCCTGTTCTGCCAAATAACGGCACGGCTCATATACCGAACTATGCTCGCCTGCCGAAGTAATTATTTTACCGCGCGGTGCCAAACCAAAAATAATCTGATTATTACCCTCCGTCGCGCCGCTGTTAAACACAATTTCATCAGGATGCGCGCCTATTAATCCGGCTACTGCAACCCTGGCACGCTCAGAAGCCGCTGCCGCATTTTGCCCGTAACGGTGCGAACTGGACGGATTACCGAATTTAGCGCCCAAATAGGGCATCATCGCGGCCAACACCGTTTCTTCCACCGGCGTCGTCGCGTTATAATCCAAATATATACTCTTTGTTCTCATAGCCTACCATAAATGTAATATATTATAACATTTTATTAAATATTTGCAAATTTGCCATTGCAAAATTATAGTATGGATGTATAATTAACAAATACACTACTTAATCTATAAGGATTAATAGAAAGGATTACTGTTATGAGCAAGATAGCGAACAATTTGACAGAACTAATTGGTGATACACCATTAGTAAGAATTAACCGGCTGAATGACGGTGGCGCGACGATACTGGTAAAACTGGAGTCGCGCAATCCGCTCTCCAGCGTTAAAGACCGTATTGCGTTGGCCATGGTTGAGGATGCGGAACGCAGCGGCAAACTAAAACCAGGCGGGTTAATTATTGAACCAACCAGCGGCAACACCGGCATTGGCCTGGCTTTCGTCGCAGCGGTAAAAGGATACCGTCTGACCTTGACAATGCCGGAAACAATGAGCATTGAGCGGCGTAAACTGCTAAAGGCGCTGGGCGCTGAAATTGTACTGACCCCGGGTGAACTGGGAATGCGCGGCGCTATCGCTAAAGCCGAAGCGCTTCACCTCGAAATACCGGGCTCATTCATCCCGCAGCAGTTTGCCAATGCCTCCAATCCGGAATGCCACCGCAATACAACCGCACAAGAGATTCTGCGCGATACCGACGGCAAGGTTGATGTCTTCATCGCCGGCGTTGGTACCGGCGGCACTATTACCGGTGTCGGTGAGGTATTAAAAAAGTTTAATCCGGCAGTAAAGATTATCGCTATTGAGCCGACCGAGTCGGCAGTACTCTCCGGCGGCTCGCCGGGCAGTCACAAGATTCAAGGTATCGGCGCGGGATTTATTCCGCAGGTGTTGAATCTGGGTATCCTGGATGAAATCGTCCGGGTAAAATCCGAAGACGCAGGTCAGGCAGCGGCAGACTTGGCGAAACAGGAAGGTATTATCGCGGGCATATCCTCGGGTGCGGCGATGTGGGTAGCGCTGCGAATGTCACGGCTCCCTGAATACGCCGGCAAGACCATCGTGGTGCTGCTGCCGGATTCGGGCGAGCGTTACCTGAGCACATGGTTATTTGAATAAGAGATTTTAGCAAGACAGCCTTTGGGCACAATACAACGAAGAATGAAACAAGGAATAAATTATGAGCAAACAATATCGTCATGAGACCATAGCCCTGCACGCTGGACAAGTTCCAGATCCGACTACATTATCCCGCGGGGTGCCGGTTTACCGCACCACCGCCTACAACTTTAAAAGCGCGGAACACGCCGCCAACCTCTTTGCTTTAAAAGAGTTTGGCAATATTTACGCCAGACTGATGAATCCGACCAATGATGTGCTTGAACAGCGCATTGCGCAACTGGAAGGCGGAGCAGCAGCAATATCGCTCTCTTCCGGTACTGCGGCGATTTTCTTTACCATCACCAATATTTTGCGTCAAGGTGATGAACTGGTTTCGGCGAATAATCTTTATGGTGGGACTTTTACCCAATTTGACAGTATTCTGCCGCAATACGGTATTAAGGTGCGTTTCACCGGGCTGAATGATTTTGCCGCGGTGGAGGCGGCGATTAATGACAAGACCCGGGCAATTTACATTGAGACCATTGGCAATCCGGTGTTGGATGCTGCCGACATAGAGGGTTACAGCAAAATCGCGAAAAAACACCATCTGCCGTTAATCGTTGATGCCACTTTTACCCCGCCCACACTGCTGCGGCCGATTGAATACGGCGCAAACATTGTGATTCATTCGCTGTCGAAATGGATTGGTGGTCACGGCACCGCTATTGGTGGAATCGTTACTGATGCTGGTAATTTTGACTGGAGCGATAAAAAATTTGCGCTCTATAATCAACCGGACGGAGGCTATCACGGATTGCGTTTTGCTCACGACTTGGGCGACTTAAACCATCTGGCCTTTATTTTACGATTACGGATTGTGGGTCTGCGCAATGTTGGTCCGACCTTGGCGCCGGATGCTGCCTGGATATTTATTCAGGGCGTAGAAACTTTGCCGCTGCGCATTCGCCAGCACTCGAAAAACGCAATGCTTGTGGCAAAATTCCTGCAAACCCATCCGGCAGTGGAATGGGTACGCTACCCGGGACTCGAAACTGACCCGGCCTATCCGATTGCAAGCAAATACCTTAAAGAAGGCTTCGGCGGCATGGTCGTATTCGGTGTCAAAGGCGGCAGCGCCGCAGCCGTAAAAATCATTAATAATATCACGCTATTCAGTCATCTCGCCAACGTTGGCGATGCCAAGAGTTTGATTCTGCATCCGTCCAGCACGTCGCATTCGCAGATGAGCGATGATGACCAGCGTGCCGCTGGACTGAATCCGGAATTGATTCGGCTCTCCATCGGTCTGGAACATATTGATGACATTATCGAAGCGCTCGATGCGGTGCTCAAACAATAATCTTCAACGTTAAACTTAATTAGCCGGATGCGGATTGCCGCATCCGGCTTTTTTTGGTTATGAATCTAGTACTCGGTAAAGCTTAAATTATCGGATTGACGAGTTAAATTGTGGATTGGATTTTTTGCTCAGACTGAAGGGCGATATGAATATCGTCCGAAGAAGGAACAGAAAAATATATCCGCAAGAAACTCGCTTCCATTTGCAATCAATCCGAATATTTATACCATTTTGCAATCATTGATTGACAAACGCTTGACCTTTGTCACCGATTTTTGCCATAAATCCTCGTACGATATCCATATCGCCCTGCGGCTTATAACCAAAATCCATCGCCAAATTCCTAAGCGTTATTGTCAATGACTGATCGCTCATCGGTATTAAACTTTACAGAGCACTAGTTTTTGTGAATAAAAAACTGGTCTAGTTCATCCATTAGAGAGCGCATTTTCTTTACATTATTAATGTCTAAAGACTGCTTCGACTTCATTGCCGCGACGTTTATTTCGTGCAGGATTGTCAGTTTTTTGACATAATCAGTATATTCGGTGCTATTTTTATCAGATACTGGTTTGACACGCTGTGCCAAGAAATAATCAGCAATTGCAGTCTGAATTTTTGCAGCATGAACATCTTTATTATTGACCCAGCGTACCACCTGATTTAAATCAACCGGCTTTTCCTGTTGTAAACGAATAATCTCATTGATGGATTTTTCGATAGTGAGGATATCCTGCTTAATTGCGGCAAGCTGTGCGGCATCATCAAAAATACCGCATGGTATTTGGCAATGCGCCCAAGCTGGAGCCCATGTAAACAGCAGTGCCAGCATAACTAATAATTTTCTCATAATGCATTATCCTTGCCACTGCGCACTGATGGCGTCACGAACCACCTGCACTGCCTGCTTGGCGCGGGTTAAATCGCCGCATTGCGTATAGATGTCGCGGAAACTAAATTCCAGCGGCACACCGCGGGTAGCTTTAATCGTATTAACCGCATCATTGTATAAACCATCGCGGTCAAATTGTGATACGCCAATAAAATTTGGTGACGGTTTACAACAGAAGATGATGCCGGTGCCGCGCAGCGCTTCGCCGAATTTTTGGTCGTCGCACCATGGTGAAACCGAAACTTTGCGTAAATGCGGGAGATTTTTGAGTCCGGCATCCCAAAAAACGTCAACTGGTTCACAACAGCCAAAGTAGGTCAAACCGAATATTGATGCCAGTTTTTCGTAATGCGGATAAAAATCGCTGATGAACTGTTTTGGTGCGACACCGACCGTTTCCTGGCTGTTCAAATTACCCCAAATATCGCAGCTGCGGACTTTGCCATTGAAGCCCGGCTGCGGCAACTGGTCAGAAAAACCGTAACTGCCGCTGCCGGCATAATTATTGCCGTTGTTCAAAGTCAACAAATTTTCATTTTCCTGCCACTTAATATAGGCAATTAAGTCATTAGTGATGCGGGTCAATAGTTCCTGTATGGCTTCTGGTGACTCCATCATCGCGAGAAACATATTCTGCATCCCCATCAGAAAAACCACGTGCGCACTGATTGACAAAAACCAATTAATCGAGTTATTTGTTTTTTTAATGGTCAGAATATCGCCGACGAGTTCTTGGGCTTCGTCAAACTGTGTTTGAGTTGCAGCCGCGTCATAATTCCAAGTGGTTTTACCCAATTTTTTCAAGTCGCGTTCCAAATCTGTGATTGGATATTCGATGGCGTAGCCTAGTTCACGTCCGGTATCATCTTTTGCAGCGTGCTTTGTCATCTCAATATTAAACAATTTAGCGCCAACAGCGTGATAAATTTCAATTTCCGGAGTTACCACTTTATCATCGCCGATAGTCTGATAATTGAGAATTTTATCAAGGAGCTGTGCTTCGATGAGCCGTGCGGTAGCTGATACAGTTTTTAACGGCGGCAGAAATTCGTGGGTAAATCCCCAGGTTTCCATTAATACCGGCGGCACCGTCACCGCGCCGGTATTGTGGAGCTTCCATAGCGCGATACGCTGCTGCATTATCGGCAAATTTGCCAGTTCGACCACCTGTTTCGCCAATTCCCGCAAATATAATTTTTCATTCATTTAGAGCCATGACCTCAGTTTTTTAATTAATAGAGCTATTTAAAAAAGCTACTCAGTATAACCATCCGGGCAGGCAGTTTACCCGCTACCGCAAACCGTCTTGCCGTTACCGATATTTTGGCAACATATTGCCGTGGGCATCTATCAGAGCGTCGCA
>CAZITV010000114.1:0-7662 GCA_964542255.1 uncultured Victivallaceae bacterium
CGGAAATAAAGCCAATGCCCAAAGCGGTGGATTTCATTTTCCTGCCGGTAAACTCATACACCGCAGAAGGGTGTTCTGTTGTAGTGCCCCCTCTCTGAGAGGGTATGCTGTTGGCTGTTCTGGAGGGCTTGCCCGCCTGTGGAGAGCGTGTGCTCTGTCGCCGCCGGGCTGCTACGTCTGATAGGTATTATAGAGCATAATGCTTAATTGGCTGTTACCGCCGAATTGGCGGTTGTCCCCAACTCCTCACTCCTCACTACTCGCTCCTCACAGCTCACACCTAACTCCAACTACGGTGACCAGTAGCCTTTTTCCCATTCGATATCGCTGTAAAAGCAGTTGCCGTTATAAGAGATGTTTAGGTATGGGGAATTTTCACGTTCGGCATGCCAGCAGCAGCGGATGACCGGAAAGAAGCTCAACAGATTTGAGAAGCGAACAGCGTTATAAGGGTTAATTTCGCTGCGGATGGTATTTTGCTTGACGGTATTCCAGGATTTTGTGGGGTCTTTCCAGGTACACGGGGCTTCACTGAATTCATAAAAATAGCTAATTTTGGTTACATCTGGATTAGGATTATTGCCGGCGGCGCCGAGGATGCTTTTAGGCGTAGCGCTGGGGCGGTCATAGGCTTCGCTGTAGGAACCGTGCGGGTGAGTTATCCATGTTTCCGGGGCGGCGTTGCTAGGATTGCGGTCATCCGGGCAATGGTAAATTTTTAGTGACTGGTTATATTTGGGGTAGAGAGTTGAAATCCATGGCGGCATTTGGTCTTTATAATCATCCCGGTAGATGAACACGCATGACCAGAGCTGCCGCAAATTATTCATACAGGTAATGCGTTTGGCTTTCTGGCGGGAGTGGTTAAGCGCCGGCAGCAGCAATCCGGCTAGAATAGCAATAATGCTAATCACCACAAGCAGTTCAATCAGAGTAAAAAAACGCCGTTGTGTTTTACCGTTAGTTCTCATTGTCATAACACTCCTTAATCTTGGTGTTAACAGTATCAGGCACTCTGCCATCGTTAGTGATATCCAGCCCGTGAATGGTTTTTTCCCAGTAAAACGGGTTGGAAAAAAGTTGAAAGAAACCGCGCCATGCACCACAGGAGATCATTATCCAGTAAAACGGCATGAGCAGCGCGAACGGTACTAAATCATACCGGCGGCGGTGCAGACAAGCCAGCGCGTGAATTCCCACAAAAAAAAGATTGGATAAGAGCAGCACGGCGCTGACAGAACAGAAAACTACCGACAGCACCGCCCAAAATTGACTTTCATCCGGTCCCCAATAATAAAGCGGCCACGCCTCTAAACGCATTCCTGCAAGCGGCACGCCGGAATAATCGGCATAGTGATGCGGACCAGCGATAATGACCGAGGCAGGAATTCCCGAGGCCAGTGCATGACCAAACAGCACCAGATAAATCAGTCCAATCAGCCAGAATAACGGATTAATCAGCATCATCGCGGCGCCGGCGCCGACACTGAGATAAAAACCAAAAAAACCTTTAAAGCCAAGTTGGCGCCAAGTACGAAAACAGTGCCGGGTATGACTTAAATGCGTCTGCAAAAAACCTTTGACCCAGCGGGAACGCTGCCGGAGCCAATTGCCCCATTGTGAATTTGCCTCTTCCCAGGTGGTTGAATCCAACAAGCCGGTACGCCAGCCACGCTTATAGATACGGATGCCTAAATCGCAGTCTTCTGTAACGTTAAACGGATCCCAGCCGCCAAGTTCGCGCAGCGCCGCGGTACGAAAATGATTAGAGGTTCCGCCCAGCGGCAGCGGCAAATGAAATTTCTGCATTCCCGCCAGCAGTAAATCAAATGTGGTGGAATATTCGATAGTGAACAAACGGGTCAATAAATTCTGCCGAGAATTATAGTAGTTGAGTTTAGCCTGAACGCAGATAAGCTCAGGCGGAGCGCAGCGGAAAAAGATGACGGCTTTCTTCAACTGGTCAGGTTCAGGCCGGTCTTCAGCGTCAAATATTACACAAAATTCGCCCTGCGCTTTAGCTAAACCGTAATTGCAGGCGCGCGGTTTAGTGCGGGGCATCGTATCAGGAATAATGACGGTTTCAAAATAATCCGGCAACCGGCAATGCCTGAGGGCATTTTGTGTTTCCGCGTCATTGCTTTCGAGCAGCAGTTTGACATCAAGTTTATTTTTGGGATAATCCAGCGCTTCGATATTACGAATAATTTTATCCGCGATATTGGCTTCACGGTAAAGCGGCAGCAGGATGGTAAAGAGCGGCAAATCCGCATCGTTGAGCGCCGCAACTTCTGCAGCATTAATCCGGCGTTCGCCATTACCGCAAAGTGAAAAAAAACAGGCGGAAATACGAAACAGCGCCGCGCTGAAATACCAAAACGCCGTAGCAATAATTACCATAAACAAAAATAAATCCCAGCGGAATTTCAGCAACAGCAACAGCAGCAGTGACATCGCAAAATAAAATATGATCTGGCGTTTACTAAATGTCTGCCAGGCGCAATCTTGTTCATGCGCCGTGCGGTATGCCTGGGTCAACGTGTCCGTGCCTGCGACAAAATCCTGGATTGATTGATTATGCTTCATCTGTTCCGATATACTTAAATATTGCAGATTATTACGGCTCTAAGGAGCTGTCAATAAATAAACTTGACAAGTCTCGCGAAATATCCCGAAGAGATTTTGGAAATTGCCGAAGAGTACTGCAAGCATCCCTGCTTGCTTGTCAAGCTGGAAGCTTGAGGTACTTTAAATACCGGCAAACGCAAAATAATTCGGGAGAAGCGCGAAGATGTAAAGGTTATTTCTTTACTGCTCCCAAGTCAAATCTCAATATATTGCTTAAAAGAAATTTTGCAAGGAATCAGGCAGGTTAAGGTGAATAGTTATCAGACCAGCGCCGCGATACAGCGGCAGATTTGATTAATACCATTTGTTTGCAGTGGTGCAGGAATATTCAGCAATATTCGGCGGTAATTTTTTCTGCCAGAGCGATATCTTTGGCGGAACCATGACAAAATGCATTGACGGCGCTAAGATTGTGTACAACGTTGAGGGCTTTGGCGACATGCTCGACGCTGCCGAGTAGTTGTAATTTCTTGCCGCTGTCGGCGATTTTGTTCAATACCTCCGGCCATTCATGCAGCGGCGGGGCACCGTCGCCGGGAATCCATTGAATTCCCGCCAGTTCATTAATCGAAAGCAGCTGGTCGAGATGAGGCAGTTCGCCTTTGCCGTCAAGATGGTAGAATGCCCGATCAAGTTTTAAACATGATTTTTTCAATTCCGGCAGCACAAATTCACCAAATTGTTCGGGGGAAATCATATATGAAACGTCGGACTGCAGCATATTATGCGGCTTTTTTGATAAAATATTTGCCCAGCACGAATAAGGATAATCTTTGCCGAGTGCGGAACGGAGGAAGCTAAATGCTTCAAACCAGGCAGTATGAATTTCTTCTACCAGCCGTTTGACGGTATCAGGACGGTCATACAAATCATAGAGGAATGCTTCACCATGCCGAAACGAGGCAAGGACATCGGTAACTCCGCCGATATCGGTAGAGGCCACCACAATCTCGTCCAAACCGCGTTTTGCCGCGGCAGCGGAAATGGCATATATCCGTTGCGCCCACGGCGAGTCCGGATTGAATTTGAATGCTAACTCTTCAGGTGCGGCATCAGCTAATTTTCCGCCGTTGAACCAGATAGTATTATCAGTTAGTGTACCTTGCCCGCCAATCATTGCGGTCAACGCGCCTGGGCCGAAGTTCGGGAACCAGGTGCGGGCGGCATCACCGTAATAACGGCAATTGGCAATATTTTTCAATACTATCTCAACGACTTGTTCCGGCGGCATAGAGAAATCGTAGAATGCGTCAAAACTATGATATCCCGGGACTTTGCCGCCAACACCGGAGATAACGGCGGAAACAATGGGTCGGTCTAATTCATTATTCCAATACTTTTCCCAATTATTTAAAGTTGTGCAAAAATCTTGCATAGTAACCTTTCTGTCAATAGTTAAAAAATGTTTGTTTGTAATGGCTGCGGTTTATTCTGGCGCAACATAGTGATGCGGACCGCCGTGCGCCTTAAAATTACGGTAAAACAGCAGCATCAGCATCAAGACACAGAGACCAAAAAACACCGCGAGAAAATAAGTATAGCGGTAATCATGATTGGTATAGTCGAGAAACTTGCCGATGGCGGGGGCAGAAAAGATATGAACTCCGGCACCGAGAATCCCGGCCACAGAGTTGAACTGGGCAAATCGGGAGCGCGGAAACAACCGCATTGGCAACGAAGCAGTCAGGGTAAAATAAGTCCCTGAGGCAATCGTCTGCATAATAAAGGCTATGGCAAAAGTAGTTTCATCGTGAATAAAGAATCCGGCGGTACCGACCGAAATAATAAATACAGTCAGCATCACAATGCCGCAGCGCAACGGATGAAAACGGTCGGCGAGTATTCCCAGCGGATAGGATAAAATAATCGAAACCACATAACTCCAGGCGATATATTTGCCGTAGTGGTCCATCGGCACATTCAGTTTTTTGGCATAAAACACACCGAAGAAGTTAATTGGCATAAAAATGAGCGCAGTGCCGGTGAGGATGAGAAAAACCGGCCAATAGAAACGATTTTTAAAACATTCGTGGAAATAGTTGCAGGTGGCGGCATAGATGCCGTGCCGGTGTTCCGGTAGTTCTGGCGGGGGTGGATATTCGCCTTCTTTTACCTTAAAGCACATAAAGGTAAATCCTATTCCGTAGATCACTCCGATGGAGATGAAGATTACCGCGTAATGAGTTTCAACAAAGCCGAAAAACCAGTAGTTAAAGATGATGCCGGCACTCAGACTGAGAATTCGAAACAGCCCATAAAATCGCCCCAGCAGTTGGTGCGGCACAACATCGTTAATCAGAGCAGAAAAAACTACGTTGCCGGTGATGGCGCCAAACTCAAAAATAGCCCAGAAAATAGCGAAGAAGAGGAGAACAACTTCGTTCGGTTCCATTCGCGGGAAATATCCGGCACAGGATTCTGCCAAACGTGGCGCAAATGCCATACCGATCATACCTAAGACAACAATCGGAGTAGTTGCGAGGAGATAAGGGATACGGCGTCCCCAGCGGCCGCGATGGCGGTCGGAATGATAACTGATAGCCGGACAAAGCACGACAGTCATCAGGCACGGCAATGATGCCAGCATCAAACCGTTGAGAAAGTCAGAAGCACCAAATTTTTTAAACAGCAACTGCATAATCGGGACGACGGAACGTTCGCGCAATGACCAGATGAAATCACCGGCGAGTAGAACGCTAAAGAGTACTGCGATACCAGCGGCGGTATATGTCAGAGTACCGATTTTCCAATGTTTCGGCTGACCTGGCTGAATGACATCCTCTTCAATATCTGCATCAAATTTTATATTATTGCTCACTATATTTATTACTCCTGTATGGTTTATCTAAAATTACAAAACCTGATTGGCATTAATAACTGCGCGGTAATATTTGGCGCTCAATTTCGGGGTGCGTTTCAAGTCATTATAGTTGACATAAACGATACCAAAACGTTTTTGAAATCCACTTGCCCATTCAAAATTATCGAGCAGACTCCAGACGAAATAGCCTTTAAGCGGGATACCTTCGTCAACAGCGCGCTTCGCGGCTTGAAGATGTCCGCGCAAATAGAAAATCCGGTCAGAGTCATAGACTTCGCCGTCATGTGATTTTTTGTCAATCGCGGCGCAGCCGTTTTCGGTAATGTAGATGGCTTTGCTCTTCCAGTGCTGCTGGACGTGCTTAGCGGCATAGTAGATAATTTCAGGACCGATATGCAGCCATGACATATTCATCCGCGGATAACCTTCCGGTTTAATTACCTCGCGGTAACCGCGAGGCTTCGACTCATCGGCGATAACATGATATGGGGCATATAAATTTAATCCGTTGAAGTCAGTCGGAGTACTGATGATTTTCAACTCGTCATCGCTGTATTCCGGCATATTGCCTTTTTGTTCGGCAATAAATTCATCAATATAACGACCTTCATTAATCAGCGTAGAAATCTGGGCGTTGACGATGCGGAATGCTTTGGCGGCGGCGGCAATATTTTCCGGGGTTTCGTAAACCGGCACGGTAGAAGTACAGTTATCCACCAGTCCCAATCTGACATTATTGCCAGTGACAGCGCGCATTGCCTGCATTGCCAAACCATGCGCCAGGCAGCCGTTATGAATAGTCTGATTTACCGATTTGGTATCTAATTTCAATCCTGGCGCAAATACGCCATCGCCGTAACCGGCACGGGTAAAACAGATGATCTCATTAACAGTAAAAAAGTTTTTAACCCGGTCAGAGAAAGTTTGCGCGACAAAGCCGGCATATTCTCCCAAAGCATACGCGGTATCTTTATTGCGCCAACCGCCGTTGTCTTCCAGTTTTTGTGGTAAATCCCAGTGGAATACCGTTGGCCATGGCTGGATACCGTTTTGAAGTAATTCGTCAATTAGCCGGTTATAATAATCCACGCCGCCGGGATTTACTCTGCCGGTGCCGTCCGGAAAAATCCGTGACCACCCCAAAGAGAACCGGTATGCTTTAATGCCGAGTTCTTTCATTAACGCAATGTCTTCTTTGTAAAGCGTATACTGCGATGCGCCAATCAGCGGTATATCATCATTTTCAATTCTACCTGGTTCGCGGCAAAAATTTAGCCATGAACTCTCCCCTGCTCCGTCTGCCAACAAATGTCCTTCAACCTGAAACGCCGCGGTAGCAGCTCCCCACAGAAAATCGTCCGGAAAATTATTGTTCATTTCGCACCTTTTTGTTGCCGTTGGCTATCGAAACGGCATATTTACAATTATTTAGAACTATTTGGTTCCATCGTCAGTTCTGAATGATCCGGCGGGCAAACCCGCCTCATTTTGCAGGTTAGGCTGGGCATCATTACGCCAGGCGAAACGCACAAAAGCGATGTTCGGCACTTCTGTGCCGGCGCCGATGATAACTTTATTGCCTTCAATTCTGGTACTTTTCGCAGTAACAAATTTCAAATCACTGCCGGCTACTTCAAAACAATTTGGATCATTACCGTCAGATGTTTTTAATTGCCGGGCATTGCGGAATGTAACCACCGCCTGTCCACCATTAAGTTTGACTGATTCAAAAAAAGGTGAATCGCAAACAATCCCTTCTCTGCCAAAAATCCGAACTAGACAAAGATTGGCAAACCGTTCACCAACCGGGCGTTTATTGGTAGGATGAATATCTTTTAAGTCGCCGACATCCATCGTTACCACGAGCCCGGCAGCGGGGTAGTTTTCGTCAGCAAAAAATTGTTGTTGCCGCCATAGCTCCGGCGAATGATGCGCTCCTTTGTATTCAAACGGTGCAATCTGGGCAAAATAGAACGGCAAATCCGGCTGTTCAAAAACTTTGCGCCAACTGTCCCAAAGATACCGCATTTTTTTATCATAGCTTTTATCGCCGCGGTTAGCCTCTCCCTGATACCAGATAATCGCACGAAATGTCATTGGCGCCAGCGGGTGAATCATTGCGTTGTATAGCGAGCAATATGACCCCTTGTCGGTAGCCGGCTTGATTGCCGCCAGTTGTGGAGGCGGTTCCGGCGCCTTATAGCTCCGGTCAT
>CAZITV010000115.1:0-3608 GCA_964542255.1 uncultured Victivallaceae bacterium
TTACTTGACACCATTAAAAAAGCGGTGCATAGTAGTTCAACAAGTGAGAGACAGAGTCATTATTTAGAAGTGCGAAAGTTCTTTTTAGGAATTTTAGACGATGAAAACTGAGTCAAGTTGCGTCACGCCTCTCGTCGCCATCCCAGCCACTATTACCTTTAATGACATTTTTGATTTGGCTGAAGTTCAACGGATGCAGGATTTATTTGCTGATGCGACCGGGGTAGCGTCGGTAATTACCCGCCCGGACGGTACGCCGATCACTAAGCCGAGCAACTTTTGTCGTTTGTGCAAAGACATTATCCGCAAAACCACACTGGGTTTTAAAAACTGCTGCCAATCTGATGCCGTGCTGGGACGGCATAATCCCGGTGGTCCAATTATTCAACCATGTCTAAGCGGCGGCTTGTGGGATGCCGGAGCCAGTATCACCGTTGGCGGTGTCCATATTGCCAATTGGCTGATTGGTCAGGTGCGCAACGAAACCACTGATGAAGCCAGGATGCTTAAGTATGCCGATGAAATCAGGGCGGATAGAGAAGATTTTATGCAGGCTCTGGCAGAAGTCCCCGTGATGCCAATTACAAAATTTCAGAAAATCGCAGAAATGCTTTTTGTATTCGCTAACGAGCTTTCTGAAAAGGCCTATAAAAATTTTCAATTAAAACAAGAAATCGCCGAACGCGAACATACCGCCTTGCAGCTCCGGAACAGCGAAGAGGCATTAGCAACCATGCTCAATTCGATAGGTGATGCGGTTATTGCTACAGATTTAGACGGTAACGTCAATATGATGAACCCGGTCGCCGAACACCTTACCGGCTGGGATTTTGCCGATGCCAAGGGCAAACCGCTGCTGAACGTGTTTAATATTGTGAATGCCGTCACCCGAAAAATCGCGGATAATCCAGTCGTGAAGGTCATTACCACCGGAAAAGTCGCCGGACTGGCCAACCATACCGTATTGATTAACCGCACTGGCACTGAATACCAAATCTCCGACAGCGCGGCACCTATCCGCGATGCTGCTGGAAATATTCGTGGCGTAATTATGGTGTTTTCCGATGTTACTGAAAAATATCAGGCGGAAGTGGCGCTGCGCCGCAGTGAAGAAAAATTCCGTACAGTGGCTGACTTTACCTACGACTGGGAATACTGGCATATCCATGGAAAAATTATCTATATATCGCCGTCATGTGAAAGAATCAGCGGCTACAAGCCGGAGGAATTTTTATCTGATAATTCATTACTCCGCAAGATTATCCATCCGGATGATGTGAAAATATTTGATGAACATTATAACCGGATGCATTCTCCTGAGCATCTGCGCGATGTCGAAGAAATTTCTTTTAGAATTATCAAAAAAGACGGAACTGTAGCACATCTCACCCACTTATGTTCACCTGTTTTTGATAAACAGGATAATTATCTCGGACGGCGTGCCAGCAACAGGGACGATACTGTACGCAAACAAGCAGAAGCCGAACTTAAAAAAAACCAGGCCGCCATTAGTCGCCATAATGAATTATTGTCAGTATTGCTTAAAAATCTGCCAGTCGGTGTTTTTATGGTGGAAGTACCATCCGGCAAACCCCTGGTGGTTAATGAAGCCGCAATGAATTTGCTGGGGCGCGGCATTATGCCTGATACCTCAAAACACAATCTGGCGGAGGTTTATGAAGCGTACCGGGAAGATACCGGTGAGCCTTATCCGGTAGAAGATATGCCAATAGTAAAGGCAATGCAGGGCGTGTTTTCCCGTACTGATGATATGAGGGTGAGACGTCCTGACGGCAGTGAAACGCTGCTGGAGATTTTTGGTTCGCCGGTAATGGATCAGAACGGTCAGGTATGGGCCGGTCTCACCAGTTTTATTGACATTTCCCGGCGCAAACAGGCTGAAGCAGAAACGAAACAAAAAAATCATTTTTTGGTTAACCTCCTTGCCGAAAAGGACAAGTTCTTTTCGATTATCGCACATGACTTGCGCAGTCCGTTCAACGGTTTCCTTGGATTGACGCAAATTATGGCAGATAATTTACCTGACTTGAGTATGACCGAAATCCGGCAGTTGGCGGAAAGCACCAGAAATTCTGCCGTTAATGTTTATGGACTGCTCGAAAACCTGCTGGAATGGACAAAAGCTAAACAGGGCTTGATGCCCTTTACCTTGATAAGTAATAAACTGGTAAATGTTGTTAATGAGAGTATGGCGCCGCTGTTGGAATCTGCCCGCCGCAAAGAGATTGAAATCGCCGTAGTTATTCCCGAAGACATCGCCATCTGGTATGATAGCAATATGTTTAAAACCATCATTCGTAACCTGGTCTCCAATGCCATAAAATTTACCAGAAAAGGCGGAAAAATATCGGTCTCCGCCGCAGTTACAAAATCTCAACATGTAGAAATTTGCGTTCAAGATTCAGGCATCGGCATGCATCAACAGATGCTGGATAATTTATTCCGCATCGATGTAAAAGTATCTAGAAAAGGCACCGAAAATGAACCCAGCTCCGGACTCGGACTGCTGCTCTGCAAAGAGTTTGTGGAAAAGCATGGCGGTACTATCCGCGTGGAAAGTGAAGAAGACAAGGGCTCGCAATTTTATTTTACTATTCCACTAAAACTTGACCAAGCACAATACGACAGCCATACCAAACAGTTGAAAATCCTAATTGCCGATGACGATGAAGAGTCGGAGACGCTCTTGTTCCTGCTCGTCAATAAATTCGGTCGAGAAGTGCTCAAGGCCGGCAATGGCGCCGAAGCCGTTGAGATTTGCCGCAGTCATCCCGATTTAGATTTGGTGCTGATGGATGTCGCGATGCCGGTAATGGATGGCTATGAAGCCGCACGGCAAATCCGGCAGTTTAACCAAAACGTGATAATTATCGCGCAAACCGCCAATTTTGCTGACGGTGAATCTGAACGGGCTGCCGCCGCCGGATGTAATGATTTTATCACCAAACCTTACAATCGAGCTTCATTATCCGCAATCCTGCACAAACACTTTACCAATATCGTATTATGAGAATATTAACACTGATCAGTCAGGTACAGTGGAATAAAAAGCAACGGTTGCTTGCATTGGCTGTAGTTGCCATCATCGGCATATTGTTGGTCTGGCTAGTCACAGAACAGGCAGACCAGGGATCACGTGCCGGACTGCTGCGGCACGCACATCATACAGCCCAGCGAATTAATTTAGACCGCATCAAAGCACTGTCCGGAACCGTCAAAGATTACAGTTCAGCTGATTACCTGCAAATCAAAACAAAACTGGCTAGTATCCGCTCCGCCAGTCCGCAATGCCGGTTCGTCTATTTGCTCGGCCGCAATGCCGACGGAACAATTTTTGTTTTTGCCGATAGTGAACCGCTTGGCTCCAAAACCGGTTCAACACCGGGGCAGCTTTATCCAGAAGCATCATCACAATGTCATAATGCTTTCACTGCAAATAAATCAGTCTTTGAATTTCAAGTTTCTGAACGCTGGGGCAGGAGGGTATCGGCACTGGTGCCAATTGCTGACGTTAACACCGGAGCAGTTATTGCAGTATTTGGGATGGATATTGATGCCGCAGACTGGACGGCGGAAATAATATCCAA
>CAZITV010000115.1:3708-7640 GCA_964542255.1 uncultured Victivallaceae bacterium
TTCACTGGCATTGCAGGTGACAATTAATCAGCAGATTGCCGGGCTATCTGCCGCCGCACAGATAATATCCTCAGATAAGAGTACGCAGCAGTGGCTGCGTGACGGCGCGGCCGCGCCATTAATAAAGCGCTGGATGCCGGTATTTAACCAACTGCAGCAGAATAACAATATTACTCATTTCTATTTTGTTGACGCAAAACGGGTCTGCCTGCAGCGTCTGCATAATCCAAAACTAAGTGGTGACCGAATTGACCGCTTTACGATGCTGGATGCGGAACGTACCGGGCGGATTGCATCCGGCATCGAGACTGGGTTATTGGGGGTTTTTACGCTGCGAGCGGTGCAGCCGGTGTTTTTTGAGAACAAATTGGTTGGCTATGTTGAGCTGGGCAAGGGAATAGAAAAAATATTTAGTGAAATGCATGCCCGGCTTGGAGTGCAGTTGGCAGTGGCTGTACACAAAGAATTTTTAAACAAGAAGGAGTGGGAAGCATCCAGACATTCGAACATGCGGCTTCCCGACTGGAATACACTTCCGGAAAGTGTTGTGGTCTATAGCTCACTATCCGCTGATAATAATCTTTTGGATTGGCGTAAACACGCAAATCATCTATTTGCTCATGGATTAAACGGCAGTGAGATTAAGATATCCGGCATCAACTGGATTGCTTCTGTCACGCCAATTACTGATGCCGCCGGCAGGCATGCCGCGGATTTACTGATTATGCGGGATATCTCGAACGATGAAGCGTCTTTTTTCAGCCTGATTATCACCAGCGTGAGTGTGGCGGTGGTGATAATGGTGCTGTTGATAGGTTTGATTTATGTCTTGATTAGCCGTGCAGACCGTCAAATTAGCACCCAGTATGCGCAGCTGCAGGCAAGTGAAAACCGGCATAATGCAATGATTGCCAATATCGGCGATGTCATTGCAATTACCAACCACGACGGTATCATCAGCTACAACAGCGCAAATATTGAAAGACTCTTCGGCTGGAATCAAAATGATAATTTAGATACAAATATTTTGACAAATATTCATCCTGACGATACCGATTCTGTTCGTCAGCTTATTGATGAACTGCCGGAAAAAGACGATTCCAGAACAATTGAATGCCGTTACCGCTGTAAAGATGGCAATTACCGCTGGATAGCGTTTACCGGAGTTAGCTTAAAGCATGATTCATCAATTAGTGGTCTGTTAATTAATTACCACGATATTACCGCGCGCCGGCAGGTTAGTGATAATTTGAAAGTTGAACAAAAAAATTTGCAGGCAATGTTTGGCGCGGTTCCGATAGGGATGCTGCTTTTTGACGAAAATTATATTATCGTCAAGCACAATCACGCCATCGAACGGCTGATTTCAAGGGGGCAGAGTCAAATAATAGCGCACCGTGCCGGCAGCGGGTTGGGCTGCATCCACAGCGTTGAGCATGAAAAAGGCTGTGGATATTCCGCCGCATGTCAAGATTGCCTGCTCAGAAAGGCGATAGCGCAGGTGCTGCGCACCAACACCGCTGTTTACAGTATCGAAACTCAATATACCGTTTTAATCAACGACCAGCAGCACCATTTATGGTTGAATGTTAACGCCGAACCTGTGCTGCTTGATGACCGCCGTCATGTCATTGTCGCCATTGACGATATCACCCAGCGTAAAGCAATTGAGCATCAGCTGCTGGAAAAAATTGATGAGCTGCAGCGGTTTAACCGGCTTACCGCAGGCCGCGAGCTTACTATGATTGAACTAAAAAAAGAGGTTAACGCATTGCTCTTAAAAAATGGCTTGAGTGAAAAATATAAAATTGCCGGTGGAATCCGGTAGTCGGTTGTGCATCAGATTTTATAAGATAATCTACCAGGCAGTTTGAAAAATAAGGCTGCAGTGAGGCGTTTATGAATGATTTAAGTATAAAAATTTTGGCAATTGATGACAATGAGGATAACCTGATTTGCCTGCGCGCACTGATTAATGAAGCGTTTCCACTGGCTGAGGTGCTGACCGCGCTAAACGGACTTGATGGGATTAAGCTGGCAGAGCAGGAGAATCCTGACGTTATTCTGCTGGACATCCTGATGCCGGATATGGATGGTTATGCAGTTTGTGAAAAATTAAAGCAGCATCAAAAATTGTGTATGATACCGGTGGTGTTCGTTACCGCTTTGAAGGAAGACAATGATTCACGTGCACTTGACGCCGGCGCCGAAGCGTTCCTCTCTAAACCCGTTGACATCATCGAACTTACCGCGCAAATTCGGGCAATGGTGAAAATTAAACGTTCTAATATGTTGCAGCATCAGGAAAAAGAGCGCCTCGCTGCAATGGTCGAAGACAGAACCAGAGAGCTGCAGCAAAGTTTTACCGCAACGCTGAATTTGCTTGAAGATTTAAATCAAGAAAATGAATCCAGAAAAATCAGCGAAGCAGCGCTAATGCAAAGCGAAAAAAAGTATAGTTCGCTTTTTGCTTCCATGCACGAAGGGTTTGCTCTCCACGAAATAATTTGCGATGCGGCAGGACGACCAGTAGATTATATGTTTTTGGATGTTAATCCGGCGTTTGAACGAATCACCGGGGTGAAAAAGACCGACTTGGTTGGCAAAACCGTATTGACCGTATTCCCGGGAACTGAAAAATACTGGATTGAAAAATATGGACAAGTGGCTTTAACCGGTGAACCAACCACGTTTGAAAACTATTCAGTAGAACTGCAGCGCTATTATCAAGTCTCGGCATTTTCACCCGAGAAAAATAAATTTGCTGTAGTTGCTAATAATATTACTGACCGCAAAAATGCGGAATTGGAAATTACTCACGCTAAAGAAAAAGCAGAAGAATCCGACCGGCTGAAAACCGCGTTCCTCAATAATCTATCCCATGAAATTCGTACCCCGCTGAACGGCATTCTGGGGTTCTTGGCAATGCTTCAGGAAACAGATCTCACTCTCGAAGAAAAAAAAGATTGTTTTAAAATGATTAATACATCCGCCGAGCGGTTGATGAATACAATTGATGATACAGTGGAAATTGCTAAAATCCAGACCGGTCAAATCAACATAACCTTGCGCAAAACCAATATTAGCCAAATCGCTGTAAATTTAGTGGCAAAATTCAAATATATTGCCGATATTAAAGGATTGTCCATCAGCTTGAATGATACACTGGTTGAAGATAATCGTATTATTAACACCGACAGCGAAAAATTGAATATCATCCTCTCCTCTCTCATCGGCAATGCGGTCAAATTCACTAAAGCCGGCTCTGTCGAACTCGCCGTCCGCAAAAATAATGACTATATCGAATTTTCTGTTAAAGACACCGGTATTGGCATTCCAGTTGAACAACAACAGAAAATTTGGAAGGTCTTTATGCAGGCCGATGTTTCCCACACCAGACAGTTTGAAGGGTGCGGACTGGGGCTATCTATCGCCAAAGCATATGTTAATATGCTCGGCGGCGAAATTTGGCTCGATAGCAAAGGCGACAGCGGAACAGTATTTTATTTTAACATTCCTTATTCAACAGAATCACAAAATTGCTCTGAAACCGCCACCGTCGCACCAGCACCGGTAATTAGCGTCACACCACCGCTAACAGCAGCAAAAATACTGATTGTCGAAGATGATGAACTTAACTTCAATTATATTAGTGTTATTCTCACTAAAGCTAAATATGACGTACTACACGCATGGAATGGCATTGAAGCACTGCAAATATGTCATAACCATAACGATATTGCCGTTATTCTGATGGATATCAAAATGCCGGGAATGAACGGTTATGAGGCAACGGCCAAAATTCGTGAAATTAACCCGGCCGTGCCAATCATCGCCATTACGGCTCACGCCGCTGATGCTGACCGTGCCTCTTGTCTAGCTGCCGGAATGAATGATTATGCATCCAAGCCGATTAGACAGCAGCAGTTATT
>CAZITV010000116.1:0-7603 GCA_964542255.1 uncultured Victivallaceae bacterium
TATTCCAATCCCGATATTGATACTATGTTATGCGGAATGACCTGTACACAAAACCTTACCGACAGTATTGCTTCGATTCAACGCGGCAAATTTACTGCGGCACAAATGCGGCGCATTGATAATTTTCTGGATGAACAAGGCAAATGCAAGATGTGTACCGGCTGCAACTACTGCATGCCTTGCCCGGTCGGTATTAATATTCCAGCACTAATGAATATGGCGTTTCATAGCCGCTATTACGGGTTGACTTCGCACATGGCGCAAAACTATACCTGGCATAGTGTGAAAGCAGACGCCTGCATCCAGTGCCGCCGGTGTGAACAACAATGTACGCAGCGCATTCCCATTGTCAAAGAGCTGGCGGCGATTCATAAAGAACTATCCGCTGCAACAAAAAACTCGAAGTAATACCGAACCGCAATCTTATACCAATGAGCGATCAGTCATAGACAATAACGATTAGGAATTTGGCGATGGATTTTGGTTATAAACCGCAGAGCGATATGGATATCGTACGAGGATTTATGGCAAAAATCGGCGCCAAGGACCAATCGTTTGTCAATCAATGAAAGCGAATTGGTATTAAAGCCGTCAAGAATTGCAAAACCGTCTTTGGTATTAAATCCCGTGCGCAGCATTCTTTTTAAAATTCTCGGCCTGCTCAAATATTTCGACTTACTTCTGATCTAATTGTCAAGCAATTATGGGAAATTATTGCAGCATTATTCCGCATCCTGACATAACGCCCACTAATTTTCTTGCTTCATCAGATAATTCTTTTGCCGGTTTTGGCGCGGAGCCGGTATTTTGCTGGAGAGACGCCGTAAAATTTTTTAAAGAGATGATAAAACCGGCTCAGGCTTTGAAAATGCAGTTCATAAGCAATATTGCTGATTTCCTCGTTTTCGTCTGCCAATTGCCGTGCAGCGTAATTAATCCGCAATTCATTAATGTATTCAGTTGGTGATTTGCCGATATAGCGCCGAAAAGATTTGCATAAGTGTTCCGGGGTGCATCCGGCGAGATGCTGCATTCGTTTTAAACCTTTGATGAAATTTTCCGGATTGCGCATTCGCTGACAGACATCTTCGAGCCATTGTGGAATTCGTTGTTCTTTGAGTGCATAAGCGTCATCGAGGAAAAACTTTGTGAATAAATCGGCCAGAACAATTTTCAATTTTATTTTTTTAATGGCGGAGGTATTGGTGGAGGAATTTATTGTCAGCAGCCTGGTACTCAGCTCGTTGGCTTCGTGTCCGTCAAGCTGAAAGATCGGCGGCAGCACTGGTTCAGTAAATTTTTGCAGGAACATATCATCTTCAACATAACGACTCAGTGTTAAAAACAGTTCTAATTGAAATGCGATAATAATCATCTCACACGGTTTCTCTTCAAATGGTTCAAAGCCATGCCGGTCACTGGGACGGATAAACACCAATGAATCTTTGGTCAACAACTGCCGTTCGCCGTTAGCGCGGTGATAAATTTTACCACTCAAAATTAGGATAATTTCCGCAAACTCATGGCAATGAGCAACAGTTCCGGAGAGCGGCAGTGAATGATAGTTAATATTGCCGCCGGAGGGGATGAGCGCTTGACGCCTGCCCCGATTCCAAGTTATGGAGTGAAATGAAACATTGCCGCCCACCGCGCCTTCGATAAATGTATCGCTTTCAAATTCTTTAATTTTCATGTTTTATATCGCCTATTTTAAATTTATGAAAAAATTCTGCATATTTATTAATATAGAGCAAAAATTAACAAAATAAAACAAGAAACGGCTAAAATTTTATGATAGAATATTAATATAATGAAAAAAATTGGGTGCGACCCAAAGAAACATTAAACACTGGAGATGTTAAAATGATTGATTTCGAAGCTCTGAAAAAGGCCGTAATGACAGGAAAAAGAAATGATGTTGCAGCAATCGTGCAAGCCGCGATTGACGGAAAAGAAGACATCAACCAAATCCTGGATCAGGGAATGATTCCGGCGATGCGTGAGATTGGCGACAAATTTTCACGTAATGAAGTTTATGTTCCTGAATTGTTAATTGCAGCACGTGCGATGCAGGCTGGTTTGTCATTGATTGAACCGTTACTGGCAAGTTCCGGCAGAAAATCATTGGGCAAAGTTGCGATTGGTACCGTTAAAGGTGACTTGCATGATATTGGCAAGAACCTCGTTGCGATTATGTTGAAGGGTGCTGGTTATGACGTGATTGACCTCGGCGTCAACTGCGATACCGAAAAATACAAAGGTGCCTTGGAACAGGGCGCACAGATTTTGGCGTGCAGCGCACTGCTGACCACCACGATGCCGTATATGAAAGAAGTCGTCAATGCATTCAAGGGCAAAGCCAAAATTATTATCGGCGGCGCTCCGGTAACACAAGCATTTGCTGATGAAATCGGCGCAGACGGTTACAGCGATGACGCTAACGGCGCGGTAAAATTAGTTGATAGATTGATGAAAGGCTAATCTTTTCATGTAAATCTAGACGGCATAACTCCGGAACCCTGGGGTTATGCTGTTTTTGTTTAATAGCGAAACCTGAAGCCTGCCAGGGTTACCGGTCATGGCTCGGCAGTAAACCGGAAAGCACAGAATTAATATGCTTGTAAAACTTGAAGACCTTTCCTCATTTCCCATCGAGAACCCGGAGAATTTTGATTCTCTGGCTGATGCGTTGCGGGAATACGGGCTGCCGCTTGACCTGCGCTGTTCAGGAGAAGGCATTTGCGGCAAGTGTGAAATATTACTTGAACACGGTAAATTTCAAGTTGAACAGGAGAATATTGAAATACAATGCGGTCAACCACAGACGGTAAAATCCTGCCGTGTCAAAGCGCTTAACGCGGACGGAGTCATCTTTGTTCCCGCCAAGTCGCTGGCAAACACCAGCGATGTGCAAAGCTCTCATGACTATAAAGTCAAAGCCTTCAGGAAAGATGCCGCCGTGTCCGGATTGGCTGTGGCGATTGACATTGGCACAACAACCGTGGCGGTGTCGCTGGTTGACGCAAATCACGGCAGCGTTATTTGTTCTGCTTCAAATTATAACCGCCAATTCCTCTATGGCGACAATGTCATCTCACGTATCTCTTACGCTTCTGAAAGCCCGGAAAACCTTTTTGAACTGCAGCAGTGCGTCATTAAAGACACCATCAACCCGCTAATTAATAAAGTTTGTCTTCAGGCCAAACGCGATAAAAACGAAATTTCTCAAGTCAGTGTGGCGGCGAACACCGTGATGACGCATCTTTTTTTCGGCATTTCTCCCGCCAGTATCGGGGTAATGCCGTTTGAACCAGAGTTAAAAGTATTCCCCGAACTAAAAGCGGTGACGCTTGGTTTACTGGTTGCGCCGGATGCGGTTGTCAGGGCTTTGCCTGCGGCATCCGGTTATATTGGCGGAGATATTGTCGCGGGAGTGGCAGTTTCCGGCATTAACGAGTTGAATGGCGTTGCCGCATTATTAGACATTGGCACTAATTGTGAAACTGTACTGTTCAACGGCAAACAGTTATTTTCCTGTGCTTCCGCGGCAGGTCCGGCATTTGAAGGCGCCGGCATTGGCTGCGGCTGCCGGGCGGCGGCAGGGGCAATTGAACATATAAGTTTTGACCGCAGCCTGGAATACAAAATCGCGGTCATCGGCAATATCGCGCCAAACGGTATTTGCGGTTCTGCCATGATTGATTTTGTCGCCAATGGCC
Organism: uncultured Victivallaceae bacterium; assembly: GCA_964542255.1. GTDB lineage: Bacteria > Verrucomicrobiota > Lentisphaeria > Victivallales > Victivallaceae > CAYMSF01. The sequence goes on from CAZITV010000116.1 coordinate 3,720, forward strand.
GCGATTGCGGTCTAATCAACGAATTAGGCAGATTTGATGTGGAACTTTTGCAGACGGCCGGCAAACTGATGATACTTGAAGGCGGCATCAATGCCTGCCGCATCAGCAGCAATCCGGACATTTATGTTTCCGAAAAGGACCTTGAACAGATACTCAAGGCTAAAGCGGCAGTTTATTCGGGTCTGCAAACGCTATGTGAATGTCAAGGTTTTTCATTCAAGGATCTCACCAAGCTCTACCTTGCCGGAGGATTCGCGCAATATATCAATTATGGCAATGCAGTGAAAATCGGGATGCTGCCGGACATTACTGCTGACCAACTGGAGATAATCGGCAACAGCTCGCTCGCCGGTGCGGTGCAGAATGCCATGGACTCAACCGCAATGAGCAGAATGATAAAAATTTCTACAGAAATTCATGATATTGTGTTGAATACTGTGCCGGAATTTGAATATAACTATATTGACGCGTTAATGCTGCCCTGAAGCGGCGCAGGGAGAAAAATGCGATATTGCCTAAATCAATCACCACGAAAACTGTGTGAGGCGGTTGAAGCGGTAATCCCGGCAGAAATGCCGCGGTTAATTCGCCGTCCTTATAATCACTTTCAGCCCACGATGACCTCATGGTGGCTGGTGCCGTCAGTCGAATTACCGTTCTTCAAATTCGGCAAATTCAGCTTCAGCTGGGACGAACGCGTGCGCACCACTATCGCCAGCGGACTATATTTGTCGAAAGGTCTCGACCCGTCGCTCGCCAGCGTCTATCCATCAAAAAAAGGCCGCCGCTTAATCATGACCGATGATTGGGCATGGCATAAATTCACCGCCGATTGCCGCAGCGGCGCCGTTGGTGCCGCCATTCATACCGCCGCGCTAAACAGCGCGACTTATTTTGCCGCCAGCATTGAAGCCGGTTACATTGATGACCCCGGATTGTTCGACCCGCAACTGGAACATCCCGAACTGGAGAGCTGCATCCTTGAATACGACGCGTCCACCAAAACCATGCGCCCAGTCGCGGCGAAACGCAGCGCGGCGCTATGCTTAAAGTCCTTGAACAAGGCAATGTCGCTGGCGGCATTTTGCCAGGCGCTGACACATCTGGGGCGCGAAAATTTTTTATGGATGAACGTTTCCCTGGCGGCGCATTACGGAGTGATTGAGAATAGTTCACATCAAAAAGAAGTTGCCGGCGCGGAGGCGATTTGGCGCCACAGCTTGACGCCGTTTCTACCCTGGATAGGTTAAATGCTCAGAATTTCTGAAAATATTGTAATTCCAGATAGTGAACTCTCCGAGGAGTTTTTTCAAGCATCTGGTCCAGGCGGGCAAAATGTCAACAAAGTGGCAACCGCAGTACGGCTGCGGTTTAACCTGCTCCAAACCAACTCGCTGCCGGAGTCAGTACGGTTGCGACTGCGCAGCAAAGCCGGCCCCCGTATCAATGCAAATGGGGAACTGGCAATTGAGTCTCAGCGTTACCGCACCCAGCGCCAAAACCGCGACGACGCAATGCTCCGCCTCGCCAACTTGATTCGCTCCGTATTGATCCCGCCCAAAAAGAGAGTAGCGACAAAACCAACCTTTGGTTCTGTTCAGCGCCGTTTACAAGCAAAGCAGCAAAGAAGCGCGGTTAAGCAGACGCGCCATATCAAACCTGATACAGAATAGAATTACCGTCATTTTCGTTATAATTAATTTTATTGATTAATTATTAAAAACGACAGGTAGGCATTTGTTTTATTGCCTTGTTCAGATTAAATTATATGGTGAACAGATTATAATGCTCTTTTGATTTTAGTGCGGATTTTGTGCGTCATATTCGATTTTTTATGCAGTTTTGCTGCACCTCCGGCGTCTTATAACGGCAACGAGCTATTCAAAAGAACAATTGGCAATCGGCTCAGAGAAGTGACTATTCAAAAAATAAGCGGTGCACTTGCTGTCAGAGTTGAATACACCAGGCTATTTTTAAATTTATGGTGAGAGCATCTCGAATATCCAGGAACTATAATTGTGCAAGAGTTTAAGTTAAGCAGTTTATTTAAACAGTACCGATTACTGATCTTTTTCTCGGCGCTGACCTCAATAATTTTTTCCAGTTTATCACTGGTACTACCGCGTTTGCTTCAGATTGCGATTGACCGGATTATTCCCGGTCGTGATTATATGCTTTTTATGTTTGTCTGCATCATACTGCTGCTAATTTATATTTTGCGGTTCGTTATGCGGATGATTACCGGCTTTGTCGGCACCTACACCGCGATGCGGGTACTGCTGGATGTACGGCAGCGAATTTTTAAGCATCTGCAAAGCTTGTCGCTGCGTTTTTACGAAGAATACCGTACGGGCAAGCTTATCTCTAATGTTATCAGTGATGTATCGCTGCTGCAAAGTCTGGTTTCGATGTGCATAATGATGTCTGACCAGCTGTTTACAATGACACTGGTGACTATAATGATTTTCCTGTTAAATTGGAAGCTGGCCTTAATTGCGATGCTGGCACTACCGCTGCATTTTGTAAATTTCTATTATTTCAATGGTATATTGCGTAGAAAATCAATCGAACTCCAGGAAAAAATGTCTGAGATTTCCGCCAATCTGGCCGAAAATATCAACGGCATCAAAGTTGTTAAATCATTTTCCAAAGAACGCTCAGAACGGCGGCAGTTTTTTACGGCAATGCGCCCGACCCTGGATTTAAGTGTTGAGATGAACAGACTCGCCAACTTTAGCGGTGGACTTTATGAAATGCTGGCAGTGATTACCTACCTCGTCATCATTGGTGTCGGCATTAATGAAGTTTGTCCGCCAGATTTTACTATGGGCGAATTTGTCGCTTTTTACACCTATGTCGGGCTGCAGATTGGACCAATTGCCGCGATTGCGACACAAATTAATGCTCTGTCGCTGGGACTGGCGGGCGCTGAGCGCATTGTCAAACTGCTGCGCGTTATTCCTGAAATCAAGGATGTGCCCAATGCGCTCACCGCGCCGCGCTTCAAGGGAGTGATCAACTTTGATAACGTTTCTTTCAGTTACCGTGATACTCCGGTTATCTGGGATATGAATCTGCAAATTAATCCGGGAGAAAAAATCGCACTGGTCGGTCCATCCGGATGCGGCAAGTCAACCATCAGCAATCTGCTGCTGCGTTTTTATGATGTCAAAGAGGGCTGCATCAGAGTGGACGGCGTGGATATTCGTAAATTTTCGCAGGATTCTTACCGCAACAATATCGGCGTCGTATTACAGGAACCGTTTTTATTCAGCGGCACGCTGCGGGAAAATATTGCTTATTCACGGGCAAGTGCCACCGAAGACGATGTCATCCGTGCCGCTGAGCTTGCCAATGTTGCTGAATTCGCCAATAAGCTAGAAAAAGGATACGATACCGTCATTGGCGAAAATGGCGCGAGTTTATCCGGCGGACAAAAGCAGCGCCTGGCTATTGCCAGGGCAATCTTGAAAGACCCGGCAATTTTAATTTTGGACGAAGCCACCAGCGCCCTGGATACAGCCTCAGAAAAACTGGTACAGCGTGCATTGGATAATATGATGGATGGACGCACCACGGTTATCATAGCTCACCGTTTGTCAACGATCCGCAATGCCGACAAGATCGTGGTACTGCGGGATGGGCGAATTGACCAGCTCGGCAATCATGACGAATTAATGGCAGTTGATGGAACATACCGTAAACTCTATACTGCACAAAAGAGCACTGATGACAGTGATTGCCTGAAAATGGAATAGGTTGCCACGCAGGATAATCCCCAAGATCAGCCAGCTGCCCGGTGTCACAGAGGACAACTCTCCAGAACAGCCGGATGATGAACCCGCCAAAAGTCGGTCGCTGCTTTTTGCGTCTCAACATAAGTC
>CAZITV010000117.1:0-7454 GCA_964542255.1 uncultured Victivallaceae bacterium
TTTTGATGTTGAATACTTGAGTACATACGTGCATGCCGGTGGTGCAGTTGGAAACGGCAAGGGCATGTTTGACCCCGCACATCGCGGCAAATTTCTTTTGAAACTCCGCGGTACGCGGTCCCATCGTCAGTGTGTCCTGTTTCATCGCGGCGATTACGGCGTCTTCCTCTTCTTTGCCGTAGATGGTGCCCATGAATGAGTACGGCACTTTGAGTTTGATGCCGTCATTGGTGGCGTACGAACTGGTGATACCGCCGTCGGTTTCACCCCCGCTGATGTGTTTCTTGTCAATAGCTTTCTCTGTGGTCATTTTTGGCTCCTTATTTTAGTGAAAATGAAAATTATAGGTTAATTTCGGCAATTAGCCGGCATGGTATTTGAGTAATACCGCGTATCGGCAGGAACATTATGGTTAATTTGACTTCAGCCGTGTCCAGTTGATGCAAATTGACCGGCTGGCAAACCGTGGCAACCCCGGCGCGGAACAGCCGTAAAAAGACACCCAGTAGCGCAGTGCTTTCATAAATATCGGACACCAGCAGCGTGATGCCTTGTTCGATAATCCACACGACCGCGTCTGTATCTAAAAAAACAGTGCGTTCATCAATATCATTTGGCTGAAGGTTCCCCAGTGCGTTGATAATCAGCGCATCGCCAGGTTGCAGTGTCACCGGACAATTTTGCTGCAATTCTGCTGCGCTGACGCCACCGGAATTGGTTTTCCGGTTGAGGCGGATAACTACCGCACGTTGCCGGTACATTTTATTGATCGGATAGTTATACGCGTCCTGACCATCATCGGTTTCAACGATGTGTCCGGGAAAGTCAATATAAGTTCCTACCATTGAACTCATCTGTAGTTGGTGTACGATGCCGGTGTATTCAACCCCCGGCGAGCGCAGGGAGATGGTTTCGCTCGAGGTGGCGAAAAGCTCTTTTGGCGTCATCGCCGGTTCAAAAGTTAAATCAATTAATTTCATAACATTACAACGATAATATTTTCAGTTTATCTGCATTGATGATTTCAATACTGCGGTTTTGGCGCCGATTTTTATTTGCCGTTGCGATGGCTTTGCTGAGCTCTCGTTTTGCATTTTTAAGAATTTCCGCGGTGATTTTTTCGCCAGTTGCGACCGTGGCCTTCGCCGGATACCCCATCACGCCAACTTTTACCTCTGCCCGCTGCTCGGTAAAAACAATCTCATCTTTGCTGCCGCTTAGCGAAGAACGTTTTTGGAACGAGTCGGGGTCATCGCGCAGCATCGCTGCGACAGCCGCTTTATCCACGACAATTTTGTCCCGCACCGCTTCCGGCGTCCAGTATTTAATTAACGAAGTTTCCGCTTCCGCTGCATGATAATCCTGCGTTTTGAATAATTTTAACCAGGTTGGGGAAAAATTCCATAACTGCGGCATCATAATCAAAATATCACGCAGTGCCGGATTGAGCCATTTTAATATCCGCAGCGATTCTTTTAGATGACACAGGCTTTCACTCCCGCCGTGACCAGGGAGAATAATAATATTCTTAAAACCCTGCAGCGCCAGCGATTCGATAATCTCGCCTATCATATTGGCAAAAGTATTCGGCTTAATATTAATCGTCCCTGTCAACATCCCGCCGGAAAAACAATAATTAACCGTCGGTGCAACCAGACAGTTTAACGCCTCCGCCAGCTTTTCACCCATAATCCCGGCATTCCGAATATCGGTGTCCAACGGCAGGTGATACCCGTGCTGCTCCACTACTCCGTAAGGCAGAATAATCGTTTGATTGCTCTGCAGATATTGTTCCAACTCCAAAACTGTCAATTCACCCAGTTTTACCGTTTTCATCGCAACCCCGCAAATTAATTATGAAAATAGACACAAATAACCAATTTTAATAATAGTAAAATTAACTCATAATATTAAGTATAACAATTATTTTTACTTTTTTCAATACTATTTATAAATATTTTATTGATTTATTTAATACTAAAATGTATTATATAATACGAATCAGTATTAAATATAGCGATAAGGCATGTTTTGCAGTGAATAAAAAAGAGTATATCAAGCGGGAGGTGCTGCGTTGGCTTAGCCGTGACGGGCGGTTGACGCGGGCGGAATTTATTCGTGAGACTGGGGAACGGGCGGCGACGGTGTTTGAAGTTGTTGACCGTTTAAAAGTGGCGGGGATAATTGCGGAGCAGGAACGCAAGAGCAAAAGAACGGGACGGGTATCGCCGGAAATAACTTTTAACGGTGATTATTTGTGGATTATGGGGCTGGATTTTCAATTTGATAAGACAATAGGGGTGGTCACTAATTTAAATGGCGTGCAAATTGCGGCAGCAGAAATCGCCGCCGGCCAGCGCAATGGTATCGAATGCGCTTTGCGGGAAATTACCGCGGTGTTTCAGCAGTTGCGGGAAGAATTAGGTGAAAACTGGCAACGGGTCAAGGCGGTTGGCTTTGCCGATCCGGGTCTGGTTGATATAAAGCGCGGAATCTCTTTGAAAGCGGTCAATATCAACGGCTGGGAAAATTTTGATACGGCCGGCTGGCTGCGGCAAGTGACTGGGATTGACAACGTTTTGGTCTATCCAGAAACCTTGGTCAGCACTTATATGGAATATCATACGCGTTTGCCAGGTGCTCCAGCTAGTTTATTCAGGCTGAATACCGGCATCGGAATCGGTGGCGGATTTATCAAGGATGGCAAATTATTTATTGGTGACTCCTGTAACGCCATGGAAATCGGACATTTAGTGATTCAGCCGGAAGGACCGTTGTGTCAATGCGGAAACCGCGGCTGTCTGGAGGCTGTTGCCGGGGAATCCGGTATCCGGCGGCGGATAATAGATTTAATTGCGAATGGCGTGAATACTGAATTAAACGCCGCGTCCTTTAGTCTGGACAATTTTTGCACCTTGGCGCAAACCGACCGGGCGGCGCGGCTGCTGGCGCATGAACTCAGCAAAAAAATAAGCAGCGCGCTTTGTACCGTGGTTACCCTGCTTAATCCGATGATGATTGTTATCGGTGGCGAATTGTCTGGATTGGGCGATATTCTGCTGCAAACCATTCGGCATGATTTATCGCTGCAATGCTTGCCGCATAGTGTGGCTAATCTCACCATCACCATTTCCACCCTGGATAAATATGCCCCGGCGCTCGGCGTGACCAAAATTATCAAAGAGGAAATGATTATTAACGGTAAATATAATTTTTAACATCAGCACGGAGTCAAACAATGAATAAGAATAAAATAAAAGCTGAACTGTCAGCTTTAGGAATCAAAACTGGAGATATTATTTTGCTGCACAGCTCGTTGAGCAGCCTCTGCAGCGTTGACGGCGGCGCCACGGCAGTGGTCGCGGCTTTTCTCGAAGTGCTGGGCAAAACCGGAACACTGGTGGTGCCGGTTTTTGGCGACCTTGGTATCATTACTCAAATAGTGCGTACTCATCCGCAGGCAGTGATTAGCGATTGCCCCAAAGGCACGGTTGCCGCGATTGGCGCCGCTGCTAAACAAATATGTAAAAACCACGCTAAGGCTGATACCGTTCACGGAGAAGGGTCGCCGTATCTAAAAATTGCTGAACTAGGCGGTTATGTTATGCTGCTTGGCGTTGACCAGGACCGCAATACCACGATGCATTCAGTCGAAGCACTGCTGCAACTGCCATACTTAAGTGCTGTTACAGACTTTATTCCATGCGGAAAAAAACGAATCAAAAAAACGTGGCAATATTATCCCGGACCACATCGTGATTTTATCGGCTTAGATAAAATATTGCGAGATAGCGGCAAAATGACTATGAACAACATTGGCAGTGCTGTCGCCAGATTGATTAAATCACAGGATTTAATTGACCTGATGCTTGAGCAGGGCCGCCGTAATCCGGCATTTTGTTTGTGCGGCAACCCCGAATGCGCCGATTGCGTCGCGCAGCGCGCGGCAATCTTCCGGGCTGAAATGAGCAAAGAGGCGTTTAAGTTGTCGGCATCTTCCGCTTTAGCGGGTAAATATATTCCGGAAATAATTGATAATTTAAATTCCGCGGGGATTGAATATATTGAGCTTGATTATATCCAAGGAGTTCCGGCACATTTGCTGCCTGAAGCAAAATTTACTGCCGCAGTACGGGAATTGGCGGATAATAATATCAAAATTTCCGGGCTGAGATTGCCGGGAATGCCCGCAGAACTTAGCTCCATCGTGGCGCGGCTTAACGCCGCCGGAATTAACCGGATCATGATGCCGATTGACGCTAATCCCGGCAAATTAGCTAAAACGGTTCCAGCACATATCAAACTTTCATTGTATAACGCCGCCGTGAGCGGTAAATGTGCAGCAGCGGCAATGCAGCAACTTTATGCGGAAAAAATTTACCACTGCTTTACTTTCAATGCAGCAAACTTCGCAGCCTGTGGTGAAAAACCGTTTCTTGTCACCTACCGTGAAGGTAAATTTGTCAAATACATTGACCAACTCGATATTGCTGATGCAGCCTTCAACGGAATGCCGGCCGGATTGGCACGCGGTAATGCTGAATTGAAAGAGTTGATTTCAATATTGCGCTGCCGCAACTTTAATGGATTTATGACGCTGTCCGCCTCAAACCGCCAGGTCGGCAATCTAAGCCATGCTGTCGCCGCCTTTAAGCAAATGTTGAACGAGATTTAGAATTTTCTTAATAACGGTTTTCTATTCCGGCAACTGCCAATTTTGCAGTTCATTGTTTCAGACAGTAGATGCGTATGTTTCCTCGACCGCCTGCCATTTGGGGCGATAGACATTAAGGTTGCGGTAAGCGGCATGGGACTGATAGACCCCGAAGCCGAAGTGTCCACTATGTGCGTCTGGCAGCGTATTGGGGTCAATCAATTCAAAGACGACACTGCCGTTGACGGCGATGAAATGGTGATTGCTGACTACTCCGCTGACAATATGATACCATTGATCTGTGGCGACAGGACAAGCACTGCTCGTGGCGGAGAGGGAAAAATCCGGTACGGATTCGATGCCGGTTAAATTGCGGAACCAGCCGCCCAGTGCAGCCAAATAGCCTCTGCCCCACGGATTTCCCTCCAAACTGGTGCGGTACCACCACACGATGTCATGATTGGACGGAGCGATTAGTTTAGCGTCGAACTCCATTATCATATCGCCTGAATAAGCGGTTTTATAGAAGATTTGTCCGTGGGTATCGAGTTCCGGGCCGCCAACGATACTATTGCCATTAGCGCTCCATTTTGGTGTGCCGACCACGATCCAATCATCGAGTTTGAAACTTTTAAATTCGTGTAAACGCGTTGAATTGTTTAACTCAATAATTTTGCCGAGCAATCTGATGTTATTCACGGAGCGATAGTTCCTTTGATTTTAAAATTATAAAAGCGGTTAATCTCCTCATTCTAGATTATCCCAGATTTGCACCAAAGTGGATATTTTTGCCATTTGCGGCGCGGCTTTGGCTGGCGGCATCGAGGAATGCGATGATTTCCAGACTTTCATCGAAATCAATCGGTGCGATACCGGATTGGAAAAACGGGATTACCTCTTTTAACATTATCGCATAATACGGGATGTCACCCGAAACGATGCCGGCTTTATTAGCTTTATTGGTAGTAATAGTACAGCCAAAATTATGCGCGCCGCAGCGATTGCCCTTCAACGTGCCGATCCGCCCGTCTGCCCAATGCCCAACAATCAAATCAAGCTGCTCAGTGTGAAAAGTTTGAACACTAATACAACCTTTACCCATAAATGAAAATAGCACCTCTGCGGAATGAATCCCGTACCAGAAATAATCCCGGTAGTCTGCCAGTAAATCCATCGGACCAAAGGCTTCACAAGAAAATACTTTTTCGTCCGCTTCGAGCAGGTTATCAATGCCTTTGCCATATCGAATGGCAGAGGCAGTCATTACCGGGATGCGCTGTGTTTTGGCGATTTTGGCGATGGCTTTAGCATCGGCATAACTACACGCCAGCGGTTTATCAATGAATACCGGCTTGCCAAATTTTGCCAGTTGTTCGAACTGTGCCAAGTGCTGATTGCCGTCAACGCTTTCCAAAAAAAAGGCGTCCAAACCTGCAAGCGCCTCAATTGAATCCACAATTTCCACTCCTGAAGAGCTCAATTCCTGCGTAAATTTGTCTACCCGGTCGCGGCTGAGTTTAAAAGCCTGACTGCCGCCGGGGAACGCCTTGACGATTTTGCAGCCGGGAATATGAAACTGGTCGGTTTCATTATTGAGCAGTTTTACAAATGCCGGGCAATGCGAAGTATCCAGTCCAATCATTCCAGTTTTTAAAGTCATCTTCTTTTTTCCTATTTATTTTTTAGAGTAATACGCGTCAACTTTTTTAAATGCTTCGGCAAGCATATTGGTTTCATTCTCACCGTAGCTTTCGAGCAGGAATAGTACGAAATATTCGTCCATCGCCTTATCGCAATTTGGAGTGAGATATTCTACCCCTGCATTGCCATTGTAGAGCGGATTATTCCACGGATGTTGATGTGCACGGTCTTTAAACCAATCCATTCGTGCCGGTAGTGCCGCGGTGTAATTCGGCATAATGATCGCGCCTTCAGCGTTGAGGGCTGCGCAATATTCGTCCTTGGTACAGTTCATTTTTTCAGCGTTAAACTTTAACCGCCACCACCAGTAACAGTGGTCAAATCCAGACGGCAACTGCGGAATACTCACGCCGTTCAGCGACTCAAAACCTTTTGCCTTGAGCATCGCGACTGCTTGTTTACGGCGGGCAACAATACCCGGTAATTTTTTTAATTGAACCCGGCCGACAGAGGCGTGAAATTCGTCCATATTGCAACTGAGCGCTGGAATACAGTTTGTCGAACCGGCTGGCAGGTTGAACGGCTTGCCGCGGTCGGCGGCGCGGCGTTCGTTCCAATAGTCTGTTTCGGTATTGCAGATGACTGCGCCACCTTGCCCACCGGTACACATGTGTTTGCCGAACATCAGCGAAAATGCGCCGTAGCGTCCGAATGTGCCGACATTTTTACCGTTAATTTTGGCAAGATGTGACTGGGCGCAATCTTCTACTACCGGCAAGTTATATTTGTCGGCGACCGCCATAATGGCCGGCATATCAGCGGGTTCACCACCGATATGAGCCACCACAATCGCACTCGTGCGCGCGGTGATGCGCGCTTCAATTTCTTTTGCCCCGGTATTAAATGAACCTGGCACAGTATCGGCGGGGATGGGAATACAGTTATTGATAACGATCGGCATCATTCCGCCCGGGTCAGTAACACAGCCGACAATCACTTCTGAAAACGGTGGCAAGTTCAACGCTTTCAACGCCACATAGACTGAATTGGTGCCACCGTTGGTGCCGTCAGCATATTGTGCCCCCATAAGCGCGGCAAATTCTTTACAAAACGCCTCTTCCTCAGGACCATTATAGCCGGGTGCGTTGCCGGTGGCGAT
>CAZITV010000118.1:0-7376 GCA_964542255.1 uncultured Victivallaceae bacterium
TGCTAATTATCAATAACTGTAGTTAAGATTTTGTTGAGTTGCTTGCGCCTCTAGCGTTAAATTTTTATTTAGGCCGTTTGTTTTTTTCTTGGACACCTACGGCTAACCGATTATGGCGTATGCCGGTCAATAGAAATTATTACCGACACGCGTTATGCAATTTTATTTTTATGGTGTAATGTATTAGATAACATGCAAAGTAATACCAATTTGCTTTCATTGATGGACTGATCGCTTATTTTGGTATAAAAAACTATATAGATTTATAAGGATTTGCCGGAATGTTTGAACAAGATCGTGAAATATTGCGCAAATTGGCCAGCACGGTCAAAATCATCGCCGATAAACCCATTCAAAAAACCCGCCGGGAATTATGGCGAAATCTTAATTCGCTCAAGATGGTTCGCCCCATGGTCAACGTCAATAAATTCATGTGGTATTTTGAATTGTATCCGGAAAGCATCCTGGCGTGCCGCCACCCGGCGTGCCGTGCGGTCGAATTGGAATTACGGCAGCGGATTTTGCAGGATTATATCGGTGACGACACGGTGATTGAGCCATTTGTGGTTATTCGCGCACACTACGGCCAGCCTTATATCAACACGCCGGAAATGGGCGATCTGTATTATTGCAAAAATTCCTGGGGAGTGGAATTTAACCGCCATGATTCCGACGAAAAGGGTGGAGCATGGGCGTTTGAGCCAACCATCAAAGAACTTGACGATTTCAAGAAAATGGTCAAACCCAAACACGTAATTGATGAAAAAACTACGGCAGAACATTTGGATATCACCAACAGTTTTATTGGTGACATTTTGCCCGTCGTGGTTGACCGCGGGCCAATGATCCGCAATTACGGCGGCAGTATTCTGCATGACTTATGTCAGCTGCGCGGATACGATAATATCTTTTATGATATGATAGAAAACCCGCAGTGGCTGCATGAAGTGCTGGCGTTTATGACTACCGGTGTCCATGACCTGCATGAGGCATGCGAACGCGCCGGTGATTTAAAAATCAGTAATACTTTTAACCAGACGATGACCTATTGTGAGGATTTGGCAGATCCGACCGCAAGCAATGCGGCGGTAACCCGCAAAGAGCTCTGGCACTTTTTCGAAGGACAGGAATTTGACTGCGTTTCACCGGAAATGAGCGAAGAATTTTGTTTCCATTATCATAAAATTCTTGCCAAAGAATATGGTTTAATTGCTTACGGCTGCTGCGAAAATCTAACCCATAAAATTAGCCTGCTCCGGCAATTTTCCAATCTGCGCATTATCGCGGTCGCACCTTGGGCAGATGTGCGGCAGTGCGCCGAGCAAATCGGACCGGATTACGTGATGTCCTGGCGGCCCAATCCGGCCAACACCATTTGCACCGGATTTAACCGTACCAATTTAAAGAAGTTGCTGGCTATCGCGAAAGACGGAATGCGCGGCTGCAATTTTGAGATTAACTTAAAAGATGTCAAAACCATCCAAGGTGATTTAAATAATCTGAAGCAATGGGTGGATATGGCGATGGACTTCGTCCAGTCGTATTAAAGAGCGATAAATCCACTCAATTAAATCAATACCACAATAATAACTAATAATAAATAAAGATTAAATATGACACGCGCTGAAGAATATAAAAATTTCGTAAAACACGGCATACGCCCGGAAAAACGACTCGTCTGCGCCAATTTCGGTCAGGATTGGGTAAAATCAGCCTTCAATAAAACCACCGTTGATGTCGGGGATTACCTCGAGGCAGTCCGCGTTACTGAGGTGGATAACTTCTTCTATCTGACCACCGACTTTGGAAAGCATAACCCCAAAGTGCTGTGGCACGAAACCAAACGCGAGCAACATTCTGATGGATACATCGTTACCGAAACCATTGATACACCATTCGGCGAGCTGCGCCGAGTTCGCGAGATGCGCCACGGTTTCGACCCGTGGACGATGGAACCCGCGGTGCAGACTCCCGATGATTTTCCTAAAGTTATCTGGTACGCCGAAGAAGTGGCAAAATGCGCACAGGCGTTAAAAAGTGATTGGTCACATGAAATTAGCATCATCAATGGCGAAATTATCGCAGCAGTACCGCTGCTGCTGCCGATTGAAATGTATTGGATGGTCTCTTACTCTGACCAATGTATGATTTACCTGGATTATCCGGATGAATGCACAAAAGTGCTGGAGGCAATTCTGGAGTCAAATAAAATTTTAGCGAAAGCCGCATTGGAAGCCGGCAGCGACATGATTGTAATGGGGTCAGCAGGGTTTGAACTTTTTTCACCAACAGTTTTTCGCGAAGCTGTAGTTCCATACGCCAAGGCTATTTGCAGTTTTGTCCGGGAGCAGAACGGTATCAGTTTTTATCACATGTGCGGGCACTCGCTTGAGGTAGCCCGGCAGGGGCTGCTCAATGATATCCACATGGATGTTTTTGAAACTTTCTCACCGCCGCCTTGCGGTGTTGTCAAAGACCTCGCCGAGGCTAGAAGCTTTTTGAATCCGGAAATTTGTTCTTCCGGTAACCTGCCGGTGGAGACCCTGTTAAACGGCGATATTGAGGAAATAACGCGCCAGGGTCATTACCTGGCGGATATATCCAAAAATTGGAAACATATTATTGGCATCGCCGATACAGTGATGTCCGGAACTAAGGTCGAAAGCATTCGTGCTTTTGCTCAAAGCGTAAGAAGCCGAAGTTAATAATAAAAAATTGTTTTTATTAATCTGTTCTATAACATAAAATGGAACGAAAATGAAGCAGTTAGAGGTTTGGGCAGCGTTAATGATGTCGTCCGGGAAACTTGCCGGCAGTGGTTTTAAATGCGAGGTATCGTCGTGATACTCGTCAATAGTATCAAATTTTAAGTTACTCCGTAAACTCAATCGATAAATAAATTATTCCCCACAAGGAGAAGAAGATGAACTACAAAATTTTGGCCGCCGTCACCGCGTCGCTGTTAACGCTCACCGCCATCACCGCCGATGACAATGTCTCCAATGATGTCATTGCCAAATATACTGCCGAACCCATCAAAATTGACGGCAAAATGAACGAAAAAGCCTGGGCAGCCGCACCGGCATACGACCTCGTGCTCCCGCTAAAATCATTCTCCACCTTGCCCGAAAGTCAGCAAAAACACCTCGGCAGTAAACTCCAGGAAAAAGGCTCCGTAAAAGTGTTGTGGGACGAAAACTACATTTACGTCGCCGCCGAATTTGAAGATTCCGACGTGATGAATGAAGGGAAAGAAGACCAATCCCATTTCTATTCTACAGGTGATTTGATTGAAGTTTTTCTCAAACCCGCCGGTGAAAACTACTACTGGGAAATTTACGGCACACCCAATAATAAGAAGACCTGGTATTTCTTCCCTAGCCGCGGCCGCATCGTCTTCCCCGCCTGCGCCAGCTACCTGCCCAAGGATTTGAGCGTTGCCACATCCGTTGATGGAACCTTGAATAATTGGCGCGATAAAGATAAAGGCTGCATCATCGAACTTGCCATTCCCATCAAAGAACTAACCGCATACGGCGCAAAATTAGATAATTCAGCCAACTGGACAGTAATGTTCGGACGATATAACTATTCAGCGTATCTCAATAAAATTGAACTTACCGCTTATCCTTTGCTCTCCAACGTCAACTTCCATATCTGCGAAGAATACGCCAAACTGCGGTTCGAAAAATAAAACTCAACCGGCGGTACGCTGTTGCCGCCGGGCTGCTCCGTACGACGGAGTGCGCTATCCCGCTACGCGGTGTCAGCCATGTCCGACAAAACACGGTTGACACAGAGGTCAACCCCATAGCTATCAAGCTAAGGAAAAATGAACTCATATCAACTCCCAATATCCAAACCGTGAATGACCGGATAAAACCTTGGAACACGGTTGTGACGGAGCACAAACCTCCAGTAATACCAGTTTCAGACTTATAGCTCCAGGCTGTTCCCCTTGGATATTGGATATTCCGTGTTGGTTATTGGATATTCGATCCTTAGCTTGATAGCTACGAGGTCACCCCTCCAAGGTTGGCGATGTGACGGCGGTGCTGCGTCGGCGCCTGTCTGTTGTGCCTGATAGAGATCTTATAGGTCGGACTCTCGATCGCCGCTGCCACCGTGCCACCGGGTCGGACAAGTCGGATACCGCCAAATTGGCTGGCCCCTCACTTCCGCCCCATCATTAGACAGGGCAGGGTAATTCGGTAAGTCGTTTGAGTCCGGTGCGGTCCAGGGTGATGCGGAACTTCCGGTATTCAATCTCAGCGCCGTGTGCGTATTTGAGCACCATATTGATTTGATAGACGTTATTACCTCTGACCATTTTAAGGCTGCTGCTGCCTTCAGGAATTGGCAGCAGTTTCTCGGCGTCGTCCATTTTGTCAAGATAATGGCGTATGTTGAACCGGACAATATCATTGAGTCCATCCACCTGAAAATCTGTCAACAGGCTGGAGCAGTTGCACGGCAGAATTTTTATGGTTTTTTTGTAGTTAATGACATTTTCGCCGAGGAAACCGTTTTCCAGTTCAGAAAAATAATTTTTATTTCTAATTCTGACGATTTCCGGCGGCAGGTTGTTTTCTTTGACGAATACAAACGATTCGCGGCAATAACCAATTTTGGTCAGATTGGTCATAAGAATAGTTTTGTAATCATAGAAAAAATGGCGGGCTGATTCCAGCAGAAAAAGTTTGGATAACTCTTTAATGCGGTCCTTGAAAATGTAGCTGATAACTAAAATAATAAAAATTGATATCGTTAAATCCGCAAATACCTGCCGCGACAAAAAAACCATACCAGTGGCAAACGCCATGGACAACCCTGC
Organism: uncultured Victivallaceae bacterium; assembly: GCA_964542255.1. Lineage (GTDB taxonomy): Bacteria > Verrucomicrobiota > Lentisphaeria > Victivallales > Victivallaceae > CAYMSF01. Next base: position 4,835 of record CAZITV010000118.1, read on the forward strand.
CGCAATCCCCATTAACAATTGTTCAAACCAGCGTCCCTCAAGATGGGTGTGTGTCTTGAGCAGCAGAATACTCCCCATAATCTTTTTTAATGTCCGCATTCGGTAAATAACCTCTTCGTTGCTGTTATTTTCCCGGACAATTGACGGGTAATTGCGGCTGAGGCGGTAGGTGATTTCCGCATTGATTGCGGTCAGTGCCGCGGCGCAGACCAACTCCTGCTCGGCAGAATCGCGCTTGACGCACTGCATCAGCGAAAATAATGATTTTTCTACCAGCATCGAGATATACTCATCGGCAAAATTGAACAGTGTGAGCGGCGTGCCGGACGCTGAGGGTGTTTCCAGCAGCGGGCGCAGTTTACGGAATTCCGCGATAATTTTTAGCGTATGTTTAATGTACTCATTGGCGGCGGTAAGTTTTGTTTCTTCTGATTGCTGCTGCTCGACATAAACTTCTTCATCGCGCAAAGCGCTTTTCAGAATAGAGCACAGCATTTTTAGATGATATGTGTAATCGGTATCGGGTCGGGTATTAAGCTCCAGCATCTTCGTAACTGTAAGCTTGAGCTGTGCTACCGGCCCATCCGGTTTATTGATGGAGGCGAGTTGAAAAACTGGAGTTTTAAACCGGATATATTTTTGAATGTCGTTATAAAATTCCCGCTTCCCGTAAGTATCCTGGTTTACCCCCAAATTATTGGGGATAAAAATGTAGGTTTCGGTAATGTAGTCAAGTTCAGCGCTGGTACGGTCAAAAGGGTAAGTGTATTTCAGTTCAAACTGAAATTTGTCATGGATGCTGATCTGTTCATGCAGATTACGTTCCATCCGGCACTCCCGTTTGCGGCAGTCAGCGCATAATTACCTATCAGATGCCAATCGGAGAATCAACCGCTTTAATGCTGAATTTGACTGTAACCGGCTGATCCTGAGTTACGGTCAAATCTTGTTTCACCGGCAGATTGTATTTGACCCGGATATAATTTTTCCCGGTTTGCGCGTCCGGAACTTCTTTGATCATATTGGTAATATTGCCGCTCCAGCCATTGAATTCACCGTTTTCGCTGAGTTCTTCAAAGTCAGGATTTTTCAGCGCGGCTCCGCTAACTTTGACATTATCATAACCTACCCAAACCGGATTGTCATCAGTGCCGGCATTCGGCCCGCGCAGGCAAAACTGCACAATGCCACTCTGGCTCGGCGTGAAGGTAAATTCGTAATCTGTCCAATCTTTGGTAACTTTGCCGCCGCTGCATACCAGCGCGTATTGCGAGTCATTGCTCAGTTTAACGCCGGCGGGAACGATGCCGGGTTTTAACTCAATTTTATTCTTGTCACCGTTAATCTCTACTTGAATTTGCGCACTTTGCGCCATTACTCCAAGAGCCAACAACGTTACCACCATTGCCGCCAATGCCTTTAACATAATGTCCTTCCTATCAGGGCAATGCCCTATGATGTTAATCTTTATTAATGCCGTCCAAGAATGCTAGCTATAAAATAAATATATTTCAGCAATCTTCAAGCCGCATTCTCAAACTATCCGAAAGATTGGTTAAGATTTCGTAACGCCGCAGTATCAGCGCCAATCCTGGGATGATCCTCAAAGTGCGGCATACAAGCATATTTTGAGTGACATCGGTCATAAATTATTTTTGCCGGGAAGTTCTAACTTTATACAGGCGCTCAGTAAAACCGCCATGATTTTCAAAATCCAGCGCCAGTCTTTCAACTTGACGGTCAAGCAGTGAACACGCCACCGCCAGAAGCACCAGCGCGGCATTGGCGGACAACTCCGGATAGGTTTTGGACGGTGTGGACATCGTTGACTCAGTGGACGGCAAAACCTTTGCCGTATTCGCTCCACTCTGTCCATATCGTCCACCGTGTCCGCTTTGCTTTCACACCTCTACAACCCATGCTGCCGCATCATCGGCGGTTGCGCAACGCCGATTGATCAATGTCTGCCGGAGCGGGTTTTCCCGCTCCCACACAGCCAGTCCGCGCTGCCGCAGAAAATCTTCATAGTCCAGCTTTAACTCCTCCAGGCTTGCCCGCGCAACCTGTGTTAACTTCAACTCGGTTTTCTTTGACGTAGCCGATGCTTGCGAACCCTCAGCAATATTTTGTACGCCGCTGCGCGCTGCCTGCACCATCTGATCACGCGTGCGGCTGCGCTGGTCAATGTAGCGGTTGCAGAAACGCACCGTCACATCATAAACCAACTGCGCCACCTGAAAACTCTTAAGCTTGCGGTAACCACCGTGCAATGGAATCAACTCAGACATAATCCCTCCCTTTTTCACACGGTACATCCCGACCGTATGCTTGCCGTGTGTTAATTTTACCCCCCACTGCATTCTCATTTTTTCTTAAAATTACTCAGTTCCTGCGAATAATCAATCACAATTTTGCACATTTTATGAAATTTTTGATAGTTTTGCAATGCCTGCTGTGAAATTCGATTTATGGTGCAGAATTTTATGACGAAGTGCTTATCGTACGAGAATTTATGGCAAAAATCGGTGACAAAGGTCAAGCG
>CAZITV010000119.1:0-3191 GCA_964542255.1 uncultured Victivallaceae bacterium
CCGGTAACTTGATTAGAAAGAGTCTATATTGGGCATTTCCCTTCTTCCTGTCTTTCCTTGGATATTGGATATTCTCCCGCAGGGCGGGATCCCGCGAATGCGGGACGGATATTGGATATTTCCCATTCGCTGCCTCTTATTTCCACTTGGAAATTGGATATTCCGTGTTGGATATTGGATATTTCCCATTCGCTGCCTCTTATTTCCACTTGGATATTGGATATTTCCCATTCCCTGCTTCTTATTTTCCCTTGGATATTGGACATTCTCCCGCCCAGCGCGACGGGCTATTGGCTATTTTCCCTAATCTTCCTTTTTTCCTATATTTCCATTGGAAATGCTTATCTTGTCGCCGGATAGATAAGACGCCGGTTATGACCCTCAAAAACCTCAACGCCAATATTATAGAGATTACTCAAATTTTCTTTAGTGAGAACCGTTTCCGGAGCACCTGCCGATACGATTGCGCCGGCTTTGAGCATAATTATATGACGCGCAAAATATGACGCAAGATTTGGGTCCTGCAGGGTCATCAGTACCGTTAAACCATTTGCCGCGGCAACCCGCTGCACAGTTTCCAGCACCATGTGCTGATTCTTGAAATCCAGGTGCGATGTCGGTTCGTCCAGCAGCAGCAGCGGGGCATTTTGCGCCAAAGCACGGGCAATCATCACCAGTTGACGTTCACCGCCGCTGATGCGGGTGTAGCAGCGTTCTGCCAGTGCACTAATGCCGACCGTTTCCAGTGCGGCGTGGGCGGCAGCTTCGTCAGCGGCGGACGGCGCGGAGTAAAGGCCGATATAATGAGCGCGTCCCATCAGTACGGCTTCAAAAACGGAATAAGGAAATGACGGGGTGTGCTCCTGCGGCACTACCGCCAATAAGCCGGCGCGTTCCCGGTAAGATATATTGACAATATCCCGACCATCAAACATTACCCGGCCGGATTCCGGATGCCAGAGTCCGGCGATGCATTTGAATAGTGAGGTTTTGCCGGAACCATTTGGTCCCAGCAGCACTGCCAGGTGTCCGTGTTCGACGGCAAAAGAGACATTATTTATCACTGGATTCGTGGCGTGATGGTGGCGGAAAATCAGGTTTTCAACGCGTATCATTTACCCCAGCTCTCCTTCCCGCTGCGCCTCAGCAGATAGATGAAGAACGGCGCTCCCGCCAGCGCGGTAATAATGCCTACCGGAATGTCCGAGGTGCAGAGATTGCGGGCGAGAGTATCCGCGCAAATCATAAAAGCTGCTCCGCCCGCCATGGTCAGAGGAATGAGGCGGCGGTGATCCGGCCCCACCAGCATCCGTACCAGATGCGGCACCATTAGTCCGACCCAGCCGATAAGTCCGCTGACCGATACGGCACTGGTTACCGCCAGCGTGGCGCATGCGATAAAGATAATCCGCTTGCGGCTGACGTTTACGCCCAATGTCCGCGCCTCATCATCGCCCAAACTCATAATATTCAATCTCCAGCGCAGCAGAAAAATTGGCAGACAGCCTAACAAAATACCAATGCCGGCCGACTTGACCTGCGGCCAGTCAGCCAGCGCAAAACTGCCCATTAGCCAGTAAACAATGCTTTGCAGCTTCATCGGGTCAATAATAAATTTAATCATTGAGAGTAATGCGGTAAATAACGCAGAGATAACAATTCCTGACAGCACCAGCGAAAGCTGCGAGATTTCGCCGCCGCCGCGTGCCATCACGCACGCCATCACCACCGCCAGACCACCGAAGATAAATGCCATCAGCTGCAGGGAAATCCAGGGCATAAATCCAATGGTCAGGGCGCAGCCGAACGCTGCTCCGGCAGAGATACCGAGGATGAACGGATCCACCAGCGGGTTGCGCAATACGCCTTGCAGTGTGGCGCCGGAGGAGGCCAGCGCCATTCCGACCAGACCGGCCAGAATAATCCGCGGCAGTCTGATATCCAGGATAATGGTTGATTCAGGCGAATCAATGCCGTTGCAGGCGTTTATTATTATTTTCACTATCTCCAAAGGGCTTACACTGTAAGCGCCGATAAACAGCGCCAGGCTTGCCGCCAGGAATGGTGAAAGCAGGATGATAATGCTTTTAGTTCTCAATTTGTCTTACCTTGGAATAAGAAATATTATAAACATCCAGATAAAATTTATCAATCAAATTCGTTACATCAATACCTTTAAACTGTTCAGGGTAAGCCGCCACGGCCAGCCAGAGCGCCAATGGGGCCAGACGCGGCGACCAGGTGTCCCATTTGGGCGCTTTGAATACCTGACGCTCTTTGACCGCGGTAATATGCCGCCACTGCGGGCTGTCAATAACACTTTGCGCTGAATACCGTGCCCGTCCCCAGATGTAAATCACATCGGGATTCCAGGCGGCAATCCGTTCCAGAGAGACATTGGTAGAGTGCTGCTGGAATTCCCGGCCTAAATTATGCTGGCCAATGACATCAATTAAATCGTTATAGATGCACAATCTACCGGCGACATTGGTTGGTTTGCCGGTAATCCAGATTGCTTTTTTGCGCTGGTCTGCCGGAATTGCCGCAACCCGTTTGCGGATTAACGCGAAAACTTCATCCATTCGGGCAATCGCGGTCTCCACTTTGGCTTCACTGCCGAAGACCTTGCCCTGCATCCGCATCACTTCATATAATTCGGCGATGCTTTCCGGAAAAACCGCAATCACTTTAACCCCTTTTTTGTCCAGATAATTGATGATTTCAGGGTTGGACGACCAGGATAATACAATATCCGGCTTTAACTGCAGCAATGCCTCAACATTGATATTGCTGTGGGTGCCCACTGAAGGAATTGATTGGGCGATATCCGGCTTGACTGCCGCCAGCAAATCATTGTCCTCCCTGCCGCCGCGGCTGATTCCGGCAACCTGATGCCATGCCCCGGTTACCGGCAACAGGTCAGCTCCGGTCAGCAATACCGCGCGTTTGACCGGAATTTCGACGGTAACTGTACGTTCCAGCTTGTCTTTATAGGTAAAAAAATCTGCGGACAACAGCCCTGACGGAGCTACTGCTAATCCGGTCAATATTGCAATAAGATATCTGGTTTTCAAGCTGTCTCCGCTTGGTTATTTTTACGGCGAATGTTTTTCAGTAATAATTTACCATCTTTTTCCTATATTGTAAACCAATATCAGTAATTCTTTTTTTACCACAGAGATGGTGCAGAG
>CAZITV010000119.1:3291-5607 GCA_964542255.1 uncultured Victivallaceae bacterium
GTCAGCCTATTGCCGCGCGCAGCGCAATAATCGGCTGACATGGATTGATTATTGGTCTTTATCATGGCAGTTCACCAAGTCACCAGTCGCTATTAACCTTCTTTTTCCGTGTTTTCAGTGTGTTCCGTGGTTAAATATTCCCAGGATTGGTGTAGTGCTCTCGCTCTGAGAGGGCGGTGCTGCGTCGCCGCCGGAAATTTAATTCTTATCGGTAAACGGGTATTCGCGGCAACCTATTCCACCGCGCCGGCGCCTGTCCATACCCACGGTGCGAACAATGAATTATTTGGCGGACCAAAGTTTCCGACCACATCACGGCATCCGGTAAAATTACTGTTGATTCTGGTCGGTTTTTCCATGCTTACATGACCATCTGCCCAACCCGCTGTAGCTGACCCCCTGTGCCGGAAATGCGCATTGTCGCCGTGCGAGTTTACGGCCATTTTGCCGCTGGAAATAGTATATTTAGGATAGAAAAAAGAAAATGCCCCAATCTGCCCGGCAGTTGTCGTCGCGGTAACATCGCCAAAAGTAACGACCTGGCTCGGACGTTTGACCTTTTCAACTTTCATTCCGGCTCCACCGACACCGTTAATGGTATAGATACTGCCGGTAATGTATGCCAGAGAGCCGATGCCGACAACATTGTAGCCATAGCCGGCGCCATTGGTAATTTGGGTCGGGTCATTAACCGGAATTTTCCAGTCGGGGCAGGTCATTACTTTCCAGTTTTTAGTTACCTCATACATAAACCCCCGGGTCATATCAATATTGCCGGACGAACCGGCAACGGCACTGCGGTAGCCTATCCACAGTTTGCCAATGGACGAGCCGGCTTTGGTCATTTCCAACCCGTAACAAGGCATATAATACCCGTAATCAGTGCCATATAGCAGATTGGCGAGATTCAACTGTTTGATATTATTTTGGCACGACGCTCCTCTGGTTTTACTTCTTGCGTTATTCAGTGCCGGTAGCAGTATTGCCGCAACTATTGCAATGATGCTTATCACCACCAGAAGTTCAATCAACGTAAAATTACCATTTTTAAATTTTGTATATTTCATTCGCTTAGCTGTTATATTCTGAACCTAATGCTCCGTGATTAAAAAAAATAACCAGCGGATTGATTTGTTTAATACCTTGATGTATCTTTCTAGACAACTCCATGATGGAGTTGTTTATGGTATTATTGCCGCCATTATAATCTATTTATAATAAATTAGTTGTCAAGTTCTAAATCTGGTCTTGCGGTGTTTTTTTGTTGGTATTACCGTGCTGCTGTAAGTCTAATGATTATATAATATAAAAAATGGAGAATCTATTATGTCTGAACTAGTAAGGCTGAGCATCTCGCTCGAAGAATCTTTATGCACCACACTCGAAGCGATGGTAACAAAATCAAAATACAAAAACCGGTCAGAATACATTCGCGACCTTATCCGCGACAAAATCGTTGCCGAACAATGGGAAGTCGCCGATGAGGTGCTCGGTACCATTACCATGGTCTATAATCATCATCAACGCGAATTGAGCGAAAAAATTAATGATATTCAGCACCACAACCATAATCAGGTGCTGGTCGCTACGCACGTCCACCTGAGCCATGAAATCTGCGCCGAAATGATTATGGTCAAAGGCAGCTCCGAGAATGTCCGCCATCTCGCTGACTCGCTACGGCAGCAGCGCGGGGTGCTGCACTGCTGCTTGACAATGAGTTCAACCGGCGAAAATTTGCACTAAGACCAATGCCGGTAAAAAAATCACAAATACCGTTTAACCACGGAATACACAGACAACACTGAAAAAATCCAATAATAAATACCGCACCACTAACCATCACTAACTAAACGTTAACAAAAGAAGCTGTGAATTTCTTTTGCCGGACCGGTAAAAATCATTCCCAGCAGAAAATGTTAGTAATTGCTTTAACGCAGAAAAAATATACTAAAACAAGTCTCGTTAGTGTTCTGTTAGTGAAGGTCAGTGGTGAACTTGGCTGTTTGTCTCAGCGCCAGCGGCATGAACACCACCCAGCGGTGTATGATTTTTCGCAGGAAAAAGAAATCCACCGCATTAGGTTCTGGCTTTATTTCTGTGTAGTCCGTGCATTCCGTGGTAGAATACGGCTGTTGTTTTTGTCTTTATTTCGTGCCTTTCCTAGTGAAATGCATTGGTTTTATTTCGTGGTTAGAACTGTTTGGTTTTTTCTGTTTTTAACCCTTCAATATCTTCCTGTCCCTCATGGTAAAACCGGCTGCTTGTCTCAGCGCCAGCGGCATGAACACCACCCAGCGGTGTATGATTTTTCGCAGG
>CAZITV010000119.1:5707-7310 GCA_964542255.1 uncultured Victivallaceae bacterium
GATTTTCTGCTAACAATGCGAGCAACTCTTTGAAGTCTTGAGGCAGGTTCATTATACATTTGTTTCCTTAGAAATTCAACGGCGCCGATACGTTCTTCGGGAGTTTTGGACAACCAGTAGGCGACATCTTCCTTATCGGAAGACTCATGTCGTTTTTTTATTTTTACAACTTTAGCTAACATATAACTTCATTTCCGGATTCTTGCCGTTTATTCTGAATTAAAGAATAAATTACCGTAGATATAGGTATTTATCAAATGAAACACCGGCAAATTGTCAAAAAATGTTAACTCAGGGCAATCGGTAAGTTGGGTCTTGCCGTGAATGCTATCCACCACTCATTTGTCAATTACGGCAATATCATGCCTCGCCCTCCCAGAGCGAGGACGCTACATCAAAACATCCAGTACCGGGAATATTTAACCACGGAATACACAGATAACACTCAAAAAATCCAATAATAAATCCCGGTCAGTAGATTATTGCGCCGCACGCGACAAGCTGCTGACAGTTTTTACTCTGTGTTCACTGTGACCTCTGTGGTGAAAACGGCTGCTTGTTTTAGCGCCTGCGGCATGAACACCCTCAAGCGGTGAATGATTTTTCCACAGGAAAATGAAATCCACCGCATTTGGTTTTTTGTTTTCATTCGTGTAAATTAGTGTCATTCGTGGTAGAAATTCTTCTGTTTTTTTGGCTTTATTTCGTGGTTATTTCGTGTTTTTTTGCGGTAGAAAAGGTTTTTGTTTTCTTCCGTTTTTAGCTAAGAAATAGACTTGATTTTACGCCTTCTGGATGCTATATTATAGTGTGCTTCGGCAAAAGAAGCATCGTCTGTTTTTTGAGGATAAAACAACATCTGCAAAGGGGTGATTTATGGGGAAAATTAAAAAAACGATTAAGCTTGAATTAGTAGATTGGTTTTCTGCAAAGGGACTGAAAAATGTATTTATTGCTCATTATATGCTGTTTGGAGGGAGGAGAAAATACACGTTGGACTTATGGTCAACAAAAGATGGTCGTTTGTTAATGAGATTCCATCACAAATGCGTAGAAGCAGATAATTACGCCTATGAAATAGAAGGTATGCAATTTTCAGATATCCAGAAAGATATGAGTCAAACCCTAAAATTTCCACTAAAATTGCTTCCAAAAGTTATTACCGAAGCATTTGACAACTGGATGGTTTCTGAAATGCCTTTTAGTGTTTCTAGTAAAGCCTTCTGTAATTTTGATATGAATAGAATTGAAGACCCTTGGGCTGACGGTTCTCATATTAGAGTTATTTTTGGGAAACTGGTTGATGACGGTTCGGATTAATAGTTGAATAGCAATCTTTACTACCTTTTAGAATGCTATTCGGTACAAGGTGTGATTAGTAGTTTTTTATAATCTTATTTTTTGAATGTTTACTGTAATGATTTTTGGTAATTGAGGGCTAGCTTTTGTGTTTTTGATGTTTGAATAATCTTGTCTGCCAAGCTATACTATGTGGCGCGAAGTCAAAGCTTGACCATGACAATCAATCAGTACAAAGGATAAATGACGATGAAGAGACAACTGTTATTTGCTGTTTTTGCAGTGTTTTTTGCGGCGGTCGGGT
>CAZITV010000120.1:0-7264 GCA_964542255.1 uncultured Victivallaceae bacterium
AAACATCATGATTCGATTGATCGTGGCAGCGTTGTTGCTATGCGTTATGACGGGATTTGCGGACGACATCACCACCAATGACGGAGTTACTTATACCGGCATCCAGGTGGTTAAAAAAACACCCGTTGGTATCGAAGTGTTATCCGGCGAAAAAGCCTATTGGGTAGATTATCGCGATTTGCCCGGCAATGTCGCTGAGAAATACGGCTACAATCCGGATAAACTCAAACAATACGAGGCCGAACTTCAGGCTAACGACGGCTGTTTAATGTCGGAAAAAGAGAATCCGGATTTTCCCCCGGCCGATACCGGCAGTACGCCGCCGGACAGCGGCAATACCTATGTTTATAACCCCACAAATCCTGTTCCGTTCAATGGCGGTTATTCCTACGTTTATTGGAACGGCAATTATTACAACTGGCACCGGTGGCACAGTTGGTACTGGCACCATCACTGGGTTAATCACAACGGCCGTTATTACCCCGCGTCTTATTATTACCGGCACGGCGGCGTCTGGGAAAACGGCAAATACTACCCATATCATCATCACCGGCTGTACTCTGAAGAACACAAAACTCCGCATTATGTCCCATCACATCACCGCAGCTATCATGGCGGCGAGGAACACCGTGGTGGTGAAGAACATCATGGCGGCGAGGAACACCGTGGTGGCGGGGAACACCGTGGCGGCGGCGGAGAACACCGCCGCTGACATAAAGAGCTAAATCAAGAGCGTTGATAAAAGCAACCCGGAATGATGGCAGGAGTTGCAGTGTTATAGTCATGGAATATAAAAAAAGTATGTCGCAGAAATTGCGGATGGCGGGGCGCGATTATTCATGTCCGGGCTGGTATTTTGTGACGCTCGGGGCGGATTACCATAAGCAGATGTTCGGGGTGGTTGAAAAGGGTGTGATGTGCCAGAACGCGTTGGGTTTGCTGGTTGAGCAATGTTGGGCCGCAATACCACGGCATCACGGGCACATCGAACTTGGCGCACGGCAAGTAATGCCAAACCATTTTCATGGTTTAGTGCGTATCGTAAAACCAGGCAATAAAAGCCTTGGCGAAGTGATGAATGTTTTTAAAGGGGCAGTCACGCGGGAATGGCGGCGGACGTTGTCTCCCGCTTTAGCGGGAACGAACCAGCCCATTTGGGCGCCAAATTATTATGATGTGATATGTTTTGACGCGGAGCAACTAGAAGTAAAAGAGCGGTATATCAGAGCAAATCCGAGGCGATGGGCTTTGCGTAGTGTGTCGGAGGGTTTTTACGGCGACATGCGCTACAAGGGGAACCTCGCCCTGCTTGATGTGCCGGAGGAGAAAATCGCGCTAAGAGTATCCCGCGGTAACATGAAAATAGCAAGTCACTGTTTTAACGATATAAAACACTTAGCCAAAGACCCGACACTCTTCAATGGCGTGGTATTTAGCACATTTTTTTCGCCAGGTGAACAGTTGTGCCTGGAGACTCTATTAAAGGGCAAGGCGATGCTCGTATGGGTTCTCCCAGTGGCGATGCCGAAAAACATTCCGGTTACCTGGACTGATGCGTTTCTTGCAGGACGAGCGCTCTGGCTCTCAGCCTTCCCGGACGAACAACAAGAAGCCAGCCGCAACAGTTGTGAACAGGCGAACCGTTGGGTTGAGCAGTTCTGCGGGGCGAATGCGCGGTGAATACAGATTTATCCAAGTACAACGCGGAAAAACTCCCGGCATTTTATACCAATACGTTTTCATCGCCAGGCATGCGACTGTTCTTTAGCGGTAATTTTGCCGCAGTGCGGCAGATGCCGCACAAATTGGTATTACCTGCGTTAATGTCCCAGTCCGAGATATTTGCTGGCGAGGATACCGATGATGTATGAGGCAAACACAACGACGACGGTGATTGCGAGTCCCTCGGCGAGTACTTTGCTGAATTTAAGGTCTTTAACAACGGACATAAAGAAAGAGAACACCACCATAACGACGAATACGGCGGAGACCGTGACCAGCATGGCGTTGATGTGATTGGTGAAGATAAAATATGGTGTAACGATAAGCAATACCATAGCGAGATAAACCGCGCCGGCGTAGAGTGCGGCTTTGAGCGGATTGCCATCGGCTCCGTCAAGTTTTTCGGTTTTTTGAGATAAATACTCTGATGCCATCATGGCAAGAGTTGCGGCGAGTCCGCTGACGAGGGTGGTACCGCCAGTGGCTTTGGCATTTTGGAGTGCGAATGTGAGTCCTACGGCAATGCCGGTAAATTCCTGAGCGGAATTATTTAGCGCCAGGGCGATTGAGCCGAGATAATTGAGGTGTTCATCGTCAACTTCTTTCAGGAGTAATTCTTCGTGATTAACTTCATCGACGATGATTGATTGAATATCCGGGACGGTATCTGGAACGGTTTCATAACTTTCTTCGGCGGCAATTTCGCCGTTTTCCATCATTTTCAGGGTGAAGGTTAGACCGAGCATGACGGTGACGAAAGAGTAGAAGAATACTTTGATTTTGTCAGGTTTTACATCTTGTTGAGTATAATACCGGAACTGATGATAGTGGCGGAGTTCGTCCTCAGCGATTTTTTTTAAGATATTAGCGTTATTGCCTTTAGCTTTTTTTGCCAGATTGAGATAGACATAATGTTCAGTAATCTCATTGCGCTGGTATTTTAGCAGTTTTTTTTGTAAAGCATCCATTGCGGTTTCCGTTATATTGACAATAAATTATAGAGGTAATTGCAAAATTCAGCCTATACAATAGCATTAATTATAATCTTTTGCCAATTTCGGCATCGACAAATTGCAGGTAAAGTCGTTCAGAAAACAACATTTTTACCACGAACGTCAGAATAAGCACGAAATAAAACTAACACCTCCTGAGGTGAATTTCATTGCCGGTGGTAATATTATTCACCGCAGGAGGTCTTCATGCCGCAGGCGCTAAAACAAACAGCCATTTCAACCACAGCAGGCACGGACACCAATGCCTCTTCTGAGCTAATTTTAAAACTCTTTTGAAAATTTTGCAATTACCTCTTCTGTTAATAAATTACCGACATTATCACAAAAATGTAATTAAATTAACATACTTACACATATTTGTTAAACCAATTAATCATTGCAACAATTTTGTTTACTCGTCCGCATCAACAAACATTTTTGTAATAAGAATAACCATTAGTTAGATAATGTAAAACTAAAAAAATTGTTTAAATAATTTATAATCAATGATTTATGCTAATTGTAAAAAAACTGGCATGATAAAAGCTTATGGAAAGCAACTATTGTTAATTTATATGACAACCCTTTAACGATGCAGGTGGAAAGATGCGACAACAAAGAATAAACTAAATTTATCGGAGCAGCGGTGATACTGTTATTGCCGACTGAACAGATTGTCGGATTTGTATTTATCAAATGAGCTAACTTAAAAAATCTTTTGAGATTTTTGCAATTACCTCAAATTAAAAAATCTGTGGACAAAAATTTTACAGTAACAATTAACTAAACCAAGATTAACCATTAAGAGAAGGTAAACGAAGATGAGAATTATATGCAGGTCGGCATTGATATTGCTGGCAATAATGACAACTTTTACCGCAAGTGCGGAAAAGGTAAAGAAATTCCGTTTAAATCAGGATGACGCGCAGCCGTATTTAGTGACCAAGGCTTACGAATTGAAGTACACCCGCGCCTGCGATTTGGCGCCCTTTGTTGAAGGTGCGGTAAAGCGTTATAATGTTGATTCGAATGTGCAGCGTTTAGATTTTAAAGCCGAAGGCCGCGAGGTGCTGGTCGTCAGTACCGGGGTAAATATGATGCCCTATATTGACGATATGATTGCCAAGATTGATATTCCCGGCACAAAAGATAGTTATGGTTCTTTGCTGGAAGGTACCGGCATTAACCGGTTCGGCTATTATCCCAAACACCGCGCCACCAAAGATATGCTGAAAATTCTCCGCAATAACATTCTGCCGGGTAATAGCAGCGTATTTTTGGATGAAAGCGTGTCGATGTTATACTGGAAATCATCAAAATCAGATGGTGACCAGGTAATGCGCTGGATTAACGAATTAGACCGTCCGCTGCCGCAAGTACAGTTAAAAATGCGGGTATATGAAGTGCGCGACAGCGATTTAACGGATATCGGTATTAACTATATTGCATGGAAGAATGGACCTGGAATGGATATTTTTGGAGCCGGACTTGAGTCGATCAGTCTTTCCGGATGGGACGAAATAGTTAAGGCAGCGGCTTTTCAGGGAGCCAATGTCATGAGTCAGGCCAGTTGGGCATGGGGTGGTTTTTTTACCGCGCCGCAGTTTGATTTCAGTTTTGTCCGGATTTTGGCGCAGGATGGCAAGGCACGTATTGCCGATTCCGGCAGTTTGACTGTGGTAAATGATTTTGACAATTCATACAGTATCAAATTCTCACCGGACTTTCAGAATATTCTCAAAAATCCAGAAACAGACCAGATGAGTGTTGAGCCCAGCGCGCCGTCGTATTATGAATTAACGATTAATCAGCCGGTAATCTGCTTCAAGGGTGCCGGAAACACCGTGTATGAATCTCCCGATGACCGGCGTTACGATGAAGAAAAAGCATCAACGACTGAAGGCGTGATTATGTTCAACTATTTTGTATCTAAATCAGACCCGGTGGAACGCAACAATTTTGGTCAGGAGCTTTATCAGACGATGAACGCCACATCAAACCTGACTTTAGCAGTTGGCAATGAACGTCTGCTTGCGACCTGGAAAAAAGAGTATGATACAGAACAGACAATTGGCATGCCGTTCTTGTCGGATATTCCGGTGCTGAAATACCTATTTGGCACTACCACCAAGATCAAATCAACGAGTTATTATTTTGTTACCGTCAAGGCTGACTGGGTTATGCCTGACGCAGAACTGGCTGGTTGGGCAGGCAAATTACTCAGTCAAGAGATGCTGGCAAAGAATCCCGCCGAGAAAAAATTGAATGAAACCGCAGCCGCGCCAATAGCACCAGCACCGGCAGCAGTAGTCGCAGTGCCAGTAGCCGTAGCACCAACAACCGCAGCACCGGCAGTCGCAGAACCAGCAGCGCCGGCAGCTAAATAGTTAACATAAATCAAATAAGGAACAGATATCTATGAATCGCAATATGTTATTATTGATGGCAGCGTTTACGGGACTATCATTTTGTATGACTGGTTCGGCTCAGCAGGCGATGGGCAGGAACTATTCAGCATCAGGCCCGGCTTCAGCCCAGGTCAGAAGCAAAAACGTTAATCCGACCTCTAATTATGAAAAGACACAGGTACAGGCCAATATTTTGATGAATTTGGATCAGGACACAGATCAGTTCCATTTTCTCCGTGATAACAATGACCCGTATGTTGTGACCAAAACCTATGTATTGAAACATGCTGATCCGTACGAAATTCGTCCATTTATCCGCAGCGCAATTACGGCAAACCGGATCAAGGAGAATAATACCACAGTTGAATGCATCAAGTACAACGATGGGAAAGGTTTGTTGATTGTATCGGCGGAAGAATACCGTTTTAAGAACAATACCAATGCGATGAGCATAGACGAGATTGTTGAGAAACTGGACAAACCGTCGATTACATCATCTAACGGACAGACTACATTTGTTTACTTTCCAAAATACTGGACTTCGCGCGATTTAGCGCAGCTGGTGAAAAATGTTGGCGCCAACATTGAAGGCGATGACGTTGAGTTACAGCGCGGTATGGACCACATTGATTATGACGCCGGATTAAATTGTATGTTTATGTATATCCCGCGTTACGGTCAGAAAAATATCGAAAAGATGCTTAAACTCTACGATACGCCCACCTATGAAGTTGAAATCAAATATAACGTTTATGAGATTTATGCTGAAAACGATGCAAAAATCGGCGCCGATTTTCAGGCTTGGAAAAATAACGGTGGTTCGGACATATTTTCCACCGGCGGGCGTTATCGTGATAATTGGAGTGCGACCTGGGATGGCGGCGCGAGCAAAAATGGTTCAAACAATACCGGCTATGTTAATTTTAATCCGAAATGGAATACCCGTTATTTAGATTTCCTTGTTTCCACCGGCAAAAGCAATGTGCTTACAAGCGGGGAACTGCTGGTAATGAATCAGGCTACCGGTAAAATTGAAAGCAAAACTAATATTTACAATTTTGAAAACGGCGATAAAATTCCTGACAAAGCAGTTATCTCCGGCTGTATGTTTCCATCCGGCAGTTTTTATGTGAGCAGCACTGATGCGACAGCGGCGGTTGAAGGCGGTTACCGGATTGTTGCCTATGACAGTGCCGGAACTCAGGTGGACTTTGCCGCCAACTACAATGGACAGCTTACGGTTTCGAGAATTCAGAACAGCACGGTAACGTCATATTTTGTCCGGGTATCATCTGGTACCGGGTCGCTGGTCAAGAACAGCAGCAATATTGGTTCAAATGCACAGTGCTTTGCATTCACGCTGGAAAAAGCTGTTACATCAGCAACAACATCGGTACGGGAATGGGTTGCCCAGAACGACTGGAGCAATGCAATTGATATGGTAACCTATAAAGATACCAAGGTTGTTACCAATCCAGCGGCTGTGGCGTATGGTTTTTCTATTAGTTTGAATCCGGTAATTTGCGAAGAGTCGAGCACTATCGCAATTAATATGACCAATGACAGTCTGAACGGATGGAACTCCAACGGCACTCCGCGCATCACCCGCGACAGCGCTGTTAACACCAAAGTAATGCTTAGCAATAAAGGCGGCAAATTTGTTATCGGCGGTCTGGAAAAGAAAAATGTTGTCAGAAGTGTCAGCGGAGTGCCTTTCCTGAAAAGTCTCCCATATCTCGGATACCTCTTTTCCACAGAATCCGAGTCAACGAAAAAGGCACAGTTGGTGCTGGTTATCGAATGCCGGATGAAAGACGTCGATGCGCCAGTTAAAACTCCTGTAAGCGAAGACCTCCTCGCCGTAAATAAAGATACGGAAAAAGCCGGCGTAACCAATGATTTCGGTTACGGACAGTATTATGTTGACAAAGATAAAAAATAATTAATAACCGCACTGATTAAATAGTTGTTGATTCAGTGCACAACAAAGATTAAGCCCGGGACTCCCCGGGCTTTTTTTTGCTGGGCAGATAAACGTATAGAAGTTACAAAGTGGCAGCTTCTGGGACAAACATCTTGTGTCTGGAGTTATTGCCGTTGCCAGATGGCAAATCCTGCTGCGGGCAGTTTTATAGTTGCCGC
>CAZITV010000121.1:0-7251 GCA_964542255.1 uncultured Victivallaceae bacterium
TCGCTGATGCGCTGGCGCAATTTGTCGAACGCGGCATTAACTTCTTCATCGGTCAAAGTGCGTTCGGGACTGCGGAAAGTCAAAGTGTACGCCATACTTTTTTTGCCTGCGCCAAATACTTTTTCATCTTCGAAGATATCGAACAGCTCGATTTTTTCGAGGAATTTTGGTTTAGCGGAGCGAATCAGATCCACTACTGCCTGATGGGTCAAAGTTGAACTGGCGACGAAAGCGACATCGCGCGAGGTTGCGGGAAAGATTGCCAGCGGCGCATAGAGCAGCGCGCTATTTTTGGCATTCAAAACCGCGGAGGTTTCAAATACGGCGGCGAATATTGGATAATCGGTACGAAACTTAGCGGAATACTCGTGGTTTAGTCTGCCGATATGTCCGGCGGGATTTCCGTCAATATTGACTGCGGCACATTGACCGGCGGCAAAACGTTTATCGGCAGTTGGCACAAAATTGAAATTTTTGATTTTTCTGGCAGTTAACCACTCTTCGACCAACCCTTTTAAATCAAAAAAATCATAGGATTGCTGGCGTTCCGCGGAAAAGCGTTCCGGGTAACAGCGGCCGCTCAAAACCATACATACTTCGATGCGTTCTTCAGGAAATTTAGCGGGATTGGCACAAAACACCTTGCCAATTTCGAATAAACGCAAGTCAATATTTTTTCTGGCGGTGTTGCGTTCAATGGTTGCGAGCATTTCGCCCAGCAGCGACGGACGCATACAGGCCAAATCCTGACTGATGGGGTTAGTAAGCCGAATGACATCCTCAGTTGCGAAGCGGGTATCCGACAATGCGGATTTATCGCTGACGGTGGAGTAGTGCATGCATTCATTCAAACCCAGTGCAATTAGTTCGTTGCGCAACTGCTCGACCGCGGCATAGGCGTCACGGGCAAATAAGCCGGTGGCTTTGGCGGTGACAGGAATTACCGGCACCGCATCAAGTCCGTTAATACGGGCAACTTCTTCAGCCAAATCGGCTTCGCGTTCAATATCGAGGCGGAACGCCGGAGGCGTGACCAAACAGCGGTCTGTGGTGATATCGCTAACCTGAAGCCGGAGCTTGCGGAAAATATCAACAATGCCATCGTTGTTCAAATCTATGCCAATGAGGCTGCGGATGCGCTGAAAACGGCAGACCACCGGTTTTGCCGGAAGCGGTGCCGTCTGAACGTTGACTAAATTTGTGACTAGTTCACCGCCGGCCAACTCGAGTATCAGATTAGCGGCGCGGTCGCTGGCAGTTTCGACCATCTCCCAATCTATGCCGCGTTCAAAACGGTAAGATGAGTCAGACGAGATGCCCAGTTCCCGGGAAGTGGCACGAATATTGGAAGTTTGAAAAGCAGCGCTTTCGAGTAAAATATTGGTGGTGGTCCCGGTTACGCCGGTATCTGCGCCGCCCATCACACCTGCCAGCGCCACGGGTTTTACCGCATCGGCAATAACCAGATTGGCCGGGGACAGCAGCGCTTCTTTGCCGGAGAGGAGCAGCATTTTTTCTCCAGCTTTGGCACGGCGGACGACAATGCGTTTTTCCGCCAATTTGTCGAGGTCAAACGCGTGCAGCGGCTGGCCGAGCTCCATCAGCACAAAATTAGTAATATCCACCACATTATTAATTGGGCGCATGCCAATGCTTTCGAGGCGTTTTTTGAGCCAGGCGGGGCTTTCCTGAACTTTGACATTGCGAATGATTCTGGCGGTATAGCGCGGACAGAGTTCAGGTTCTTCAACGGTTACCAGTCCGGCGCTGCTTTCATTGGCGGTTGGCTTTGGGGTGGTAAATTCCGGCAGCCGCGCGGTGCAGTTGAGCAGGCAGGCGACATCGCGGGCAATACCCCAGTGCGAAAGCCAGTCCGGGCGGTTAGGAGTAATTTCCACTTGAATTTTGGCATCGCCGGGGAAAATATTTTTTACCGGAGTTCCGGTTCTCAGTGTATTGTCCAGTATCATCAAGCCGTCGTGGTCATCACCCAATCCCAATTCACGGCGGCTGCACAGCATACCCTGCGATTCAACGCCGCGGAGCTTGGATTTTTTAATTTTAAAAGTTTGTCCGCTGTCACGGTCGGTCAGTGTTGCGCCGATAACCGCCAGCGGAACTTTATTGCCGGCGTCGCAGTTAGGGGCACCGCAGACAATCTGTAATTCACCTTGACCATCAAAAACGCGGCATACCGACAATTTATCGGCATCGGGATGGGGTTTGCGTTCCAGTATCTCGCCAACCACCACACCCTCGGGGATAGCGCCGGAACGTTCAATTCCCTCGACTTCGATACCTGCCATGGTCAGCTTGTGTGCCAATTCCTCCAGGGAGCAGGTAATATCGACATATTGCGAAAGCCATTCATAAGATATATTCATAGTATTTACCTCAATTAAAACTGTTCCAGAAATCTGACATCGTTTTCATATAACAGCCGGATGTCGTTGATGCGGTACCGCAGCATGGCGAGGCGTTCAATGCCCATCCCGAATGCGAAACCGCTCCAGATTTCCGGATCATAACCTACTGCCCGCAGGACATTGGGGTCAACCATCCCGGCGCCGGCAATTTCAAGCCAACCGGATTGTTTGCAGACGCTGCAACCCTTGCCGCCGCACATAATACAGGAAAAATCATATTCAACACTCGGCTCGGTAAACGGGAAAAAGTGCGGACGGAGCCGAATGGAAACATTGGTATCGAACATTTCATGGGCGTATGACTGCAGAACGCTTTTTAAATCTGCCATTGAAACCCCGCGGTCAATATACAGACCTTCAATTTGATGGAAGTTCATACTGTGTGTTGCGTCGGGGGTATCTCTGCGGAAGCACCGGCCCGGTGCGACAATCCGTACTGGTGGTTCCTGGCTCTCCATCACGCGAATCTGGACGGGTGAAGTTTGGGTGCGCAATAATCTGCCGTCAGCAAAATAGAAAGTATCACCAGGATCACGCGAGGGGTGATCCGCCGGAGTATTTAACGCATCAAAATTATGATAAACCGTCTCCATTTCCGGCCCGGCCGCGACAATGAATCCCATACGGCGGAAAACCGCCACACTGTCATCAATCACGGTAGTAACCGGGTGTTTATGCCCCAGGCGCAACCGCCGGCCGGGCAGTGTCAAATCCAGGAGTTCACCGTCACCGCTATCACTGCCGGTATTCAACCGCTCCATGGCCGCGTCGATAAGTTCCTGCAGCCGGTTTTTTGCGGTATTAAATGCCTGTCCGGTGAGTTTGCGTTCTTCCGGCTCCAGCGTGCCCATTTGTTGACTTAATGCCGGGAAGAGGCCTTTTCTGCCGGACAATTCGATTCTGACGTTCTCGATTTCCGATTTATCGGTAGTGCCGGATAAGCGCGATTCGGCATTGCGAAGCGCTGCTTCAATTTGCGCGATGATTGGATTAGCCATAATTTTTTCCGCTTAAATGTTCTGACTGCTGAGCTGTTGTCAAAACTCTTTTGAGACTTTTGCGTCTTTTTCGAGTTTTGGGCGGCTTAAGCTCATCGTGCGTAACGCTGCTGCGCCTGATTTCGCTTATAATCGTCAAAACCTGCAAAAAATCCTGCAAAACATCAATTCAAAATAGTTTGGCAACTACCTCTACTGATTTAAATAAAAAAAGCTTGAACTGAAAGGTCAGGCCTTATGTTCAAGCTTTTAAATGTTAAAAGGACGGGGTTAGACCTGGCAAACTCTTTCGACCAAAGCCTTAAATTCCTGCGGCTCAGTGACCGCCAAATCAGCCAAAACCTTGCGGTTCAGATCAATTTCCGCCTTCTTCAAGCCATCCATAAACTGGCTGTAGGTAGTGCCGTTTAAGCGGCATGCGGCATTGATTCGCACCGTCCAAAGGCGGCGGAACTGACGTTTTTTCTGTTTACGGCCAACAAAGGCATGACGCATTGCTTTATCCACCGCGTCATAAACGGTACGGATATTTTTGCTGCTGCAGCCATAAAAGCCTTTTGCCTGTTCTAATACGCGTTTACGTCTTTTGCGTGACGGAACTGCATAAGTAACTCTTGACATAATCTACATCTCCTGATTTTAGTGGTTAAAGGATTAGAGTCCGTAGGGCAATGCGGCCTTGATGCGGCGTCTTTCAGCACTGCTGACGGCTCCATCTTGTCCAAGACGGCGTCTGCGCTTCGCGCTTTTGCCGGTCATGAGATGGCGATTACCTGCTTTGAAATGGCGAAATTTGCCAGTTCCGGTCATTTTGAGCCGCTTGGCGGCACATTTTCTGGTCTTCATCTTGGGCATCGTTAGTTAAACTCCTGTGATTCAATGGTTAACTGTTGATCCGGGACGGCCGATGCCAGCCTGTTCCGGCGCTAATAAGACATCACGCGGCAAGCGCGGTTGTCTTATATTTATAAACTGATTTCAAAACAATAAGAAATCAGCAGTTATTTTTTCCCGATTGGGGAAAAAGTAAGACTTACATTACGCCCAAGCAATTTGGGCTTATCTTCTGTTGTACCAATTTTTTTCAAATCATTGGTGATACGTTCCACAAGTTCGAATCCAATCTCTTTGTGGGCCATTTCACGACCGCGGAAAACGAGCGTGACTTTTAATTTAAACCCTTTTTCGAGAAATTCAACTGAATGTTTTAATTTATATCCATAATCATGCTCATCAATATTGACATGGAATTTTACTTCCTTGAGCTTTTGGGTGACAACGTGCTTCTTTTGATTGCGCTGAACTTTTTTCTGTTCGTAGCACAACTTGCCGAAGTCCATAATCCGGCATACCGCCGGGTCGGATTTTTCGGCGACCAAGACCAAATCCAGTTTGGCGGCTTGTGCGCGTTTTCTGGCCTCATCGTAATTAACAATGCCGACCTGTTCTCCCTCATCGTCAATAAGACGAATCTCTTTGGACACCAACGACATGTCGTTTGGTTTAATTAGCTTAGCGATTAGAGTACCCTCCTTGTTAATCCGGACCGTCACGAAACAGCAAAATAGTCAAAATATTCCGCATATTCTTTCGGCCCGTAACTCATAAACAATGCCGCAATATTACATATTATGGCAACAACTTTTATAATGTATCACAATTTTTGCGCAATTTCAAGCTGCATTTTTTCAATAACCGCGGGAATGGTCATTTCGCCCATTTCGCCATCACGGCGTGACCTGGCGGCAACAGTACCGGCCTCCATTTCGCGGTCTCCGATAATCAGCATCCAGGGGATACGCTGATTGCGGGCATCTTTAATTTTAGCACCAATGCTTTCAGACCGCGCATCCAATTCCGCACGAAAACCTCTGGCACGAAAATCTGCAAAAAGTTTTTTTGCGTACTCATGCTGACGTTCGGTAATCGGCAGAATCCGCACCTGTTCCGGCGCCAGCCACAGCGGGAATGCGCCGGCATAATGTTCGATGAGAATGCCGAAGAAACGTTCGAGCGAGCCGAGCAGCGCGCGGTGCACCATAAATGGGCGGTGCCGTTGTCCGTCTTCACCAATATAAGTCATATCAAAACGTTCCGGCAGGTTAAAATCGAATTGGATAGTTGAGGTCTGCCATTCGCGTCCGATGGCATCCTTGATTTTCAGGTCAATTTTGGGGCCGTAGAATGCGCCGCCGCCTTCATCAACTTCGCACTTCAAGCCGCATTTTTCCACGGCTTTTTCCAGTGAGAGCATTGCTTTTTGCCAGCGTTCTGGTTCACCCACTGCTTTTTCCGGACGCGTTGCCAGATATGGTTTAATATCTTTAAATCCGAAAGCGTCCCAAATGGCTAAGCTGAAACGGAGTACTTCAGCGATTTCGTCTTCAATTTGTTCCGGGGTGCAGATAATATGAGCATCGTCCTGAGTGAAGCCGCGCACGCGGAGCAGGCCGTGCAGCACTCCGCTTTTTTCATAGCGGTAAACCGTGCCGAGTTCAGCCCAGCGGCATGGCAGTTCGCGGTATGAGCGCATGCGGGATTTATATATTTCAATATGAAACGGACAGTTCATGGGTTTGGTATAATAATCGGTTTCATCAATTTCCATAGGCGCATACATTGAATCTTTGTAGAAATCCAAATGCCCGCTGGTCTCCCATAAATTGCTCCGCCCAATATGCGGCGAGTAAACCATATCATAACCATTTTTGTAATGCTCGTCTTTCCAGAAAGACTCAAACGTATTGCGGATCATCGCACCTTTCGGATGCCACAATACCAAACCCGGTCCAACCATTTCAGAAAAACTGAACAGATCAAGCTCTTTACCAAGTTTGCGGTGGTCGCGCTTTTTGGCTTCTTCTATCAAACGGAGATACTCCGCCAATTCCTGTTTACTCGGGAATGCAGTGCCATAAACGCGCTGCAGCATCGGATTAGTTTCTTTGCCGCGAAAATATGAACCGGCGATGGAGAGCAGTTTAAAAGCACCGAGTTGTCCGGTATGCTCAACGTGCGGACCACGGCACAAATCACTGAAATTGCCGCTGCGGTAGAAAGTAATTTTATCTCCTGCCGGGATATCCGCCAGGCGTTCAAGCTTATAGCATTGCCCATCAGCGCGCAGCAGCGCTTCAGCTTCAGGGCGGTCGAGTTCCTGCACCTCAAATTTCAACTGCTGATTGCAGAGCTTGCGCATCATTTCCTCGATTTTTTCGAGATCTTCCGGCGCCAGACGGTGCGTCAAGTCAAAATCGTAGTAAAAACCATCCTCCGTTGACGGACCAATGTCAAACTTGACGTCCGGAAAAAGTTCCTTCACTGCTGCCGCCATAATATGCGCGGTACTATGCCGAATTGTCTCAATCGGAAATTTACTCATTTTTCTGTCGTGTCCTTAAAATTAACAAAATATTGCAACCATCACAAAATATCCGGTAAGATTAGCTGTCCCTAAAGTTTTCCGCTGAATACGCACTGGCAGCTTATAAGCACTGCCGCATAAACATCTCAAACAATACAACCCGTTCATTATTCAGCGAATAAGTCCGATTAAAAAAGCATCTTGAAGTTATCTCAACAGTTCTAAAATCAGCACTACTTAATTTAGCGCATTACCTTGATAAATCAATAGTTATACTGAGTAGCATTCTAAAAGATAGTAAAGATTGCACAGATTTTGAGTTTGGATTTGGTTTTATTTCGTGCAATTTGGTGCCACGCCTCCGGCGGGTAAACCTTCATGTCCTTCATGAGCTTCATGGTGAAACGTATTAGTTTTCTTTCGTGATTTTTCGTGTGGTTCGTGGTTAATAATGTTTTGGTTT
>CAZITV010000122.1:0-7168 GCA_964542255.1 uncultured Victivallaceae bacterium
ATCTTTTAGATTGCTACTCAGTATAAGACCTATTTAACCTGCTGACATATCAATATGCCAGCAGTAGTTTTTTTAAGTAAACAAAAGGAATTGCATTATGAGATTTTTCCCGATGATGGCGTCAATAGTATTGGCGGTTACCGCCTTCAATATGTATGCAGCGCCAAGTGCGACGGCACCCCGGCTGGATTTACTCAGCGATGGTCTGAATCCGGCAGCGGCAATCAACTACTTTTACGAAGAGCCCAAAGGCGAACGCGAACAAGGCTCGCGGTATTGCTGGGAAATCAGCAGCGATGCAAAAACTTGGCAACCATATAAGGAAACTGTCTCACGCTACCTGCCGCTGAGCGCCGGCGAACGCGAAAAATGGCTGAAAGTGAAAATCATTCCGCAAAGCGCGGCAAAAGTTGAAGGGGCACCGGTTTACACTCCGGCGTTACTGATTCCCGCCGACCCGACGCAAGCGGCTTTGGCAAATGCCGTGGTCAGCCGCGAAGGCAGCGGCTGGGTGCTCGATAAAGGGCTGCGGCAGTGGCGCGATTCGACAGTGGCGTCCGGCGGCAAAAATTTCTGGCGACTGAATATCAGTGGCGCAGACGAGAAATTGCTAACCCCCGAAGTATTGCGCGACGCGGAATCAATTTTGCTATACAATGTCAAATATGACCGTTTCGCGGCTGAGGCAAAACCATTTTTGGCAGGGCTGAAGGCGGTGCCGGAGCTGGCGGCAGTGAATGAATTGACAACGGCTGGCGACTTGCTCGGCGCGGTCGAAGCCTACCAGCCGCGTTTTCTCGCCAACTTGGCGAATTTGGGCAAGCGCCGCCCGGGTTTTGGCTATATTCCTAACTATTTTACTACGGCCGACAAGCTGATGAACAACCGCTTTGAAATGAAAGATGTCAACACCAAGCAGACGGTTGAATTTGACCTTGGCGCGCCGGGCTACATGAACTGGCTGCCGGTGAACAACCTCAATAAAGATATGGTAACCCATAACTTTTTCGGCCATTTCGCGGTTTCACTTGTGCATGAATACCGTAACAGCAAGAATGCCGTTTACGCGCAAAAATGGGGTGCCTATGTCGGCGACTTTTTCCAGCGCTGCCCGGAACAATGGGGCAACGTGATGAAGAGTCCGATGGCAAATTACTTCAGCGCGCTGAGCGTGGGCTGGGGTTACGGATTTTACTCGGCAGTGCGGATTTCGTCAATTTGGGATCAATGGGCGCAACTCGCGGAAGCGGATCCGGTGCGAATGGCTAAAGCATTTTCCGCCTGGGACACCATCCGCATCATCAATTGCACCATCAACCGCAACAATCCGTTACTATACAACCGCAGCATCCCCAACCAGGAAGCGCAACATATCATCGCTTTGCTGAAAAGCGCGCTGGTGATGGCAGATTTCAAGATCGCAGATGATTATCAGAACCAGGCGAAAAAAATGACCAAAGACTATATTGCCAACCAAATGATGCCGGACGGCACCGATTTGGAGCAGGCGATCGCCTACAACTTCTATGGCGCGTTCTCGCTCTTCATGAATTGCGGTTCAATTTTCTCCGCCAAGGACAAATTTCCCTGGATTGACGAATTGGTTACCACTGCGGCACTGGAACGTCTGGCATTTCTCACGGCGATGCAGAAGCCCAACCAGCAGTATCCGAATTTGCAATCCACCGGCGAAAGCAATTACCAGGGCATTTTGAAAATTTTTCTGCAAAGCTTCAGTGAAGCCAACAGCGCCGCGGTCATCAACGGGAAGGCTCCCGATTACACCTCCGTCTATTTGCCTTATGGCGGCTACGGCGTACAACGCAATGGCTGGAATGCCGACGCATTGTACCTCTTTTTCAAAAACAGCCGCCGCGGCTCCGGCCACTTTGATGAGAGCTTCAACCATATCGCCATTAATGCTTATGGTCAAAATATCCTAGTTGCCGGCGGCGGACCGAAATACAGCGGGTCGCCATTCAACGGCTACATGCACGGCAGCAGCAGCAAAAACACGGTAACGGTAGATGGTTTTTCACAAATCATCGGGGCATCGGCGAAACCGGCAGAGATTTACCGGGTTCCGATTGCGGAGCCGGTGCTAATCAGTGACGAGGTTGATTGTTTCAACGGCACTTATCGTGGCGATTACGGCACCTCCTCCGGAGAAGCCGGCCCTTATGAAGTGAAAGTTACCAAAACCGGGCATCACCGCATGATTGTGTTTTTAAAACGTTATGGGGTGTGGCTGCTGCTGGACCGGGTTTGGAGTGACAAGCCTCACACATTTCAGCAAAATTGGAATTTCCCGGATTATTACGGCAATAATGTCAATATCAGCGGTAACCTGCTGGAAAGCTGCGCACCGGATAAACCAAATATTGCAATATGGACGTTTGGCTCTGACGCGGTTACCGCCGCAAAGTTTTTCGGCCAGAAAACACCAACACTGCTCGGCTGGTATAATCTGGGGCGCGATAAGGAATCATTTCCGGCAGTTCACGCGGCTTTCGAAATTAAAACCCAAAACGGATATTTTATCACCATTATTCACCCCCTGAAACCTGGAGAAAAGCCGCTGAAGCCTGAATTTAAACAATCTGCCAACGAATTGACTTTCACTGCCGGCGGCGACAAGATATCCGCAAGCATAACGAAGAATATCTTTACCATTACAGCTGGAGAGAAGTGGACATTTACCGCCGGTGGGAATGATAGCGGTCTTTACGTCCAAAACCAGTTGCTTACTCCGTTTAAAGCACCTAAAAAGTTTCAATGGCAGCGTACCGGCAACCGGCTTTCGCCAGTGCTGGAGTATTGAAGCGTGGAGCGCAGACTCACGTTTTACGATTGTTCAGGATGAACTCGATGAGCGGGGTGGAGTCGGCTAATCCGTGCGGATGGTGCAGGCCGGGGTGGCGAAAAACTTTCAAGAGTTTACCACCAAGCTGGCGGTAGCGTTGTTCCAAGACATCGGTATTTTCTGAGGCGAAGACGACTTCGTCATCGGTGGCGACAGCGTGCACCAGTGGAATGCCTGCGTCAATCAGCGGCTGCAGCCGGTCCACCGGGTTGCCGGAATAATTTAACGCGTCGGCTTCAGAGGCGAAATGATAAACGTTTAGCAGCCGCTGCCATTCATTGTCATACTCTTTGGTTTTTCCCATCATATAGGGCCAGCTTTTGAAATCACACACCGGGTTGTCGGCATAAATACAGCCTACTTGCTGAGTGTGTTCTGACGCCCAATTATAGACATAGAGACCACCGCGGCTTTGACCGAATAATATTGGCCGCGGCGAAAACTCCATAGTGCCAGTCAAGAGTGCATAAAGATTGTCCCAATGTTTGAGTGCATCCGGGCAGCCGAAGGAATTGTTCATTTCCATAAATACCAGATAGAAGCCGCGTTTGAGCATAGATAGCTGGAATTCCGGGAATGCCTCAAAGAATTCAGCTTTCCAGACCCAGTCTTTATTGGGGCTGGGCTGGTGTGGTTTAACTACCTGACAACGATGACCGTCAAATTCAAAAACCGTCATCGAATAACCAAAATAATTGTCAAGCTTTACGTTTTTCAATTGACGTACCTCTTGCCGTTGCCGTGTTCATTAATATTGGTACTCAAGCAGCGCGTGACAGGTAAATGACGGAATCGTCACGGTGCAGATACCGCCAGTTTGAGTGAACGGGTAACTGCTGCCGTCAGGGATGCTGGTAATCGTCTTGATGGCTTTATCAGTACTAATAGCGACAGTAATATTATGCAGCGGCAGCAATTCCTCAATCACCTCGATCGGCTTGCTTAACCACGGCACCGTGGGAACGCCACCGCCGCGCAGCACCAAACTGCCGTAGAGCAAATGAACCACTAAGCGCTGCTGTTGCGGTTGTTCGGTAACCACACAGCGCGCGCTTGAGGGTAAATTGGTTGTGATAGTGGCAGTGCCGGCGAGCATATAATCAATCACGCTGGCGAGATATTGCCGCAAAAAGACCGCGCCGGTTTGACGGTATAATGTAAACACAGGGTGCGCCAAATAAGCCGCGCTGCCGTCTTTTGAAATAATGCCGGCATCAAATCCGTTTGGTTCGGTCTGATTCGGGGTATGCTGATGCGAGCAGAAATGGCGGTAACTGCGGTTAAAATAGCTGTTGTAAATTGCACCGGTGGACTTGCCGTTGGCTGCTTTAATATTATGTGCGGCATCATACATCACCATCGGTGTTGCGCCCCAGTCACCTAAAAATTCATCCGCGATTCTGATATATGACGGATTGCTTTCACCTTTGCCGTGATAAGTGGCGCCAACATCAAAAATAAAGTTCTGGTTCCGAATACCCCCATCGCCGGACAATAAAATTTTGCCGCCGTTACTTAAATACTGTTTAAGTTTAAGCTCCAGCGCCGCGGAGATTTCAACCGCATCCGGCAGAATCAACAGTTTGTACTGGGAAAAATCCATTTCCGGATTAATGATATCAAATAGATAATGACTCTCCAGTAATATTCTGGCAGCTCCAATATCACCGGCAAAATCCCGGCCGCTGCCGGCATTCAATGCTTCTTGAGGAATAATCGCGATATCCGCCAGATTGACGGCATTAACGCACCACGGTTCTTTCTGTTTCACCTCGCGGTATGCGGTACCGATACAGTCGTAGGTAACAGCGTCTAATTTTCCGCACGGATGCAGTTGGTCGCCGATGCTGCAGCGCGCGCCATTGGCAATCATCGCCATACACTCATAGCGCAGCGCGTTGGGATGCTTAAAGCCGCCAAACTCACCCCAACTGGAATGAAACTTACCGGTCATACCAAGAAAATCCATTCCGGTCTTGCGGGCAAACGCCGCCGATTGCGGAAAATGGTCGTAACCCCAGCCGCCAGTAGGCAGACTCTCTAACTCTAAATGACTGAAATATTTTAATTTTTCAATATTACGCGGCGATACGTGACCGGAGTTGTGAAACACCCGCATTTTTGGGTCACGGCAGCGAACTGCAGCGGTGGTTTTCTGATAATATTTTTCCAGCACTGAATCAGCAAAGCGCCGCCGATCGGGGCTTTTTTCCGGATCATAGCCGTTGGCAATCATGTCTTTCATGCACCATTTGCAACAGCATTCGCCTTGAAAAATGATGTCGAGGAAGATGCCGTCGGCATCGGGGTAATTGGTAACTACCTCTTCAATCTGGCGGCAAAGCAAGTCCAGATAAGGCGTGTTGAAGCACATCAATTTGAATCCTGCTTCCAACGGTCCGGGTTGCCATCCGGGCACCGCCGGGTTGACCGACCACTCGCGCCACTCCGGATGCTCATTGGCGATGGAGTTATATAATCCCGCGGTGAGATAAACCGGCGTTGCCACACCAATTTCATGGCTGGCATCCATCTGTTGCCGCAACAAGTCAAACTTCAAATGCGGGTGCATCTTGCCGACTTTGGTCGGATAGTAGCTCCAACCGTGATGACAGACCGCAAAAACCGTTATCGAATCCACCGCCGCTTTTTGCAGTGTCTGCTGCCATTCCGCCTTGTTAAAAGCCGTACCAATACCCGAAATATGTTCCGAAGTATGAAAATCCAAATGTACCTGCCTAAACCGCATATATCATCCTTTCAGACGGTTGCCGTCTTATGTTGTTAAATCGCTATTAATTTATGGCTTATTGCCGATTTTTCAACTTTCCTGTTCAAAATTAAGTAAAATCAGACAAATACGGTTCCGACTACTGTGCAAGAGACTGCCACTGCCTGGCAGTCTCATTGATTGACACTTGCTAATGGAATAATGTTTAGCAGATTATTGTATAAAATTGTGCTTAAATAAAAAATATTACTAAACATTTTGCATTTAACAATAGTTTGAGATATACTTATAGTTAAGTGAGATAATCTGGAATAAATGGAATAATATATATGACAGCGATAAAAGTCAAAAGGGCAACGATCCGCGATGTGGCAGTGGGGGCGCAAGTCTCACCTGCAACAGTTTCGATGGTATTTAATGATAGTTGTCCGATATCGCAGTCGGTGCGGGATCGGGTTTTTTCTACGGCTAAAACGCTAGACTATCGCAAAACGCCACCGGGGCGTCCGGTAACATCAACTACATCAGTTAGAACAATTAATAAATCGCTAAAAAACCATAAGTTTGCCTTGATGTTATATAGTGGAGCTGGTGCGTCAGGGTTTAGTAATAGCGTTTATGAATATGTGTTCAATGGTTTGCATAATGAATTTAATGCTCATCATTATGACGTGTTGTGGCAGCATGCTGATGCCAAATATCTGCCGCAGCATAGTGAGTTTATCGCATACATCAATAATCAGGTTATGGAAGATGCAGTTGCACATTTTGGGTTGCCTACGGTAAGGATGATGGGCGAGATTAACCCGGTGCTGCCGGTTGATCAGGTTACTTATGATAATAGCCATATCGGAATTCTGGCGGCGGACTGGGTTATCAAGCACAAATTTAAATATGCTGCTGCTATCGGCGCATCGGAAAATCTATATGCGCAGCGGATTAAAACTTTTGCAGCGGCATGCCGAAACAGCGGCATTGAGGTTTACGAAAATACTGCTCATTCTTTTATTGCACTTCATGATATTCGACTGCTGAATAAGATTTATGATGAAATTTTGTCATCTATTAATAAACCTGAAGTGCTATTTGTTTCGAATGATATGATAACTTCAGTTATTTACCAAATGATGTTGATGCGCGATGTTGAACCGATGAGAGATATTCTTATTGTCAGTGTTGACAATACTCGACCAATGAAGCTTTTGAATAACCCGCCGGTGGAGATAGACCTGTCGAGTTATGAAGTAGGCGTGCAGGCCGCCAGACTGCTGTTGTACCGGCAAAATAAATGTGATTACAGTCCAATCCAAATTAAAATAATGCCTAAATTAATCGAACCATTAAATCTCTAAAACAAGGAAAGCAAACGATGAAAAAGTCAAACTGTATCCACGGATTTACGCTGATCGAACTGCTCGTGGTAATCGCCATTATCGCCATTTTGGCCTCAATGCTGCTGCCGGCGCTGGGCAGAGCGAGAGAAACCGCAAAAAACATTAAATGCGTAAGTAATGCCAAGCAAATTGGCACCGCCGTCTGCATGTACACCACCGATAACCGGGATTTCTTTCCGG
>CAZITV010000123.1:0-7127 GCA_964542255.1 uncultured Victivallaceae bacterium
ATGCCAGACTGCGCGGCTTGAAAATGTCGGCAGACGGCATATCTTATTGAAGATAGCTTTAAAAATTTGGTTAATTTTATATCTTATACCAAAGATCAATCGAGAGTCTATCAGTGAAAGCGAATTGTTATAAATCGAAGCTGTGTTAGGATGTTGTTGCAATTTGAATAAGCGTTATTGATTGGTACTCTAATTAATGCGGAGACAGGTTATGTTTGTCAGATACTTCTGTACAAATTGCGGACAAAAGTTCAAATCCGAAGAGGAACACGCCGGCAAACAGGTGAATTGCGCCAAATGCGGCACATTGCTGGAAATTCCCCGTATTGAACCCATTCCGGCTCAACCGTTAACACAGGAAACGCCACAGCCGGCATTGTCCCCGGAACAACCTCAGGACGCACCAGTTGAACAGTCTGCTACACCTGCAGAACCAAAACTCAAGCTCAGGATGAAAAAAGTCGAAACTGCACCTAAGGCAGTTGTTGGGCCACCGGCTTTCTCCCCGCCGGCACCTGCGGTGATTCCATCACCAGTGGCGGAGGCTGACAACGTACCCCCGGCCCCGGCTTATGATGCGGCGGCAGAACTAGCCAAATACGGTTCTATAATTCGTGAACCTGCGGCACTAAAAATGCCTAAACTGGAGATGCCCAGTATATCCAAACCAAGTGAACCGTTGCCATTGGCACCAATATCCTGTTCAGCTTCAGGCACAATTTCAACGCCGTTGCCGCCGTCGGTGCCGGTTGCAGTGCCAATAGAAGATGATGCAATTTTTGCAGAACCAACCATTCGAACAAATGCCCATCTCAGAGTCTCTGGTTCTAATAAATTTATCCTTGGACTGGTCGCCGGATTAATTGCCGCGTTAATAGGCGGGTTGATTTGGTCGGGGATTGCGGTGGCGGCGGTGATGCCGCTCGGTGCAGGCGCAGTGATACCTGGCGTTTTAGCGGGGCTGGTTTTCTCGCTGGTATCCCGGGAGCATTCGGCGCGGGTTAGTTTACTTGCGGTGTTATTCGCGGTTTGCGGTATTATTACCGGGAAAATTATTATCGCTGAATCTCTTCCAGCATCAGCTTGGAGCACTAAGCCGAAAATAGACCGAATTTTTTATACTCCGCTGCTCTATGATGATATGATTGAAAAAGGTGAAATTAAAGACCCGTTTGAACAGACCACAGAGGATGACAAGGAGAATCTTTATTCAAATAAATCTTTAAAAGCTTATGAAAATTATCAGGAGCAACTCAAAAAAATCTACGAAAAATTAAAAAATATTTCGCCCGAAGAAGAAAAAATGCTTAGCCAGCGTTATGAAAAAATGCAGCTTTCCATGACTTTAGCTCAAGAATTACGCAAAAAAGGCGAAATAAGTGACCCGTTTGCAAAAGTCGAGCAAATAAAATGTCCCGCCGGCGACCGGCCACCGCTGGAATACCTTGCCGCGGTGCGGCAGGCCAACATCGAGAGCATCAAACAGCAGCGGCTGATTAGAGCAAAAATTAAACAACTCAGTCCCGAAGAAGAACAACGTTTGCGCGGCGCTGCCGGCGGTCTCAGTTCTGCCAAACAAAATAATATAGACCGCTTTAAAACAGCATTGAGTTTTTGGGACATCCTCTGGGTGAGCTTGACTTTGCTTTGCACGTTTATTGCAGCAGCATCGCCGTGGCGAAAGGCAAAAATGTAATAGTTCCTTTGGCTATTGGACATTTTTCCAATCCCTGCTTTTCATTGGCTATCTGATATTAATACCATTTTGCAATCATTGATTGACAAACGCTTGACCTTTGTCACCGATTTTTGCCATAAATCCTCGTACGATATCCATATCGCCCTGCGGTTTATAACCAAAATCCATCGACAAATTCATAAGTGTTATTGTCAATGACTGATCGCTCATCGGTATAAATTATTTTCTTGTTTTGTCTATTCTGCCCTTTGGTTAGCCACTCAAATATTACCTGTTCAAAGACTGCGAGGCAGCATTAATTTTTGCCGTGCCAAGTCACTTTCTGCCGGCAAATTATATTTAAAAATTTTTTATCTTTATATTTTTTTGTTTTTGAGTTTGACATTGTAAGTTTATTCTTT
Source organism: uncultured Victivallaceae bacterium (assembly GCA_964542255.1). Taxonomy (GTDB): domain Bacteria; phylum Verrucomicrobiota; class Lentisphaeria; order Victivallales; family Victivallaceae; genus CAYMSF01. The sequence continues at coordinate 2,101 of CAZITV010000123.1, forward strand.
ATAATAGTGTCGCAGTAAGTTATTAATAGTTTAAAACAATAACCGGTTTGAACCACGAAAGGTAAAAAAATGGTAACAGGAATTGTATTAGTAAATGTAGAACGTCCAATGTTAAGAAGCGTTATTAACGAAGTGTCAAAAATCAAAGGGGTTACGGAAGTGTTCACCGTCGCTGGCGAGTATGACCTCGTCGTAATGGTCAGAGTAAAAAACAACAATGAATTATCTGATGCAGTTGCCAACAAAATGGCACATGACATCAAGGGTATCTCGCACACCAAAACTTTAATTTCACTCGAAGCAACTTCAAGCTTTGACTTGGAAAAAATTTATCTCAGCTAAATTTAAGCGCTGATAAAATCAGCGCCGAAATCGTCCAGAGCCGGCTTGACGGTCTCGCACCGCGCAGGTCGGCTTTTTGCTCTTTAGTATAACCTGAGCTTTTTACTTGTAAATGGCGGATGGATAAGGTATTTTGAATAGGGAATTTTCCCGGGCTTATCTCTTTTGACGGTGTCGTAACGGTTTTATGGAGCACAAAGTGATTGTACAGTTAATGAAATATATTGACACTAGACGGTATTGGATAGCACTTTTGCTTGTCTTAATAGTGTTCCCCTGGTCAGCTATCGGTGAAGAACCCGAAACTAAGGATGCTTCATCAGCAAAAATCGAAACAGAATTGTCTAAAATGACCAATCCTGATGCTATAATTTCCAATTCCATTGGTGATCGCGGATTTATTGCCGCCTCCGCAATTCAGGGGGCGGGAGAAAAAATTATTTTGATCGAACGCCAATCCAGAGAAGCGGCGATTAAAAACTTCATCACCGGCAAGTCCGCAGTATTGCTCCTCAATGGCGAACTTTCCGCTGCGGAACAGCGGGAACTGGGCAGCAACAACACAGTTCAGCAATTTGCAGTTGAACCGCTGTTGTTTGTAGTTAACGCTCAAAATACTATAAATGATTTGAGCTCAGATTCGCTGCGGAAAATTTTTTCTGGAGAAGTTGTCACCTGGAAACCGTTCGGCGTCAGTGACTATATGATTCATCTCTTTGGTGTCAGCAAAACCAGTGCCGCATACGATATTTTAAGCAGTAAAATACTAAAAAATTCAAAAATATCCGTAAAAATTTTTCAAGTAACCACCGTTGAAGAAGCCATGCTGTTGACCGGTTCCAACCGCCATGCCATTGGTTATTGCGGCTTCTCAGGGTATATTCCCGATGAAATCAAATTGTTAAGTGTGGATGGCGTAATCCCGGAAGAAAAAAATTTTTTGAATGGAAAATACCCGGCAATGAATGTATTTTATATCTGCTATAAAAAAGATGGCATTAACAGCGCCGCGAAGAGCTTTGTTGAAAATCTGTTCGCGCAACAAAAAAACGCGGTAGTTAGAAAGAGTGGAATCGTTTTTATTCCACCACCGGCAAAACAATAATGTTACGGCAGCCGTTACAGATTTAAAGCACCTTGGCAGGTTAAGTTTTTACTGGCTGTTGAGATTGATTATTATGTTGCTTGAGCAGTTCACTGGGTGTTTTTAGGCAGTTCCTTAAGTAAAATGAGAAATTGATATACAGTAGAGGTCATAAATATGAGCAGTTCAATACTTGATTTAGAATATAATAAAATTTTAGTCGCACCTTCAATTCTCGCTTCTGATTTTTCAAAATTGGGCGAAGAAATCCGCCGGGTCGAAGCGGGCGGCTGCGACCTGCTGCATCTCGACGTGATGGATGGTCATTTCGTGCCAAATCTGACCATCGGACCTCCGGTAATTCATTCAATCCGCCCGTGCAGCAAGTTGCTCTTTGACACTCATTTGATGATTTCTGAACCGTTGAAATATATCGAAATATTTAGCCGCGCCGGCGCCGACCATATTACTTTTCATCTGGAATCCGACAATGACCCCGCCGCTGTAATCGCCGCGATTCGCGCAACCGGACGCACCGTCGGAATATCCCTTAAACCAAAAACACCGGCAGAAAATATCTTCCCGTGGTTGGAACAAATCGATCTGGTGCTGGTGATGACTGTCGAACCAGGATTTGGCGGGCAAAGCTTTATGGCAGAAATGATGCCTAAAATTACTAAAATACACAACAAAATTAATGAAATAAAACGCAATGTACATCTCGAAGTAGATGGCGGCATTGATGCCAACACCGTCGAAACAGCCGCGAAAGCCGGTGCGAATATGATGGTCGCGGGAACCTATGTGTTCAAACATCCGGATGGCGCCGGCAGTGCCATCAGCAAGCTTCATGAAGCTACTAAATTGTTACGCATTATATGATTATTACAAATTTGTAATAATAAAAACAATAAATGCCAAATTTGTAACAATTGCTTATTTAAATATTCATGCAGAACGTTGTTAAATAATTATAACTGGTTAATTTTAAAATAGATATAGCTTGATAAAGCTAAATTGGCATACTTGTTGCTAATAAAGAAGTGTGTGATAAATATTTTTAAGATAAAGCTCACGATACTAACCAAAATGGGAGAATGTTTATGAGCAGCAAAAACAGGAAGCAGGCGATTGCAGCGATTGTAGCTGAATCAGCTGAGAATGTACATCAGGTCAAAGAGATGGCAATCACTGAAATTTACGGTGAAAACGTTTTCAGCGTCAGAGTGATGAAAGATTATTTGCCGAAAGATGCTTACAAGAAATTAGTATCAACCATTCGCAAAGGTGCGGCACTTGATTCAACCATTGCCGATGATGTGGCAAACGCGATGAAGCAATGGGCGATTAGCAAAGGCGCCAGTCATTATACACATTGGTTCCAACCGCTGACAGGTTCCACCGCCGAGAAACATGACTCGTTTATTGAGTCTGACCGTGACGGCGGCGTTGTGCTGAATTTTTCCGGCAAGAATTTAATTCAGGGTGAACCTGATGCCTCGAGTTTTCCCTCTGGCGGTTTGCGCGCCACTTTCGAAGCACGCGGCTATACTGCATGGGATCCGACCAGCCCGGCGTTTATTAAAAAGGGAAAAAATGGCGCTACGCTCTGTATCCCGACTGCCTTCTGTTCTTACACTGGCGAAGCATTAGATAAGAAAACCCCGCTGCTGCGTTCAATACAAGCGTTTTCAGAACAGGCCAAACGAGTATTAAAATGTTTTGGCGAAGCACCGGATGAGAAAGTTTTCACTACGCTTGGCGCGGAACAAGAATATTTTCTGGTTGACAAGCGTCTCTATATTTGTCGTCCTGATCTGATTCAGACCGGCAGAACTTTATTCGGCGCGGTTCCGGCGAAACATCAACAGCTTGAAGACCACTATTTTGGCGCGATTAAACCGCGTGTTTTGGCATTTATGACTGAAGTTGACCAGGAACTCTGGCGTCTGGGCATTCCTGCCAAGACCCGCCATAACGAAGTTGCTCCGGCGCAGTTTGAAATTGCACCGATTTTCGAAGAATTGAATCTGGCCGTTGACCATAATATGATCACGATGGAAGTGCTGCGTCAAGTTGCCGACCGTCACGGTTTGGTTTGTCTCCTGCACGAAAAACCATTTGCCGGCATCAACGGTTCAGGCAAACACAACAACTGGTCATGCGGCTGCGGCAACCGTAACCTGCTTGAGCCGGGCAAAGACCCGCACCAAAATGCAATATTCCTCACTTTCCTTTGTGCAATTATTCAGGCAGTTGACCGTCATGCTGATTTAATGCGGGTATCTACCGCTCATGCCGGCAATGACCATCGCCTGGGCGCCAATGAAGCGCCGCCGGCGATTATCTCAATTTTCCTTGGTGAACAATTAACTGATGTGATTGAACAGATTGAAAAGGGTGGTGCGAAATCATCTACCCGCAGCAGAGTAATGCAAATTGGTGTTGACGCATTGCCGCCGCTGCCAATTGATGCTACTGACCGCAATCGTACCAGTCCGTTTGCATTCACCGGCAATAAATTTGAGTTCCGCGCGGTTGGTTCAAGCCAATCTTGTGCAGGACCGAATGTGGTATTGAATACTATCATTGCCGAATCCCTGGATGAGATTGCCACAGCTCTGGAAAAAGTTTCCAAAAAAGATTTCCATGCAGCACTGCAAAAATTGCTCCAGGGTATCATCAAGAAACATAAACGCGTCATTTTCAATGGCGATAATTATAGCGCCGCCTGGGCTAAGGAAGCTGAAAAACGCGGCTTAAATAATTTCCGCAGAACTCCGGACGCGATTGGTCATCTGGTCGCCAAAGATAATATCGCGCTGTTTGACAAGTACAAAGTGCTGTCATCGAAAGAAACTCATTCAAGATATGAAATCTTTAAAGAAGAATATCATAAGAAATTGAAAATCGAAGGACAAATGGCCGTTTCTATCGTTACTACGATGATTATGCCTGCCGCCGTCCAGCAGGTGAACCGTCTGGCGGAAACTGTGGCGAAGATGAATGCCGTTGGCGCTAAAGCCGGTGCCAAAGAGATTAAACTGGCACTGGATGCTACCGGCAAACTCATTGAAAATATCGCCGCCGCAGTAAAACTGCTTGAAAAAGAAGTCGAGGCTGACAGACCGGAAAAAATCGCCGACCGGTTAGTCCCGCTCAGAGCCGCAGTTGACGAGCTGGAAGGTCAAATTGACGATGAAATTTGGCCGTTGGCGAAATACAGCGAACTGCTCTTCATTTACTAAATAGTACTACAACAAAAAGCTGACTTCAAATATTTTTTTGAAGTCAGCTTTTTTCTTTATACCAATGAGCGATCAGTCATAGACAATAACGATTAGGAATTTGGCGATGGATTTTGGTTATAAACCGCAGGACGATATAAATATCGGACGAGGACTTATGGCAAAAATCGGCGCCGAAGATCAATCGAGCGTCTATCAATGAAAGCGAATTGGTATTATACCTTGATTCAATACCAAATTGCTGGCAGCTGATAGCTTCTTCACCCGATATTCGTATCGGGCTTCTGGCGCCATTACTAACTAATTCTCAAAAATTCCATCGTCTTTGCTAACTATTAGATTGCTGCTCAGTA
>CAZITV010000124.1:0-7102 GCA_964542255.1 uncultured Victivallaceae bacterium
TTGAATATACTTCCAAACAAAGGAATGACTTTTCCTTTCATAAGTTACGGAGGCTCATCTATGATTGGTACTGGAATAATATTTGGAATATTACTTTGTTTTACTAAAAGAAAACTATCTTAATGAAAAAGATTTTAATTTGTACTGGTGGGACTGGAGGACATATATTTCCAGCAATATCTCTTGCTCAATATTTAGAAAAAAAAAATTTCAATGTAGATGTTGTTACTGATTATAGGGCAAAAAAATTTATAAATAAAATTAGTATAAAAAATATTAACTTTATTAATGTAAAAACACCAACAGGAAAGAGCGGTTTAGCATTAATTTATTCGATTTTTTTAATATTTATTTCATTTTTATATTCAATTTTTTTTATTTTATTTAAGAAACCACAATTGATTATTGGTTCAGGTGGTTATGTTTCTTTTCCAGTTTTATTAGCGGCAAGATTACTCAATAAAAAATTTGCTATTTACGAAACAAACTCTGTAGTTGGAAGGGTTAATAAATTTTTTTTAAGCAGTTCGTTAAAAATATTTACAGGATACCCATTGAAAAATTTAAATATTAATAATGATAAAAATATTTTTGTTGGACAGCTAATTAGAGAGCAAATTTATATAGCAAAAGATAGCAGTTCTTTTAAAAAAGATAGTAATTTTGATTTTACACTGCTTGTTATTGGTGGCAGTCAAGGTGCAGAAATTTTTAGCAAAGCACTACCTCAGTCGTTAAATAAATTATTTAATTTAAATAAAAAAATAAGAATTTTTCATCAAGTTGGTAATAAAGAACAAGAATTTAAAATAGATCTTTCTTATAAAAATAATTCTAATGTTACCATCTTTAACTTTGAGCCAAATATTGAAAAGTATATGACGCTATCAGATTTAGTTATTACAAGAGCTGGTTCTTCAACATTATCAGAATTAGCTTTTTTACAGATACCATTTATAGCCATCCCATTTAAAGACTCATTGGACAATCATCAATTTTATAACGCGGATTATTTTTTTAGAATGAATGCTTGCTGGCTTATTGACCAGCAGGATCTAAACAGCGAAAAATTATTTGATTTAGTCACAGAATTGATCCTGAACAAGGAAAAGTTACTTGAAAAAAAGAGCAAATTAAAAGAATTATCCAAAAGAGATGTTAATGAGATTTTTGAAAAAGAAATTAATAAAATTCTAGCATGACTTTTAAAATTACAACCAATGATCAAGTTCATTTTATTGGTATAGGAGGAATAGGAATGAGCGGCATTGCTGAAATCATGCATAATATTGGTTTTAAAGTTCAGGGCAGTGATCCATCAAGAAACAATAAAAATATAAAAAGATTACAAAAGCTTGGATTGAAGGTTTTTTTTAATCACGCAAAAAAAAATGTAGGAAATTCTAAATTAGTTGTATTTTCGTCTGCGATTGGCAAAGATAATCCTGAGTTAAAAGAGGCAAAAAGAAAAAAAATACCAGTTATTCAGAGAGTAGAGATGCTTTCTGAGATTGTTAAGTTAAAAAAAAATATAGTTATTAGTGGAGCTCATGGCAAAACAACAATCACTTCATTGATATCAACGATCCTGTCTAAAGCAAAACTAGATCCAATGATTATTAATGGTGGAATATTAAATTCAATTAATTCAAACGCGTTGTTTGGAAAAGGAGATTGGGCGGTAGTTGAAGCAGATGAATCTGATGGTAGTTTTTTAAAAATACCCATTACTTATTCTGTTGTTAGCAATATTGATAAGGAACATTTAGATTATTATAAAAATTTTAATAATTTATATAAAAGTTTTGAAACATTTATAAATAAGACACCTTTAATTGGTAAATCATTTGTTTGTACTGATGATAAATTTTTAAAAAAGATTTTAAGAAAAAAGAATAAGTCTAATATTATCACTTATGGTTTTGGAAATGGATCAGATCTTCATCCTTATAATGTGAAGAATTCGGGAAAAATGATGTTTTTTAATATATCTGTAAAACTCAATAATAAAATTGAGCATATTAAAAACATTGAATTAAATTTATTAGGACGACACAATGTTCTTAATGCAACCGCTGCCATTGGTGTTGCTAAAAGTTTAGGTATTAAAAATAATATTATCAAAAAAACTCTAAAAAATTTTTTGGGTGTACAAAGAAGATTAACTAAAATCACTAATTTTAGAGGAAGTGATATTTATGATGATTATGCTCACCACCCAACAGAGATTACTTCGGTTTTGAATGCTATTAAGTCAGGTTTTAAAGGCAAAAAAATTGTAACAGTATTTCAGCCCCACAGATATTCAAGAGTCGCTTCTTTAAAAAAAGAATTTGCAAATGCTTTTAAAGATAGTGATTTAGTCGTGTTATGTCCTATTTATGCAGCTAGTGAGAAGCCAATAAAAAATATTAACCATTATGAATTGGCTAAGCTAATCAAAAAGAATTCAAAAAAAGATGTTATATGCATAGAAAATCAATTTGATTTAGAAAGATTTATAAAACGTCATACTTATGGAAATGAAGTTATTGTTTGTATGGGTGCTGGAAGTATTAGTAGTTGGATTAGAGAAATTGCTATTAACTTAAAAAATGAGCATTAATTTTTATTCGCAACTCAAAAAAAATCTTCAAGGAGAGTTGAGAGAAAATTTTGATCTATCTAAATCTAATTGGCTCGGAATTGGTGGAAAAGCAAAATTTTTTTTTAAACCAAAAGATTTAAAAGATTTACAAATATTTTTAAAAAATAATAATCAACATCTTCCAATTATTGTAGTTGGATCTGGTTCAAATTTACTAATTAGAGATAAAGGATTTGACGGGGTGGCTATTAAATTTGGAAAAGATTTTGATTATATAAAAATTAATAATGATATTATAAATTGCGGACCAGCAACCCAAAAATCACTTTTGGCTGAATATGCAGCTAATAATAATTTAACTGGTTTTGAATTTTTATATTGTATTCCTGGAACGATTGCAGGTGGCGTAGTTATGAACTCAGGTTGTTATGGTAGCGATATATCCAAAGTAGTATTGAGTATTTCAGTAATTGATATGAATGGAGAGATTAAAATTATTAATAACAAAGATATTAATTTTTCTTATCGTCACAGTTCTCTTACTAAAAATCAGATTATTACAAATATTGAAATGAAAGGATCTTTTCTTGAAAAACAAAAGGTATTAGAAATAATGAAGAATTTAAAAAATAAAAAAGATACTGAACAACCGCAGAAGATTAAAACAGGCGGTAGTACTTTTAAAAATCCAAATAATTCAGATAAAAAAGCTTGGCAATTAATAAAAGAGTCTGGTTGTGCTGATTTTAAGGTAGGCGGAATTAAACTGTCTAATTTACATTGTAATTTTTTAGAGAATTTAGGTAAAGCAAGCTCTGAGGATGCAGAAAATTTAATTGAAAATATACAAAATGAAGTTTTTAAAAAAACTAATATAAACTTAGAGCTCGAGCTAGAAGTTGTAGGAACAAAATGAAAAAAGAAAAAGTTACAGTTTTAATGGGCGGGATATCTGCCGAAAGAGATGTGAGCTTAGATAGCGGTAAAGCCTGCGCAAAAGCGCTTGCCGAAATTGGTTTTGAAGTGACAAGTTTAGATGCAAAAGACGATTTTATTGAAAAATTAATTAAGAATAAACCTGATAAAGTTTTTAATGCTCTGCATGGAAGATTTGGAGAAGATGGTTCTATCCAGGGATTATTAGAACATTTAAAAATACCCTACACTCATTCAGGAATCTTATCTTCAGCAATTGCTATGGATAAACTAACATCAAAAAAAATTTTTAAGGATGCCAAAATTAGTTCTCCAGAGTATCAGGTTATTAAAACTTTAGAAGATTTTCAAAGTTCAAAAATTGGCTACCCTTGCGTTGTTAAACCAAATAACGAAGGATCAAGTGTAGGTGTTTATATTTTTAATGAACCGAAGAAATCAGATGAAGAAACAATTATCTCTCTATTGAAAAAATACACATTTTTAATTCTGGAAAAATATATCCCCGGAAGAGAGATACAGGTAGCAGTGATGGGCTCAAAAGCCTTGGGTGGGATAGAGATTGTACCGACAAGATCTTTTTATGATTATGAAGCAAAATATTCAGCTAACGCTAAAACAAAACATATTATTCCTGTTAAAATAAATGAAGCTGACTATAAAAAGATTTTAGATATGGCTTTACAGGCACATAATATTTTAGGCTGCAGAGGAGTAACGAGGTCTGATTTTAGATATAATGAGTCTGACAAAGTTAATAAAATTTACATTCTTGAAGTAAATACTCAGCCAGGTATGACAAGTTTATCTTTAGTTCCAGAGATTGCTAATTATTACGGAATTTCTTTTAATGAATTAGTTAAATGGATAATTAATGATGCCTCTACTAATAGATGATCAAAACAAAGAGATATATTTTTCTCGCTTTATTAATTTTTCTTACAACATTTAATCCAGAGCTTCCTTTACTAAAGCTTGGTTTTTTTATTATCAAAACAGTTAATGTTTCTGGTTCAAAAAATACTGATATAGAAAAACTTAAAAAACAATTCAATTTTTTAGTTAACACTAGCATTTTAAGTGTAGATCATAAAAAAATGAATGAAGTAGTTTTGCAAAATGAATGGATACATTTTGTAAATGTTAACAAAAAATTTCCATCAACAATTAATGTCGTAGTGGTAGAGCATGAACCTTTTGTCTTTTGGAAAAAAGGCAATAATAATTTAATAATTACAAAGGAATTTACCTTAATAGAAAAATTTAATTTGAATAATTTTTCTAATCAGACACAAGCTAGAGGTAATTTTGATATTGAGGATCTTAAAAAACTTTATAAAGCATTAAATAGTAATAATTTTGACCTATCTAATATCACTAGTTTTGAATTTATAAATTCTGAAAGATGGGATTTGTCTTTAAAAGGTAATAAAAAAATTATGCTCGGTAGACATGATTATAATCAACAAATTAACAATTTAAATAAAGTTCTTATTCAGTCCAAAGATGAAAAATTTACATATATCGATTTAAGGCTTAAGAACAAAATTTTTGTAAAATAGGTAATGATTCAAAAAAATGAATTAATCGCATCTATAGATATTGGCTCTTCAAAAATTAAATGTCTGATTGCAAAATTAAAAAATAATAAAATTGAAATTTTAGGAAAATCGATTGTTGCATCAAAAGGTATTACAAAAGGACTGGTTACAAATTTTCATGAAGCAAATTTAGCGGTACGCGAATGTTTAGAAATTGCTGAAAAGCAAGCTGGTATTGCATTAGATAATATTATTGTAAACGCAGAATTTGAAAATATCTCTAGCAATTTATTAACAGAGTATAAAAGTGTGCATGGTGATCAAATAGAACATGAAAAAGATATTCAGGGCTTGATTCATATTGCTGTAGATGAAATCGTTAAAAATAATAAAGATAAAGCAATTTTACATATATTTTCATCTAATTATAAAATTGATAAAAAAATTAATGTTGAAAACCCAGTAGGCTTTAAAGCAAATATTTTTTCAGCTGATATCCATGCAGTTTTAGCAGAACACTCTGCTATTGATAATTTAAAAAATATTATTAATTCCTGCGAATTGTCAGTGGAGAATTATATTTTCGGTACATATGCCTTAGGTCTTTCTTTTTTAAACCAAGAGGATTTAAACGACGGAGTTATTTGTATTGATTTTGGTAAAGACAAGACAAGCTTTGCCGTATTTGAAAATAGCACACTTTCGTATGTTGGTGTAGTTCCTTACGGATCAAATCAAGTTTCAAAAGATTTAGCTAAAGTTCTGGATATTAAAATAGAAGTTGCAGAAAGAATTAAAGTTGAAAGTGGTGAATGTGTTATAAATGAGAATATTAAAGATAAGATTGAATATTTACCAGTTCATTTATTTCCGGATGATGATTTTAGAAAGATCTCTAAGACAATGGTTAATACTATTATCAATTCTAGGATAGAAGAAATTTTGCAGTTAGTTTATAGAAAAATTAAATCTTACAATTTAATTGATATAAAAACTAAGAAAATTTATTTATCTGGGAGAGGATCAAACTTAGTTGGTTTAACAAATTTAATAAAAAGATATTTTTCACAAAGAACAGAGCTTGTTTTACAAAAAAAACATGAAGATCAAAATTTAGTTAATAATTTATCCCAAGATTTTCTAGTTTGTTATGGAATAGTTAAAAACTATTTTTATGGATTACCCTCAGAGGCTTTGCCAATTAAATTTAAAAATACAGGCTTTTTTTCAAGACTTTTATCTATTTTTCAAAAGTAGAAATCGTAACAAAAGGTGATTAGCTATTGTTATAGATTTTACTAAATATCTATTTCATCAAAGATATGTATCAAAAGACTTTAAAGTCAAAAATCAATTTCAAAGGCGTGGGTCTACACAGTGGATTAGTTGCTAATCTTGTTGTTAAGCCATCAGCTCCTAATTCAGGAATAACTTTTGTTAGAGTTGATTACAAAGGAAAAGAAAAAATTATCCAAGCTCATATTAGTAACGCTTTGCCTGCAAAATTGTGCACTACTATTTCTAATAAACATGTTTCAATTTCAACTATTGAACATTTAATGTCTGCTTTATCAGGATTAGGCATTGATAATGCTATAGTAGAAGTTGATAGCCAAGAATTACCAATTTTAGATGGAAGTTCAAAAGAGTTTGCAATTGCCATTCAAGATGTTGGAACTACAGTTCAAAGTTCTGAAAAAAAATATATTAAAATTCTAAAAAAAATTATTGTTAAAGATAAAGATAAATCTATTTCAATTGAACCCACAAATAAAAATAAATTAGAAATTGATTATGAAATTGATTTCCATGATCGTGTTATTAAAAGACAAAGTAAAAAAATAGATCTAGAAAAAAATGGATTTATGGAAGTTCATGATTCCAGAACTTTTTGTCTGCAAAAAGATCTTGAAAATATTTTTAAGATGGGACTTGCAAAAGGTGGTTCTTTAGAGAATGCAATTGTTGTTTCAGATGATAAAGTTCTAAACCAAGATGGTTTGAGACATAAAGATGAATTTGTAAGACATAAAATTTT
>CAZITV010000125.1:0-7042 GCA_964542255.1 uncultured Victivallaceae bacterium
TTGTCTTTTCTTTGTTTTATGGCTTCCGTTTTTAACCCTTCATGGACTTCATGTCCACAAGATGGCAGTAACTTGTGCGGGGTATGATATTGCCGCCAGGCAATGAAATCCACCGCTGCATTTAATTCTGCTGCTACTCCGTGCCCTCTGTGCCCTCAGTGGTGAATCTGCTTTGTCTTTTCTCAACCGTCCGGCACGGACGGCTCTACAATATCAGACTTTCTGGGAAAAATGAAAAAGGTTCTGACGCCGTTTGGCATCAGAACCTTATATAACCATTAACCAGTTACGGTTTATTCTTCTGATTGCAAATCATCCTTGATGTCCCAGCGGACAAAGCGTTTAACTTTGAGAGCCGGTTTAAGTTTTGCGATAGAGGTTTTGTCGTCCTTGATCCAGGGTTGATTGACCATACAGACTTCAGAGAACCATTTATTAATTTTACCGTCAACGATTTTATCAACGATATTTGCCGGTTTGCCGAGTACTTGAGCTGCGGCAATGTCGCGTTCTTTGGCGATAGTGTCAGCCGGGATGCAGTGCTGACAGATATATGCCGGGTTGAATGCGGCGATGTGCATGCACAGGTCATTCATAAAATCAGTGTCAGCGCCGTCGCCTTCGACTTCGACCATAACACCGATTCTGCCGCCGCCGTGGATATAGGATGCGGCGGTGCCGGTAACGTTCCATTTGGCGATGCGGCGGATCTGCATATTTTCACCAATGGTGGCAATCATATTGACCAGAATATCTTTTTCGTTGGCTTGGACTTTTTCGGAGACGTCGCCGTCGCCGTCAACGCTCATGGTGCGTCCGATAATGCCATCAACAAAAGTGATAAACTTCTCATTGCTTGAAACGAAGTCGGTTTCGCAGAGGACTTCAGCAATGACGGCTTTGCCATTGTTGATTGAGGCGGCAATTTTGCCTTCTTTAGTGGTGCGTCCGGATTTTTTTTCAGCTTTAGCGATACCTGATTTGCGCAGTAGTTCTACTGCTTTTTCCATATTGCCGTCAGCTTCGACCATGGCGCGTTTGCAGTCCATCATTCCGGCGCCGGTCTTATCGCGTAAATCTTTGACCATTTCAGCAGTAATAGCCATTTTAAATATCTCCTATAAAAATTCTAGATTAGTCTTTGGCTTCGGCAGGTTTTTCAGCGGCGGCGGCATCAGAGGCTTCTGATTTTTTAGTGCGTCTGGGTGCCGGGGCTTTAACTGTTTTTTCTACCGTCTCGACTTTTTCGACTTTCTTGGGGGCAGCGGGTTTTCTTTTTGCCGGTACTTTTTCAGCGTTTTTATCTGAATTTTCAGCGGCTTTTTCGGCAGCGGCGTCAGCGTTGGCTTTAGCATTGGCTTCAGCTTCAGCTTTAGCCTGAGCTTTTTGCGCCTTTTCTTCGATAACGCGTTTATGATAGAGTTCCTGTGCCACGCAGATAGAGTCAACCAGTAAATCAAAAATGATTTTAATGGATTTTACAGCGTCATCATTGGCGGCGATAGGATAGTCAATCGGGGAGGGGTCAGCGTTGGTATCAACAATCGCAACGATAGGAATATTTAATTTTTTGGCTTCATTGACGGCGATTTTGTCGTCACAAACGTCAACCATAACCATAACCGCGGGAAGATTTCTCATTTCCGCGATACCGTCGAGGTTGCGGTGCAGTTTTTCGCAGTTACGGGCCAATTTGGAAATCTCTTTCTTCTTCATTCCTGAAGCTTCGCCGGCTTCAATAACTTTATCGCTGGAGCGCATCTTATCAATGCTCTTGCGGATAGTGCTGTTATTGGTTAAACATCCGCCCATCCAGCGTTCCGAAACGTAGAACATTTTGGTTTTTTCTGCGGCTTCTGTGATAATCTGCTGGGCTTGACGTTTGGTGCCGACAAAGAGTACGGTTCCGCCATCGGCAACGATTTTTTGGAGAAAGTTGCAGGCATCAGAAATCTGGTGCATAGTTTTGGTCAAGTTGATGATGGAGATACCGTTTTTGGCACCGTAAACATACGGTTTCATTTTCGGATTCCAGCGTTTTGTCTGGTGACCGAAGTGAACTCCGGCTTCGAGCAGGTCAGTGATTTTGACTTTTTGCATTGTCATTTCCTTTGCAGTTGGCGAAACCTTTTGCCCCGGCAATGCTCCTCAAGAGCCGCCGCAGGAAGGATTCTTTGGTTAAATTATCGCTTTGGATTCGACCATAAATCCATAAGCATCCCCCAAAAATAAAATCGGGGAAAGAGTAATATAGCGTATTATTTGTAAAACACAAGAAAAAAAATGGTTTAGTGAATATTTTTTTTGTAAGTATTTGGAATTGGCCGGTCGCGTTGTCTGCAAAAAAATCAAACAGCCTTCTGGCGGCAACTGCCGATGTGACCAATAAGCCCCATTTACCACAACATCCCGGCAGCGGCATTGCCGCACGAGCAACAAAAACGGAAGTACGCCGACCCACAATTTGCAGCAGTTGCGATATTGCCGGTCGAACAAACCTGTTGGCGCGGAAGAGCCGACGCGGTGCAAAAATGACCTGTTATTCTGCCTGCGTTATCACTTGGAAACGCAGCGTTCCCAGCATCGCATCAACGGTCGCATAACTTCGCACACCGCAATCTGCCCAGTCCCCCTTGACCATCGCGCCTAAGGATGCAAGAACTGAAGCTTCGTACTTCAAATTCCTATTTTTGTTTTAGCTTCGCAATCCTCCTGTTTTTATATGAATTAATAATTTTTCATGATACGTAATATAGTCAAAAATGTATAATAATCGTCAAAAATAGTTGATATAGTTTGAAATGTTGCATTTTTTGCAATAGAGTTTATCATTTTATGAAAAATATATAATTTTAAAATACTTATAATTGGAGCGATATGGAACTATATATCGATAAACTTAGAGCCATCCGCAAACGTAAAAAAATCACGGCTGAAGAATTGGCTGAAAAGGTGGGTATTTCCCGCGTAACTCTTGGTGCCTGGGAGAATGCTAAACGAACTCCATCTGAAGCTAAAATAAGAATGCTTGCCACAGTTTTAGATGTTCCAGTTAATGAAATTTCTGATTTGGAGCCTGCCGTAGAAATATCAAAAATCAATCTTTCGCCGATTAGTTCAAGCATTGCTTCCGCTATTTCTCCGGACCAGGAAAGAAATTTAAACCGGCAAAAAAAATTGCTTTCAAGCATAATAGGTATGACCAATGAATTGGCCAATGCCAGATTGCTGATTGACGTAATTATTTCTTCGCTGCCGTCAATTTTTTATATCAAAGACTCGAATCTAAAATATATCGCCGCCAGTGAAGCATTTTTAAATAATCTGTCATTAAATAAAAATTATAATGTCAATGGGAAAACTGACTTTGACTTTTTTCCTAAAAATGAGGCAACGCATAACGACGAAATCGACAAAAATGTGCTTGCCAGCGGGAAAAGCATTCAAGGTACTGAAGGATATATTCCAGGCAACAGAAAATCCAAATGGGGCATTATGTTTAAAATCCCTATTTTTGATTGTGAAGCGAAAATCGGCGGCATCTTAGGTTGTTTCATTGATATTACCGAACGCCAGAAGGCGGAACAAAAATATAACCATATCGTGGATATGTCATCTAATCTGATATGTATTATTGGTACTGATGCCAACTTCAAATTCGTTAATTTAGCCTGGGAAAAGGTGTTGGGATATACCAGCGCGGAATTGCTTAACCGCCCATACCGCAGCTTTATTCATCCGGATGACCGCGCAAAAACTGTTGTTGAGGAGAACAAACTTGCAGATGGCAGACTGGTTTTAAATTTCGAGAACCGCTATCTTCACAAAGACGGTTCAATACGTCATTTGTTATGGACATCAGCTCAAATCTCTAAAGACAAATTACTGTACGGTATCGCGGTTGATGTTACGCAGCACCGACATACCGAAGAATCGCTGCGGACACACCAGGTCGAACTAGAAATGCAGAATGAGACGCTGCGCCTGATTAAAATGGATGTGGCCGCAGAAAGAGAACATTATTTAAGCATCTATAATATATTGCCAGTTGGGGTTTGCATATTAAGCACACAGGGACTAATCGTCGAGAACAATGTTACAGCTGCTGCAATCCTAGGCATTACACAGCATAAATTAACAAAAAAACCATTTAACAGCTTTATTCTGCCTGAAGACCAGGACATCTACTACCTTAAGCACAAAGCACTTTTGGCAACGCGCAAACAGCAGGGCTGGAAAATGCGAATGCTGAATGGGGATGGAATCTCTTTCTGGGTGTATGTGCAGGCTAAACTAACTCAGAACGGAGGAATCATTATCGCATTCAA
Organism: uncultured Victivallaceae bacterium; assembly: GCA_964542255.1. Lineage (GTDB taxonomy): Bacteria > Verrucomicrobiota > Lentisphaeria > Victivallales > Victivallaceae > CAYMSF01. Next base: position 4,329 of record CAZITV010000125.1, read on the forward strand.
TAACGACAACATCAATCCCGTCAATTAAGCCTGTCATCGGAACGGGTTGTTATCGAAAATAACCCGCGCTGCCATAACCTCCGGATGTATTCAGCGCGCGCGGTTTCACTGCCGTGGTGAACTCATACCAATTCGCTTTCATTGATAGACGCCCGATTGATCTTCAGCGCCGATTTTGCCATAAATCCTCGTCAGATATTTATACCGCCATGCGGTTTATAACCAAAATCCATCGCCAAATTCCTAATCGTTATTGTCTATGACTGATCGCTCATTGGTATCAAAGTATATTCAGCGCCAGGTGATTTTGTTTTAACCATCGTTCGTGAATCCGGTAATCCGGGCAGATTGATTCTACGCGCTGCCAAAACCGGGGCGAATGATTCATTTCGGCAAAATGGCTTAGTTCATGAAGAATAACATAATCGATTACCGCTGCCGGGCACATTACGAGCCGCCATGAAAAATTCAAATTGCCGCTTGCGGCACAAGAACCCCAGCGGCGTTTGGCATTACTGACTTTTATCGAACGGCAACTAAGGTTTAACGATGCCGCCAGCGCGGCTGTCCGGGCGGGAATTAATGACTTAGCCTGAATGATTAACCAACTTTTTATGCGGTGCCGTGTCATTGCGGTTTGCCCGGGCGGCATAATAAACGCGGCATCAAATAAGAGCAGACCGGCGATATTATCACGAAAAATGATCTGGTAGCGCTCTCCGAGAAAGGGAAAATATTCTCCTTCAGTAAAACGCGGTTCGGGAAATTGTTGTTTGGCTGTTTCGAGGCGAAGTTTGGCGCGTTCAATCCACTGCTTTTTATCTTCGGCGAAAGCGATAATGCGGCTTTCGCTGCAATGCCATGGGGCGAGCATAACAACGCAGCCGTCTTTGGTTACTTTTATGCCGAGGGTTTTGCGGTTACTGCGCTTGATAGTGTCAAAAGGGTGCATAGTCTTGAGTAGTTCCAAATTATATGCGCAGCAGCACTTAGAATTGGAAAAGCTGCGGCTGGGTAATAGTTACGGAATTGCCGGCGGGGCAGTGGTGAAAATTACCCGTTTTTTCTTGCCGAGGAACATTTGCGACGGGTCATTTTCCAGACTGGTAATCATTTCAGTTAAAATATTTAGGGTTCGTTCAACGCGGAGCATCGTTGACATCATCCGGTTTTTTACATCATTGATGTCCTGAGTAAGTTTGCCGCGGCTCTCCTCGGCGTTGCCGAGAAAAATTTTAAGTTCTTTCGCTGACTGCACCAGGTCGTCGGACATCTGGGCAATTTTTTCCGGCGGCAGAGTCTTTTTTAGTGATTCGGCAGTGCTGCCGGCGTATTCGATGATTTCGATGATGCGCTGCACGCGTTCTTTGTTGAATATGTCGCGGAAATTGGCAGAGCTGTACTCAACATCTTTGGAGATGCGGTTCCAGCGTGAAATCATTTCATTCAACTCCGAATTGTTCAAAATTTTATCGGCGTTGTCGAGAGAAGACTTGATGCGGTCTGCCAGCTGTACAAAATTTACCTGCGTTAGCTGCTCCAGCATCAAACCAATATTTTGAATCACATTGGAAACATGTGAATTTCTGGAGCGAATGTAAAATACGCCCGGCGGCGGATTGACCGCGAGTCCCGGCAGCGCAACACGCATACTGTCGCTGACGGTCAATTCCAGATAGGTGCCGCCCATAATACCCGAGGCATTCAAAAAGCATAATAAGCCTTTCTGCTCAATAATATTATTACTGCTCAACCCGCCGGAAAACGCGATTGGTTTGTCTTTGCCGACAATATCAATGGATGAAGGAAAAATATCAAAATAAACATTAATGAATCCGTCAACATCCCGTAAACCGATCCGGGTAACGCGCCCAATTGGCACCCCCATATATTTAACCGGTGAGCCAAGACTCATTCCCTCCACAGAGGTATTCAGCACTGTCATAGCCTTAAAGCGCGGTTCAAAAAATTTAAGCGTGCCAATCGCGAGAAAGCTCCCAACAATCATTGTTACCGCAATGATAACAAAAGCGCCCAATTTGATTTTATTCGCTTTATCCATTATCTACTGATTATTTTTAACTTTTGGTGGTGGATTTGCCGGTATCCAGTGTGGCGCGGATTTCCCGGGCCATATTGGCGAGACGGTGCGGTTTTGGAATAAAGCCGCAGGCTCCCTGCGCCAGTAAGTCTTTGACTTCATCTTCGGAAACATACCCGCTGGATAGTAAAATTTTGGCCCTGGGATCAATTGCCATCAGTTTGAGAAAAGTGTGGTGCCCGCCCTGTTTGGGCATAATCATATCCAGCAGCACCAAATCCACCTGATGCGGATTCGACTGGTAGATTTCAACCGCATCCAAACCGTTCTCTGCCAATAACACGGTATAACCAAGTTCCTGCAGTGCTTCAATTAAAAAGTCCCAAATCGTCTCCTGGTCATCCACAATCAAAATGGTCTCATTGCCGCGCGGCAGTTCCTGCGTGTTTTCCGACATTTGCCTACCTCCTGTTAACGTGACCACTGCACTCATGCCCTCTCCCGGCGGAGCATCCCAACTATATTCGTAACCATCATCACATTTATATAATAATTCACAAAAAAAATATTTCAATATAAAGTGACAAGGAATTGAAACGAAATAACAGTTTATGCAAAATGAGATGAACCCGCCAAAAGCCCGGTCAGGTGATTTTTGATGGATCGGCACAAG
>CAZITV010000126.1:0-6891 GCA_964542255.1 uncultured Victivallaceae bacterium
CTTTTATCTGCAACGTTGTAGATATTATATAGCATTCTATAAAATTTGTCAACAGCCTTTCCTGCTTTTTTTGCAAAAAAATATTATAATGGGTAATGCGTCGTAAGGGGCTAAGGCGTTGTGTCGTGGCGCTGTCCGTCAGAAGCAGTGCCTTATAATTGGTGGACTTTTTCTCAAATCGCACTAGTACTCTGTAAATCTTAAATTGTCGGATTGACGAGTTAAATTGTGGATTGGATTTTTTTGCTCAGGCTGAAGGGCGATATGAATATCGTCCGAAGAAGGAACAGAAAAATATATCCGCAAGAAACTCGCTTCCATTTGCAATCTTTTGAATTTGGATTCGTACCCTTCAAGTACCTTCGATACCACGGTATCGGCGGTCTTTCAGAATACGAACCAACCTTCAAAATTTTTGCAATCAATCCGAATATTTAAACTTTACAGAGCACTAGGACGTTCCTGAAACGATTGAACCATGAAAGAGTGTCTTCGACAACCAATCGGCGAGGATTGTATCCTTGTTTCATGTTAACTTTTTCTTCTCGCCTGGAGCGAAAATGAGGAATAAAACCATGTTCAATTTTTATTTGCTTCGCTGGTTCTCCGGTGTAGCCTGCGTCAGCACACAAATTTTCTTCCGTTTCCTGCACTGGATTGATTATTCCTTCATTCAGAACTTTTTTCAGCTGCGACACGTCATGCCGGTTTGAGCCGGTTACGACGATCGATAACGGGAGACCACGTTCGTCCAATTTGACAATAACGTCTCATCTTCAGACTTCCTGATCCGTGGAAAAAGGGGATGTAGGTTTTTGGGTTTTATTACGCCATTGGCGTTACCTTTGCATAACCCCCAGATTCATCTAGGGGTAGCAGATCCATAGGAGCAACAACTCTGTAGGAGTTTCCTACGGTATCGTCGGCAACCACGCTGTGGTTGGTAATTGGGCGGGATGCTTATTCCCCCAGATGAATCTGGGGGTTATTCACAGGGTAGCCCTAAGGGCTGAAAATACCGTAAACCACGCTACTTCTGAAAAAATTACATCCCCTTTTTCCACAATCGCTCAAAGTCCGAGGAGCGAATCAGGAAGTCTGAAGTTGATTCGTATTTTGAAAGACCATCGATACCGGGGTATCGAATGAAATAGAAGAGTACGATCCAAATTCAAAAGATCGCAACTATGAGCGCACACGTGACTGGTTTCTTCCGTTCATTTTTTCAATTTCTCATTTGGACGATGTGGGTATCGCCCATCAGTCGGAACGAAAAAACAATCCGCAGTCTAACTCGTCTATGCGGAAATTTTAACTTTTACACTACCAGTCAGTGCTGCGGATTGAAGATACTGCGTGATTTTCTAAGATAGCGGCCTGGCGGGTCGCCAAGCTGGCGGCAGAAACACCGGCGAAAATACGAGACGTTGTTAAACCCGGTTTCATACATAATGTTGTCAATAGTTTTGCGGGTGTTGCGCAGTAGTCTGGCTGCTTCGTGGATACGGAGCCGGATGATGAACGCCTGCGGTGTATCGTTCAAATACTTTTTCATATACCTGGTCAGATGCTCCTGGCTTTTGCCCGCTAGTTTTATAAATACAGGCAGCCCTACGGTAAAGTTCTCTTTTTTCTGCATTTCACTGCAGGCTGCCGTTAGCCATTCCGGCGCCGTCACCGGATAAAATGCGGTTCGCCGGTACAGCATCAGCAGAAAATCCAAAATTAAGCTTTTAATCGTGATAATCTTCATAGGCAGATACTCTGGTTTTATGCTGAATTGCCGGTGCTGCTCAACTTTCTCCATTAACAGTTTTCGTTCATTATCGGAAGAGTCTGCGATAAGGCCTGAGTGGTCGTCAGGATTAAATTTAACCGAATTGTTAAAGAAAAGTAACGTATCTGCGAACATTTCACGGCTGAAAATAATATTGATGATATGCAAATTGTCAGTACTGGAATGATTGCCGACAGTGTGAAAATCATCCGGGCGGATAAAGCAAATAGAACCTGCAGTAAGCGTCATTGATACACCGTTCAGCTTATGGAACATCTCCCCTTCGAGTATGATGAATAGCTCAAAAAAGTCGTGGGAATGTTCCTGGAAAATTTGGTTCGGAAAAAATGTGGTATCTTGAATATTTACCGGATTATAGTCAGAAATATTTACTTCATTTTTTTGCAGTTTAATCATTTTTGACCTTTTTTAAAGTTGATATATCAATATAGTATCTTTTTTAGAAATATTGTAGTAGAATTATGATTAAATATCTAGTATTTTGTATCATTAACTTTTAAATAAGAGGTAATGGAATGAAAAAAATTAGTCTTTCCGGCAAATGGAACCTGGAATGTGTTAACCGGCAACTGAAAATTCAGGCAGATGTTCCCGGAGATAACTACAGTGCACTCTTGGCGGCGGACATAATTGCCGACCCGTATGTGAAAATGAACGAAAGGGATGTTCAGTGGGTTCGGGATTGCGACTGGTCATACCAGCGGGACTTTCAAGTCAATCAGGAATTGCTGGATGGAAAATCTGTGTTTCTGAATGCCGATTGCCTGGATACCTTTGCTGAGATATTCATTAACGGCAAAAAGGCTGGAACCACTGAAAACATGTTCCGCCGCTATCGCTTTGAAGTAAAAAAGTTATTAAAAGCAGGCAAAAACACGATTCAAATACGCTTCAACAGTCCAGTAAGAATTGCAGCGGAAGAAGCTGAAAAACAGCCGTTTCCAGTACAATGGACCGGAAATAACCAAGTTCCGCACATGAATTTGATCCGTAAAACGCAGTGTCATGCCGGCTGGGACTGGGGAATCTGCATGATTCCTTCAGGTATTTATGGAGAGCTATACTTACAGCGTGTCGAAAGTTGCCGCATTGAACATGTTTATACAGAACAGTCGCATTCCAAAAACCAATGTAAGGTTACAGTTATAACAGAACTTGCTGCTGCCGCTTCAGGAAAAATGGCATTAACGGTTGAGTTCGGGGAAATGAAGCAGGAGATTCCAGTTGCATTGAAATCAGGACTGAATATTGTCCGGACAGTATTTAACATTAGTAATCCATCTTTGTGGTGGCCCGCCGGACATGGAGAACAGCCGTTGTATAAACTTGCGGTAACAACTGCCGACGAGTGCGTTGAGAAGGAAATCGGCTTGAGAAAAGTTGAACTAATTAATAAAAAAGATAAGATCGGCGTCAGTATGACATTCCGGATTAACGGGGTAGATATCTTCTGCAAAGGTGCTAACTGGATCCCCGCGGATGGTTTTCCGCAGCGTCAGACGCCGGAAGTATTTGAACGGCTGCTGCAAGATGCGGTTGCCGCTAATATGAACATGCTCCGGGTGTGGGGCGGCGGCGAATACGAGAATGATGAGTTTTATAATATCTGTGACCGCCTGGGCATTATGCTCTGGCATGATATGATGTTTGCATGTGCATTGTACCCTTCGACGGAACGCTTTATCGCGAATGTCCGGCAAGAGGCAGAATATCAGGTAAAACGGTTGCGCAGTCATGCTTCAATCGTGCTCTGGTGCGGCGATAATGAAGTGGCAGGAGCAGTAGGCTGGTATGGCGGTAAGGATACCCGCGAAAAGTATCTGCTGAATTATGCCAAGTTGAACTGGGAACTCGGGAAAGCGGTAAATGCCGCGGATCCGGAACGCATTTTTTGGCCGAGTTCACCGTGCAATGGACCGGAGAGTTACGGCGACGGCTGGCATGACGACACACAAGGCGATATGCATTACTGGGAAGTTTGGCATTCCGGTAAACCAATTGAAGCATATTATAATGTTATTCCACGCTTCTGTTCGGAATTTGGCTATCAGTCATTCCCGGAAATGAAAACTATCCGGCAATTTGCCGACGAGAGTGATTTTAATGTAACCTCGCCAGTCATGGAACATCACCAGCGCAATGCGGCAGGTAATTCCAAGATTATCAATATGTTTGCCAATTACTTCCGCATTCCGGACGGTTTTGAAAATTTTATCTATCTGAGCCAGGTGCAGCAGGCGTTGGCGATCAAGGCCGCAGTGGAGTACTGGCGGCATCTGCGTCCGGTGTGCATGGGAACAATTTACTGGCAGCTTAATGACAACTGGCCTGTTGCATCATGGTCCAGCATTGATTATTTCGGACGATGGAAACAGCTGCATTACCAAGCAAAGCGCTTCTTCGCGCCGATCATAATATCCTCATTCCAAAATAAGAGTGGAGAAGTGGAAGTATGGGTTACCAATGACCTGCCGGCTGATGCTGAATGTGCGGCAACTCTATCTGTCATGGATTTCGCCGGCGGTGTAATGAAGAAGGTCGAGTTGAAGCAAAAAGTCAAGGCTGGCAGCGCAGTCAAAATCGCAGTTTATCCGGTCGGTAAGCTGATCGCCATACCTGAAACTGGTTTTATGCATATGCGTCTGGATGCCAAATCAGCCGGACAAAAATACAGCCATCGCAATGAACATTTCTTTACCCAGTACAAACGCTGTGAACTGGCGCAAACGCAAGTCAACACTAAAACGAGGAAATTGCCTGATGGCAGGTTGGAAATCACGCTTGCAACGGATAAACCAGTGTTTTTCCTTAGACTCGAGATGAAAGAGCAGGACGGTGTTTTTAGCAATAATAGCTTTACGCTGATTCCAGGCGAACCCGAATCGATTATTTTTACCCCGGCACGTGGAACAAAAAAAGCTGCTTCGCCGCAAATGCTGCTCATAAAGCATTTACGCCAAAGTTACCAATAATCACTGAATAGCATTCTAAAAGCTTGTAATGATTGCGGATTGGTATTATTCGCAATCTTCTAAATGGATTTCATCAATAGAGTCAATAAAGATTTTGCCCGCCGGATTCTGGCAGAGATTCGAAAGATGAACGGTAAAGCCGCAAATTTGGCAGCGGTTGATAAATTCAGTGCACAACCCGCTGCCCTGCAGCGGCGGCCGCCCATCTATTTTGTCAAAGTAGAGCACTGTGCCGTTTTTTTGTCTGGACATGATTAACGGCATCCGGTGAGCAACGCCGAATAATTGCAGTTTGAATGATTTTATCCATAGCGCCAGTGCTTCCTGATGGGGCAAAATTTGTTTTGGCAAACTCTCCTTTTCAACCACATCCGGCAGATAAAACGCCGTAACGTAAGGTTCTGCCACACTTGAATGACGCAGCAGATATTCGTTGCCTTTGTATTTGAAAACGGTGATAAATTTTTTATAATTGTGCAGAATTTGTTTACGCCGTTTATGCCAGGTGACTGTGACCAGTTTGGCGCTTTGAATTAGTCCTTCACGGAGATACACTGCCGCTTCATTACGGTCGGTGCGCAGCCCAAGTTCCTGAATCACGCTAATCATTTCACGGTCACTTAAAATAGTCGTCAAACCGAAGATGATATGCCCCATCGTATCAAGTTTGCTCTGCGCAAAAATGCGCGGACGCGTTACTCCGTACACATCAACCAGCGTAAAATTCCCCGCAGCCTTGTCAAATAAGATATTGCCAAAGTGAAAGTCAGGATGATAAATCCCGGAATTCAGCACCTTACGCAAAAACACCGTCAAATGAGTCACAAAACGACTGTAATCCGCACCGGTGCGCTCATAATAATGGAACATTAAATTCTGCAGCGGTACCGCTGATTTTACCGCCGCGGACAGCAGCATACTGTGTTGACCACGCCGCCCCCAGCCTAAATATTTCACCACCGGCAGACCGGCATCTTCCAGCAGCATTGCTGCATTAAATTCCTGCTCCGCCTTGCAGCGAAAATATGCCCGCACTTTATGATCCAGACGCGCCGGCTGGTCAAGTTTGACATAATAGGTATCATTAACCTTAAATACTGTTCGCACCGCATTTGACTTCACTGCAGCATTGCGGACTAGTTTTTCATAGTGGTCAAACCATCCCTCCAGCAGTTCTGGTTCGCGTAAATTCCACGTCCAGCCGCGCTTTTTAACCACTATTAATTTTTGTTTTATGCTCATTAGTTAACAATTTTTCCCTGAATAAATTCCCGGCTGCCAAACATTCGCCGATTGAACTCCCAACCGGTTTTCGGCAAAAATGCCCCATCCGCATCACCAAAGTCGGGCAGCTCCCAAATCAATGTTCCTGTCCCAAGCCACTGCTTAAATTTTGAATTTTCGGTTAGTAAACGAAAAAAATTACCAGACTCACTGTAGGGCGGGTCGGCAAATACATAATCCGGCGCGGCAGTCACTCCACTATAATTATCCGGATTCACCGCATCACCGCAAATCAGCTTAAATTCACAATCAACCCCGGCTCGCACTACTTTCGCCATATTCTTTTGAATCAGAAGACCATGAGAACGGTTTTTTTCGACAAATATTACCGTTGCCGCACCGCGGCTGGCCGCTTCCAGGCCCAGCGCCCCTGAGCCGGCAAATAAATCAACGATAACTTTTCCGGAAAAAATCCCCATGCTATCAAACAATGCCTTGCGTGAACGTACCGGTGTCGCTCTAATCCCATCACCATCAGGCATTTCTAAAATAATATTGCGTGCTTGCCCAGCTACAATCTGCATCCAATCCCTCCACGTATATCGCTAATGTTTATCCCCGTATTTTGCAAAGCATCTCAAGATACTCTAGATAACCATTTATCTCCCATAATATAATTCGACTATTCATATTTTGCCAAAGTAATTCCAGTGAAAGACCATATTACTTTAATTGCGCGGAACTGAGATGAACCCGCCAAAAGTCGGTCGCTGCTTTTTGCGTCTCAACATAAGTCCTTACCAGCCGCTCCTTGCCGGTTACCGCCGAGGGTAGCCGGCGGCGGAGTCAGCTTATAAATCCTTGTGCCGATCCATCAAAAATCACCTGACCGGGCTT
>CAZITV010000127.1:0-6804 GCA_964542255.1 uncultured Victivallaceae bacterium
AATAATGAATATTTTGGTAATTGGCGGCAGCGGGCACGTCAGCGGCGCCGTGGTAAGGACGGCGCTGGCGGGAAATAATCAAGTGTGGACGATTACCCGCGGACAGCGTCCATTGCCCGCTGGAGTCAACGCTTTGATTGCTGACCGCCACGATGCCTTGGCGCTGCTGGCAGCGGTGGAAAAAACGGCGGTGAGATGGGATTTGGTGGTGGACTGCATTTGCTACACACCGGAGGAGATGCGCCTGGATATTGAATTATTCCGTGACCGTGCGCGGCATTTGGTATTTATTTCGACTGATTTTGTTTATGATCCGGTGCGGCGGAGTTTTCCGCAGCCGGCGGAGACGGATTATTATGTGACCGGCGGTGACGGTGCGTTGAATTATGGCGCTCTAAAGCGGCACAGCGAATTGCAATTAATCAATAGTGATACCGGCAGTATGGAGTGGACGATTCTGCGCCCTTGTCACATTTATGGGCCTACTTCGCAACTCGGCTGCCTGCCGCGCCACGGCCGTGACCCGGAACTTATCCGCAAACTCCGCAGCGGTGTGCCGCTGCAGCTGATTGGCGGCGGACATTTTTTGCAGCAGCCGATTACGGCGGATGATTTGGCGGCAACCATCATGAGCATTGCCGGTAATAACGCTGCTTGTGGTCAAATTTTTAATATGGCTGGTCCGGATATTATCGAATCGCGGCACTACTATCAGATTATCGCGGATATTCTCAACGTTGGCGTGAATTTTGAGGAAATCCCGGTAGCCCAGTTCTTGGCTGAAGAGCCTAACTCCAGTCCATTTATGTGCCACCGTATTTACGAACATAGCCGGCTCCGGGCTGCCGGTCTGACGGTTCCGGCAACTTCAATTGAAGCAGGTCTGCGCCGCCATGTTGAAGGATTGTTGAGTCAGGTTGAACTGTAAAATTTATACTATGAAATTAAACCATATTTGTCCACTAACCACACTAATTTTCACGAAATAAGACCAAAAGCGGTGGATTTCATTGCCGGTGGCATATCATTCACCACTAGAGGATGTTCTAGCCGCAGGTGCTAAAACAAACAGCCTTTTTACCACGGAAAGTTCGGAATACACGGAAATAAAACGAAACCAATGCGGTGGATTTCATTGCCTGAGGCAATATCATTCACCGCTAGAGGATGTTCTGTTGTAGTGCCCTCTCTCTGAGAGGGTGGCTGTTCTGGAGGGCGGTGCTCTGTTGCCGCCGGGCTGCTTGGCTGATAAATCAATACGTCAAATAGGTCATATATGTCAAATATGGCAGTAAACGGCTCATAGCTATTAAACTAAGCCGATATGCACTCATTTCAACTTCCAATATACTACCGTGAAAAACTGAGCAAACCTTGAAACACGGTTGACACAGAGGTCAACCCTCCAGTGTTTGCGGAGGAGTATTCGCTCCCGGGCTGTTCAGGCTGTTATGTGGAGGGCGGTGCTCTGTCGCCGCCGGGCTGTTGGCTGTTCCACTTGGATATTGGATATTCTCCCGCAGGGCGGGATCCCGCGAATGCGGGACGGTTATTGGATATTCGATCCTTAACTTGATAGCTATGGGGTAAACCCTCCACGGGCGGGTAAACCCGCCTTCGGCGGACATGCCCTCCAGTAATACCAGTTTTGTCTCTTAGCTCCAGGCTGCTCCCCTTGGATATTGGACATTCCTTGTTGGTTATTGGATATTCAATCCTTAACTTTATAGCAACGAGTACCGCCCTACACTAGTATCATTCCAAAATTTGTGTCACTTTTTGAGTTATCGGAGGAGTTGCGCCTGAACTTCTGCCCATGTTGGAATGGAGTCCATCGCGCCTGGACGCGATACTGTGATTGCCGCGGCATTGACGGCTGCGGTCAAGGCTTCTACTACTCCCAATCCGCGCATACGGCTGGCGAAGAAATAGCCGATAAATGTATCACCGGCAGCAGTGGTGTCAACTACTTTGGCAGGAACCGCGGCAATACGGTGTGACGCGGTCGCAGATTGATAAATTACTCCCCGCTCGCCCAGCGTTACGATAATTTCAGCTTGCGGAAAAAGACGCGATAAATCTTTGATGTAAACGTCTTCCCAGTCGTGAACCCCTAACAGTCCGCCCGCTTCGGTCTCGTTAAGCACAAATATTCCGACTTTCGTCAATGGCCACTCGCGTATGCCCGGCTCAAAAGGCGCCGGATTACAGCAGACTACCAAATTACGTGCATGTGCCGTATTGATGATTTCAATGTTGAGATTTATCTCATTTTGAATCAAAACAATGTCGCCCGGATTCAAAGTATCCAGTGCCGCCGTTAGCTCAGTCAAGCATTGTTCGCGGTTAGCACCGCCGAATAGTACGATGCTGTTCTCGCCGTCAGCAGCTACCTGAATGATGGCGTGTCCGGTTGGTGCGGCAGTATGGCGGATATGGCTGATGTCTGCTCCGGCTGCTGCCAGAATTTCGCATACCCAGTCACCGTCAGCACCAATACAGCCGGCATGTTTCACGCACGCTCCGGCGCGTGCAAGCGCCAGTGTTTGATTGGCGCCTTTGCCGCCGCCGACGGTGTGGAGTTGGCTGCTGCTGATGGTTTCGCCTGGTCTGGCGATGTGGTCAACTTGGTAAACGTGGTCAATATTCAGTGAACCGATGTTTAATATTTGCATATTTACCTCCAGGTTATGCTTATACTGACCAGCAATCTTTACTATCTTTTAGATTGCTGCTCAGTATTAATTAGAGTGAATAAATATTACGTATTTGCAAAAAATTTGCCGGTCGCCGCCTCAAATGCAGCGAGAATATTTGCCAGCGGAATATCCTTCGTGAAGGTGTTGCCGGACGAAAAAATATAGCCGCCGTTTTGACCGATGACTCTGATCCGGTGCTCAACTTCGCGGCGGCAATCTGCGGCGGTGCCGTGGGGAAAGGTCTCCTGAAGGGAGAGCATCCCGCAGAAGGTGATATCATTGCCAAAATCACGTTTCAGTCCTTCCGGCTCCATACCTGCCGGTTCCGGTTGACAGACATCAAGAATGTCCAGACCAATATCAATAAAAATTGGCAGCAGCTCCCTGTTGGAACCGCAGGAATGCAGCTTGACCGCCGCGCCGTGCTGGTGCCCCAGATCAATAAACCGCCGCAGCCGTGGTGCAAACCAGCGTTTGAAAAAAGCCGGGTCGAAAAGCGGACAGCGCTGCGAACCGCAATCCTCTCCAATCCACATCATTTCTATTTGCCCTTGCCCTGCTTCCAGGGTGCGCCGCAAGAATTCGTGGTCGTAATCCAGTTGTTTATCAATCATTGCGACGACGACAGGGTCTTCCATCATGATCTCACACAAGATGTTTTCATAACCCCTACCGCGGGCGCCCAGTCTGTTGACGATATCGAAGATGCCGGGTGAACCGGTGAAGCGGACGTAGCCGTCGTGCGTCAGGCACTGTTCATTGATTTCGGAATAGTCGAAAGAGTCGGGGTTATTGTGAGGTTGGAAGCGTTTCACATCCTCCAGCGTCTGAATCCAGCCTAACGGGCGGCTGGTGACATCCTGGTAAATACCGAAAGCATTTTCGGCAACGGCACCAGAATCAGCAGGAGTCATAGCCCGTGGACCAATACCGCGAAAATCAATTTCCAACTGTTCAAGGATGTCGCATTCGCCAAATTGCCGCTCCAGGCAGCTGGTCAGCGCCGCGCCAACTTCCGGCACCCAGAGTGCCATAATCGGCGGACGGTCGGGTTGCTGGTGGGACAAGGTTTTCCGAAAGCGTTCCAATGGTGTCATCTTGTTACTCATAATCGCCCTTTTGATTTTGAATGTTTGCTTTATCATAAATAAACTCATTGAGCCAAATTCAAAAGTATTTGCTTTTTCCTGTTAATAATTTTTAAAATTGCGTGTCAAACCTATTTTTATCCGCCCAATGCAACTTTTTGCCAAAAACTTTGCTGAGTGCGCGATTCCCGTTTTGAGAATGGGTTTCATAACTCGTTGAAAAAACGGGAACACAAAGCACACGACAAATGCTCATTTACCGTTTTTTTCATTTATTTTAGTGGCATCATTCAGACGCCATTCACTTGGAATGTTGACCTTCAGACCTGGGCGGATGCCGTACACGACAAACCAGTCGCCCGGTACGATACCATCTTTCGCCAGATCCGGTGCGCCGGCCAACTCGAAAGCGTTGCTGATGTCTTCGCGGCCGCCGAGAACAGACGTTTTCAGAATAGTGTAAGTGCGCTGCTTTTCGGGGAACCAGACGGTCATCCCGCGGTACCACGGCGAGTTGTCGTGCTTGGTGGGGCAGCGGTTCGTCCGCAAGACTCCGGTTTTGCCGGGCGGCAGATCGACGACATCGTGCCAACTGTCGATGAACGGCGCATGATCCTGAAGGTCAACCCGGACGCGGCCGTCCGGCAGATTGGTGACCTTATCGATCCGATATCCCTCAGCACACGGTGCCCGCAGCGTGCTCTCAAACGTTACCAGCAATTGCCGTCCCTTGAGTGCATCTCCATCCGGCCATGGCGCTGGCGTCTTGAGGATCAACGCGCTTTCCTGGCGCGTTCCGGTCAAATCGCCGATGATATCCACAATTTCTCCGGTGGGATCACCGGGAAATTTATAATCCATTCCAGCACCTTTGACAAATGAGGCGCGGCAGCTTTCGACTTGTTTGACTTTGCTGTCGGCACCGCGGCGGATCAGGGCGTAGCGCGCATCTGTCTCAGTCCCATCAGGCAGACGGACGGTGCCCTGCTCTGACTGGTAGAGCACGGTGTCAGTCGTCCCGTCAACCAGGCTAAGCTTGATGGTCACGATATCCCGCGCTGGCCCCCGGATGCTTTCGCAGGGGATGAACTGAATTGACTTGATGACTGTCGACTCACCCTCCCGGAAGCCTTCCAACACGTGAATGAACAGACTCTCCAGTTCTTTGCCGTCAGCCCCTGTACGGCGCCGCTCGATCAGGAAATCGCGAGTGTCCTCAAAGGCGACGACGCCGGAAACTGCTTTTCCCCCGGGGAGCGGTTGATTCAACGTAGCCAGCCAGGGACCTTTGGCACTGATCAGGTCAGCCTTGCCTTTGCTGCCTGCAAGTCCGATCAGGCGCAACTGCACCTTGCCGTCGTCACCGGGCAACGGCCGGACAAATGGTTTGCCATCCGCCGGACGCGGGCAATAGGCGGTATAATCCGTTTTCCAGGTCAGTTCCCAGGACGAGTCGAAAGGCGAAAGCTGCTCAACTCCGGTCAACCGTTTGTAGAGGGATTTGTCGGTTCCGCGGCCGTACCCGCCTGAGAGAGCATCTTCCAGATTCCCAACTTTGGCTGCGATGGCCGGCAGGCGACTTTCACCGCGCTCAGCCCAGGCACTGTTGAACAACGCGTGTTCTTTCCCGCCGCGAACCTTCATCAGATCAAGCGTGTAGGGTCGGCCACCATTGGTGTCCACAGCAATCAGGGTTCGGCGGAACTCTTGGACCTCCGGTTTCTTCACCTGGCTCCAGGAGTAGTGGTCCTTCACGTCGAGGACTTGGAACTGCGAGCCCGGCTCACCCGCCGCCTCGCCGCCTTTGAATGTGACAACCTCGCCATAGCCACGGTTTTTGGCTGACCACCCGGCCCCGGTGGCTGTGCCATCGACCAGTACCGTATTCTGGCACAGGATGTGAGCGTAAAGCCAAGACCAGCTTGCGAACCCGCCATCCTTTGAGCACTCGAAGATTTTGTGCGGATAGTCCATGGCGGAGAGTGCCTTGAATTCCGGACGCTCCCATTGCAGGGAAGCGTTGCCCCACCAAGCAGAATAACCGCCTCGGCGCATGACAGCAACGCCGTCAACCCAGCATTCGATACCCAGCGCATCTTGAGCTACATGGAGCGTGGGACGCAGGTAAGTAATAGAGGTCTCCATGCGGTGGCCAGTCCCCCCGACGCGGAGAACACCCACCCCATATGCCGCCCAGTTCCGGCTGCCGCGGAGTTCCCGTTGCGCTTTACCTTTTGCATCCCGATCATTGACCCAATTATGCAGGCCGGCGTTGATGTGCTTGTCGGCGTATTCGAGCAGGTTGCCGCGGACAGTACGCAGCCGATCATGTTCCTCATAGCCGCGCCCATAAAACGGATTCGCCTTGAGGAAGTCGGGTTGGAATCGAAGCCAGCCATTCGCCTCTCCTAAAAAGCGCAGGGAGTTTAGAGGCATGTGCATGTAATCAGCAGACCCTTCGCCGTTCAGCCCATCGTGGTAGTGGGCGTTGTAAAGGGACAATTCCGATCCGGGAGCAGCAAAGTTGATCAGTACCTTGTCCTGTGCCAGCACCCCCAACAGGATCAGGTTCATGTAGTTGGCTTCCTGATAATTGGTCAGCAACCCCGATACGAGTACGCTTTTGAACATCAGACATAGTTCGCGGATCAGTTTCTCGCTGACTTTCCGGTCGAGCGTTTCGGGATTGCCGTATTTTATTGTCGAGACCTGTTTGAATGCCGGGTGGTGCCGGACCAGTGCGAACGGTTCAGCCCAGATGTGCTCATCATACGTGCCCAACCAGCCACGCCCGCTGTTGGGAACTCGGCGGTTCCACGGTCCCAGCGGCCCGGTGCTGAAGATGCTGGGACGGGGCGAGGCTTCCCACTCGGCGCGTGAGAGAGCTTTTATCTCGTTGTGAAAACAGAGCGGCAGGCCGTAATACGTATCGGCCACAGCATCGAGCAGGATCGCGATCTTATGGGCGTAGAGCGGATTGCCGGTTTTCTTGAATTCATCCCCGTATTTCTTGACCA
>CAZITV010000128.1:0-6760 GCA_964542255.1 uncultured Victivallaceae bacterium
CGGCAGTTCTGGCGCAAACTGGAACCAATCATGTTTATAGAAAAGAGCTTATGGCGTCTTGGCTGGTTCGGTTGAGTTCATTCCTTTTTTGATTATAGTGCCAATGAACTTTTCCGGGTTTATCGAGGTTTGTTGGGTATATGGTCGGCCATTTTTTAGATTATCGAGGATGGATTGAAATCCGTCGAGGTCGGAACGGATTTCTTCAATCTGCGCTTGACTGAGTTCTGCCTGGTAATCTCTCACATAAATAGCCAGTGCATCGAGATTTTTGGCAATAATGGCGGCTTCGCCTTCAGCGCGGGAGTTGCCGGAGACGGAGGAGAAGCCGCGGCGGAGGCTGTCGAATAAATCAATCATATCCTGCCGCGCCACCTGCAGCGCCCAAACATTAGTGGTGCGTAAATGTACCGGCAGCCATATCGCCAAGAGTAGTTCGCAAAACACTATCACCACAAAGAAGGCTATCGCGAAACCTGCAACGTAGTCTCTTTTAAACTTAGTAGCTTTGAGAATATTATCCAATTTTCTTACCTAAAATTTTAATACGGCTGCAACTGATTGTTTATTTCAACAGATCCGCCGTCCGGGTGTTATTTCCAGCAGTTATAAACTTGCGGAATTAAATATTTCAATACCGCCGCTGTTGGAACCGCAAAAACCATTCCGGTGAGCCCGACAAAGAATCCACCGAGAAGAACCACGATGATCGTTTCAAGCGTAGTCAATCCCAATGCCTGCCCGATAACCGAAGGATAAATGAACAACTGATCCAGGACACCGGTGATGATGACATAGGTGGCAATAACAGCGACCAGCATCAGCATACTGGTGCTGGTGCCGCCAACGGCAAGGCAAACCACTAATGTCAAAATGGCACTGCCAATTGGTCCAATCAGCGGCAGCAGCACGGTGCAGCCAGCCAGGAATCCCAGCGGCAGCGCGTAGGGCACACCGATAATAAAAAACATGATTATATAGAGCGGACTTTCGATAAGGATAATCGTCAGATAGCCCCGCAGCCAAATTTTTAACTTGATGATAATGTTATAGATAATTTCTCTGGCGCGGGTGAGCGTCTCTTCGCTGGCACCGGGCAGCCACTTGCTTTTATAGATGACATTAACCAAATATTCGCTTTTTTTGTTCCCGCCAAATTCACCGGCCGGACAAAATTCCGCCATCTTTTTTAGAATCAGGATGAAGAAAAACATCGTTAATAATATATTCAGCAGTACAATGAATATTTGCCGGACAAAATCGGTGGTAAAGCTGAAGAACCCGCTGGTTTTTTCTAGGATAAGCGACATCAACGCCTTTTGGTTGCCGGTATCTGATAAATATTTAGTTGCCTCGTTCACCGCGGCTTTTACTAATGGAAGATTTTCCAGTTTTGGTTTCAGCGCTTCCAGCTTGTTAATGTAGTGCTTGACTACAGGCGGCAACTGCCGGTTGGCTTCAGCACGTTGTTCGTTACTGCCAGAGCCATTGTTGTTGTCAATCTTTAGTTCTATATTCTCATTTTTTACTGAACCAACGAAATCGCGTACTGATTTGCTGATATCGCTGACATATGGCGCGGTAAGGAAAGCAAATAGAATTCCCAGGGTAATAATGAGCATAATAAACGTCGTTACCGTCGCCATAGTCGCCTGACCAATCAGTGCGCGGCGCTGCTGCAGCACCATTTCGCTGGGCTGCAGTTCTATCTGGATTTTTTCATGATGAATCAGCGTTGATAATTTTTTAAACGGGCACGCGATGGAGCTGCCCAGCGCAAACAGCTTGACAAAAAATGGTTTAGTGCTGAATTGACGCTCATAAAATTTTTCTAAAGGAAGAAAAATGTATGCCAGAATTAAACCAAAAATTACCGATTTTAAGAAGGTCGCGGTAAGAATAAAAATTACGATAACAATCAGCGCAACCAGTAAACCTGTGCCGGATTTGAGAATGCGCCGTCTGCTTTCGTACTGTTCAATCGCGTCTTCTTCAATTAGCGTTAATTTCTCGTTGGGTATCTGCAACAGCGCGGCGATGCGGTGAATTAATTTTCTTTGGAGTTCGGAATAGTCACCGTTACTCATCCCCAGCGAAAGCAGCGCACGAATAATTTTTATTCGTTCTTCTTCCGTCAAGTTGATAAGGGTGCCGCAGTAATTTTCAATCTGTTTTTTGTCTCCGGCGGGCCGGTGCGTTTCCAGCCAATCTACCATTACCGCGATGCGGCCGGGAGAATGGTAACGGGAAAGAATATGCTTAAATTCTTCGATTTCAGATTCGTCAAGCTTGCCGTCAGCCCACAGCACTTCACTCATTAACGCCACTAGAGCAATGGATTCCTCTTCGGAGCTTTTGCCCTGCGGATCGAGCAGCGCGGAAATGGCACTATATGCCTTGTTGGCAGGTTTGGCGAAGTATGACCTCATCCAAGTCTTAGATTTTTGCCAGGGCTGCTGCATAAATTACCATTTTAAGTTGCAATTAATTAACGGTGACGGTACGGCTGCCGGGGACAACTTCACCGCATACCGCGGCGTGAATGCCGGCATCAGTGCAAATCTTAACCGCCTGTGCGGTTTCGTGTGCCGGCACAAACCAAATCATGCCGAAACCCATATTGAAAACACGGTAAGCCTCTTCATGGCTGACTTGACCGCGTTCAACCATCAATTTAAAAATTGGCGGCAGCGGTAACGCTTTGCTGTCAAAGACGACATCAACATCCTGCGGCAGAACACGCGGCACATTGTCATACAGACCGCCGCCGGTAATGTGCGCCATACCGTCTAGATTCAGGTTTGCCGCCATTGCCGCCTTGATAGCCGGCCAGTAGCAGGTATGCGGTTTGAGCAGCGCCTCGCCTATACTCTCATTCATCCCTGCCGCGACGGTTGCGGTGGTGAATCCGCATTGGGCAAAGAGAATTTTTCTGGCTAAACTGAAACCGTTGGTGTGCAATCCATTGGAGGCTAAACCTACCGCGCGGTAGCCGGGGCGGATTTTTTCACCGGTGATAAGCCGTTCTTTTTCGACCACGCCGGTAATTACACCGACCAAATCAAAGTCATTGCCGTACATGCCCGGCATTTCTGCGGTTTCGCCGCCCAATACTGCGCAATTTGCGGCGCGGCAGGCGTCGGCGATGCCGGACAGCACGTCTTCGTATAGCGGGCTGCGCAGCTTGCCGATGCCGATGTAATCCATAAAGTAAATGGGTTCAGCGCCCTGTACGGCGATGTCGTTTATACAGTGATTGACAATATCAAAACCGATAGTGTCATATTTTTCCATCATTGCCGCCACCATCAGCTTGGTGCCGACCCCGTCAATGCTTGACACTAATACTGGTTGGCGGTATTTGCTCAAATCCAGTTGAAATAATCCGCCAAAGCCGCCAATTGGTGCAAGCATTTCCGGACGTCTGGTTGCCGCGAATTTGGCTTTAACCTTTTCCAGCAGGTTTTGTGCTAAATCTATATCAACTCCGGCTGCTTTATATAATTCACTTTTAACTTCTTTACCGCTCACTTGTCTTTTTCCTTATGGTTTAATAGCTGCAATTCTTCACGGCTTGATTGCCAGTGAAGAGTAAATCCGAAACCAATTAATGCCAATAGTATAATTTAAATCTTTGAACGCTGATTGCAAATCACGAATACCTTTTCTGCTGGTTATCTTTGCCGGGAAAACCATTTTTTTCGCTTTCATTTTTTTAAAAAACTTGCCAGCGGCAATTCAATGGCTATATTTACCAATGTCCGAATTAATGAAAGTTTAGAGCGGGTTTCGATAAACATGACACCATCAAAAATTATTTATATTAACTTCAGTTTGACTATTGTTCTGTTATGGTTGTGTTCCGGATGCAGCATGATGCTCTCCGACCGTTATGTGATTGCGCCGCCTGATAAAAAAATTCCGGAAAATGTTTCATCGCCGGAACAGGCTCCGCCGGCGGCTGTGGTCGCTGTGGACGGTAGCGTTAACAGTAGTTCCGGCACACCGCCGTTGCGGATTAACGCCAGCCGTCTTGTGACGCCGGACAGTGCAGTAAATCAATTTCTGGATAATGACTGCTTTGTTACCAGGTGGAATTTCCTCGGCCCGTTTGTTTTTGCTCCGGAACAGCAATCTGCCGCAATTCATCAGCAGCAAATGGCGGAGGAAAAATCATTGAGCGGCGGAGAGCCGGCGGAAAACCGCAATGCTTACTGGGAACTAATGCGCTTTAACTCTGAACAAACTCCCGGAAAAATCAATTTGCGCCGGATTTACCGCGACAATATTTGCCATGCTGTGGCGTATGCAGTAACTTTCATTCTTAGCGACACTGCTCATCATGACCTGTCACTCTGTGTCGCCAGCAGCGACAACATAAAAATATGGTTAAATCACAAATTAGTGCACACTTATGACCGCGGACCAAGAAAAATGGAGCTTGACCAGGACATCGTCAAGGGCATAAAGCTTATGTCCGGCTATAATCAGATTGTCGTAAAAACAATCAATAGCGGCGGGAGTGAATGGAGTTTTATGCTTCGTCTTGCCGCGGCAAATAACTCTCTGCTCAATTTTAAATTAATTTCCGACCAGTAACTTCATCGTCCGGATATCCAGATTCCGCTGCCGCCGCGCGCAAAACCAATAAAAAACTCAAATTTATTTTGAATTTATCTCAATAGCACTGATATTATGTTGTCGGACTTGTTTAACAAAAAACCGGCGCCAAAGATCAATCGGGTCTCTATCAATGAAAACAAATTGGTATTAACTGCGGCAGGGGCGCCGCGGAATTTTATTTATGCCGAGATTTATCAGAAAATTTGTAAAAAAAGCTGGAATGGTGCCGGGTAGTGTCACATTTGTCGGCGCACCGAAGCAGCAGCACGTAATCATTACGGCTTTTGACTACAATGCTGACTCTTTCACCGAAACCGTGGTGGACAACGTCAGCGCACTGTTTCCTTTAATTGAGCGTGATTCGGTTACCTGGATCAATGTTGACGGCCTGCATGAACCTGAAGTTATCAAGCAGCTGGGCAACCATTTCAATATTCATCCGCTGATTCAGGAGGATATTATTCATCCGGTTCAACGGCCAAAATTCGAAGATTTTGACGGTCATATCTATCTGGTGCTGAAATCGCTGGTCTATCGTGAGCGCGAGTGCACGATAGACTCAGAGCAAATCAGCATCCTAATGTTCAAAAACTGCGTTATTACCTTTCAGGAGAAAACCAGCAAGGTCTTCGACCCGGTTAAGGAGCGGCTCAGAAATAATAAAGGACGCATCCGCCGTGTCGGCTCAGATTATCTGGTCTATTCGCTGATGGATGCGGTTATTGATAACTATTTTATTATTCTCGACCGCGTCGGCGATGTGATTGACGATTTAGAGGAAGGGTTGATCAATAAACCTGACCAGCGCCGCCTAACCACCATCCATCGGATGAAACGCGAAATGCTCTTTCTGCGTAAATGCGTATGGCCGTTACGCGAACTCATTAATGGAATGCAGAAAAACGGCTCGTCACTTATCCATCAGGAAACAATTATTTATTTTCAGGATATCTATGACCATACCATTCAGGTAATTGATACAATCGAGTCACTGCGCGACATCGTCCTGGGAATGCTTGATACTTATCTCTCCAGCCTCAGCAACCGCATGGGCGAAATTATGAAAGTCCTGACCGGAATTGCCACCATTTTTATGCCACTTAGCTTCCTAGCCGGCGTTTATGGTATGAATTTCGATTATATCCCCGGCAAAGAGTGGAAATACGGCTTCTTCGCTATAATCTTCCTTATGGCCGCCGTCGCCCTGCTGATGTTTACTTATTTCAAACGGCGCCGCTGGTTCTAGCCATCTTGCACCAATCATTTCAGCTTGACATTTTCCCAGCATCGATTACGACCAGACTTCTCAAATTTATGCAGCTTGAAACTTCACCCCAACAATTAGATAATTGTGCTTAATTTTACTGAAACTGCCAATGCGGTTATTCTTTGGGCGGCAACCACATATAGACCGGCTTCTTTTTATTAGCCGCGGCTGGTTTCTTCTTTGGTGCGGTCGCGAGTTTAAGTTTTGCCTCATTTACGGCAAGTCTTTTGTTGACGCAGTCAATATCAAATCCGTCCGGCCAGGTCATGGTTTTCGGATAGCCGCAAAATCCATAAACCCATTCTTTCATGCTGTCATGATCCGGGTGGGCGGTGTCATTGATGGCGGTGCAGAAATCTTCATAGCCCGGCGTACTGCCGACATCCTCCGGTGGACAGGAGCCACTGCCTTTCAAACAAAAAAGTATTTGACCGCTATCATCCTGGTAATCAAAGGATTCGATACTGATTATATGTTCCCAATTGTCACCAAAATCATAAACATATTTGAAGCGTCCATGCCCTTCGCAGACCAGTTTATCCAGCCGGTATTTTTTCTCCGGCAATACTTCATCATCATCGTCGAAACCATCTGGATCCGGCATACCATAACGTTCGCCGCCAAGTTCAAACTCATGCAAATGGCATTGTTGCCAGCCCATGACCGTTTGAACGGCATCGTGCAGCTGATTAAGTTTGATGTCAGCGGGAACCACAAACTTGCGCCATACTTTTACATGGCAATGCTGTAACGTAATCTTCAATTGAAACAACTTCGAATTCATCATGCTCTCCATTTAGTTTTTACAGGTTATATACTCTCAAGATTCTATGCAAACCACAAATTTCGGCGAAGCCCCAAATTCCTAAG
>CAZITV010000129.1:0-6661 GCA_964542255.1 uncultured Victivallaceae bacterium
TTTCCAGCACGCCTTCAGTCAGTGAGTTAAAAATGTTGCCAAGGGTAAAGTTATCCTTAATTATCCCCTCAATAGACCCGGTAAGATAAATATCGTGCCGTTCACCATAAAAGTTGGGCATGAACTTCAACCCGGCAGATGTGCCGTTAATTGTCGTTTGATCCAGCCGTTTGAAAATTTCATCTCGTGAAATTTCGGCAATTCCCAACTCTTTCAGCCATGCATTGACCGTATCCGGCAGCCACAGCAACGATTGACCGCCCGAGAGCGCGGCAGCCACAACCAGAACACGGTTATCAAAATAAGGACGAACTTCAGCAGAGGATGGGATAGAAATGGAATTCAGTTCATCGATGGAAATGACGGCTGACAACTGCGCTCCTGTTCCTATCGTCAGATATAATTCATTTTCAGAATTTTCTGACGTGGCCAGAATTGAAGCTTGATTATCACCGGTGGCAGCCATAACCGGGATGCTATCCGGCAAACCCAGCTTTGCCGCGATTTGGCTAACCAGTTTGCCTGCCGGGTCACCGCAATTCACCGGAACTGGAAAAAAGCGTTCAGGAATGCGCAACTGTTTTATCGCATTCCAGTCCCACTGCTTTGCATATATGTCAAAAAGCCCCCAGCTGGCGGCATCTGAAGCATCTGTGACAGGGTGTTCCAAACTGCAAAACCTTGCCACCACATAGTCATGAATAGTCGCGGCGCGCCGCCATTCTTGCAGCAGATTTTTTTCTGCCATCCATGCCAGCGTGACTGCTCCGTAGCCATCCTGCAAGTTATCATGTCCGGAGAGGTTTCTAATATCCTCAAGGTTGCCTGTTTTTGAAGCTCTTTTGTCCTGCCATGTATAAAGCGGTGATGTTGTCTTGTCATTCCACAGCATCACACCATGCATCTGCCCGGTTATGCCTATGGCAGTTACTTGCCGGCGTAAATCGGCGGAAAGAGCATTAACCGCCGTATCGAGCGTATGCATAATTTTTTCAACATTTTGTTCAGCAAAACCGGCCGGGGCGGTGATAATCTCGGCTTCGGTCTTTACCGTAGAGCAGTCGAGTACTTGACGCGTTACCGGATCCATGATTACTGCGGCAATTTTGCTGGTGCCAGCATCAATCCCCAGACAATAACTCATTTCTGTATTTCCCCTTTTAGCCGTTATGATGTTACAATTTCAATGCCGGCATCGGATAATTGCCGCATATATTCGATGACCACGGCTTTATCCGGTAGTTTTGTCTTACTCATTGGATAGGGTATTCCCAGTCCGTCATACTTGGTTTTGCCGAGATGGTGCATTCGCAGCAACTCAACTTGTAACGGCAGTTTCAAAGCCGTGCATCTGCGCCGATGCAAATCTGCCAGGAAATTGACTATTTCACCAATTTCTGTGCTGCCATCGTTAAGTCCGGAAATTATCGGAATTCTTATCAGCAAAGCTTCTTTTTTAAAGGCAATCTTGTTCAAATTATCCAGTATCAACCGGTTGGAAATGCCTGTCATTCTGATGTGGGATTTGTCTGAAACAGCCTTCAAGTCGCAAATAAGATAATCAACAATGAGTGCCACCCTGGCAAATGTTTCAGTTGAGGCATTGCTCTCAACTGCGGTATTGATTTTGTTAGTGCGTAACAAACGCAGGGTTTTAAGCAAATCCTCCGCCTGCAGTGTAGGTTCGCCACCGCCGAAAGTTATCCCGCCGCGGGCACCGAACATATCCCTTGAAGTTATCGCCATTTTCAATATTGTTTCAGGAGAAATATCTGTTCCGGCAAGTTCAAAACTCTTGTGATGCCAGACATTAACGCAGCCGCGTTCCCGGCAATCCCGGCAAATCCTACGTTCCAGACCGTCGCCGTGAACAGCTCCTTTATCGCAGATATAGTCAAAATTACCTGAACTGCGTTTCGGATAGAATAGCAATTCCGGTTCAAACGCCAAACTTTCAGGATTGGCGCACCAGCAACAGCGCATATTGCATCCTTTTAAATAAAACATCAGGCGCTGACCGGGACCGTCTTTGTCAAAGCTCCATCCTGAGGCGAATATTCTCATCACTCAGAAACTTCCCCTTTAAAATAATATTTCTTTGCGCGCCAACCCGCCCCCAGACGCTGCTGGTTTTTCAATGCGGTAATAGTTGCGGCGGCCATTTTTCTTATTGGCTGACTGTAGGACACGATACCCATTTCAAGTGCGGTTTCGGTGCCGTCAATACTGTATATTTTCAAGTTGGGCGGAAGATGACTGAACAGCGAAGTGGCAACGGTATCGTTGACGCAGAACACTGCAGTACGGACATTGCAGACGGTGCTCATGAAACTTTTGGCGGCAGACTCAAAATCGTGATATTTGGCATGCAGGGGAACAGAGTAAAACTCATACGGCAGATGTTTTTTGCGGCAGAGTTCAATAAAGGTCTTTTTCCGCTCATCATTGGTATCAATAAACAACCCGGAGATATCGAAGAAAATGCATTTCTCGGGTTTTTCTTGAAGTGCTTTATTGAACAGCACATTAATTGCATCATGGTTGTCAACTCCGACATAATCGGCAAATGCTCCGGGAATAATCCGGTCGAAAAAAACCATATTGATGCCCAGTACCCGCATCCGCTCAAATATTCTGAAGTCAAACCGCTTATCAAATCCCCAGACAATCATATTTTTGATGCCTTTGGCAGCAAAACGAATTGCTATTTTTGACTGTTCTTCCGGTTCTTCATCGGCTATTCCGAGCACATTCAGAATATCATCTTCAGAACATATCCTGTTAACCGCACCAATAAACTCTACAGAAAATGGGTCATTCAATGTTGCAATAATGGCAATGCTGTCAATGGTGTTGGTGTTACCGGTGAACGCTTCTGAAACACAAGTGCCGGCGGAAGGACGCCGGGTAATGATCCCTGAATTTTCCAGTTGTTCATAAGCACGACGTACGGTAACCCGGCTGGTGCCGGTAATTTCCGCCATATCGCGTTCGGTCGGCAACTTATCGCCCGGTGAGTATTTTCCGTCAAGAATTTCAGTTACTACTTTCTGCCTGACCTTTTCTGTCAAATCCATACTTACCCTCAATGTTAAAAGTCACAAGCCTCATCCAGGCGCTCAATAATGTCCTGTTGAATTGCCGGAGACAAGTCCAGAAAATTAACGAATGTCCCGTGAATTCTCATAATATATATGCCGTCTGGCGCATATTCCTGCGGATTAGCCAGAACTTTTCGTAAATGTGAAGATTTGTCAATGTTAAAATAGACATAGAAAGGCGCATTGACTGCATCATGCTTCATATTAAACAGCGGGTCAATAATTTTTTCCCGCAATATCGCCGTCTTGCCGTTCATGGTTCCTGCCGATGAAAAATTGTCAGGAGACATGCCGATATGTGAAGCATATCCGCCAGAAAAACTTAAATATGGCAGTTGTTTATTGGAGAGCATTCTATCCGGAATACTGCGCGCGATGCCGGGCCTGGGGTCGATGCCATAACCCAGCATGGTCCTGGCTTTGCGTCCGTCGGGAGTTGCCCCGACCCAGTAGCCGTAGAGCAGGTGAGTGCTTGGTGTTGAATAGTCCGGCAGGAACGGTTTGCCGGCAGGGTTTTTCAATGCATTAACTTTCCCCGATATCACTTCTGCGAGTTTTTGCGTAACGGCATCGGCGGTTGCATGATTATTGCCATATTTCGGCTGGGCAGTCAGAAAATCATGGATTTTTGCATATCCTTTAAAATCCAACTGTAAAGCTTCCAGCAACTTATCCGGATGATCTATCTTGTGCTTGAGGTATAACTTTACGGCAAGCAACGAATCGGCCAGCACGCTCAAACCGTGAATCAGGCAGCCGCTGCCGGAGTATTTTGTTCCTGGCGTGACAACATCACGCATATCATGCCCGCCTTCTAGGCAACCCAGCAATACTGAACCGAATGGAACAGCAACTTTACCTAAGTTAACGGTACATTTATTGGCGGCTTTTTCCATTTTTTTCAACATATCGCTTAGTTGACTCATGAAAGCATTTTCCAAGTCAAGCGCGACTTCCGCGAAATTCTTATAGCCGAGTTGTTTCCAGGAAAGGCCGATGCGTTCATGGCTGATCAAAGATTTGCCGTCGTTAAGTGTTAACTCCAGAATTTTTGCCAGATTGAGCCAACTGTTAGTGGTGTTGCCGTTCTCTTTTCCCATGATCAATGGTTCCTGACAACCGGCAATTGCGTAATCTTTCATGTCTGCCGGTTCGATTCCCTTTCCTGCCAGAACTTTAAAAATAGCTTCATCATTAAATAATGACGGCGTGGAATGTCCGGGAGTGAAGAAGAATCTACCCATTGAATTATAAAACCTGGCAGTGGTACGGGAATGCAGTTTGACCGATAACGCCGGTTGCGGTGAGTTAGATTGACAGAATGCTTCCAATATTATATATGACATCTCATTGGTCATATCTTTGCCCGTATAATCCTTACCACCGACAAGCACATTCTGCGAGATTGCCCAGCAGCGCGCACCCACCATAAAAAACGCCAGCAAATGTCTGATCAGCAATACCGCCTCTTCATTGGCGGTGGTTTTCAGGTAAGGCTGGAACACCCGGTCAAGATTACCGGCGGAAAAAGCATAGGGGTTTGGGCTTTGTTCCAGACACATAACCTGCCACAGCAGCACATAGCACTGAACCGCTTCATGCAAATTGGTCGCGCCTGAAGCCGGAACCGTCCGGCAATTTTTTGCAATTATTTTCAACCGGGCAACTTCGTCCGGATCATTTTTCCGTTCTATGCAAAGTTTTTCTGCCAGGTCCGCGTAGCGATTGGCCAGCGTTACGGCGGCTTTCAGGGAATCTCTCATTACCCGTGAATAACCGCAACTTTGTTCCGTTTGCTTGATTATACCATTAATTCCGTGCTCTAGAATCGGGCGGCAATCTGGAATCACATGACCTGTAACCGGTTCCACAAAAAATGCCACCTCTTGCGTGATAAGTCCTGTTCCAGCGTAAATCTTCTTCAATGCTTTGGTATAGGCGGTGGAGGCATAATATTCCCGGACTTTAGCGATTCGTTTTTGACTAATCTCTTCATCCGGTACGATATCATTGTAAACGGCTACCGGGTCGCAAAAACCGGCAAAGGTTTCCACTTTAAAGCTGGGATTAATCAATGCATAACTCGGCGAGAATGCGTCATCCTGGGTTCCGGCAATGAAGCTCCCTTCCGGAATTGACAGCGGTAAACGCTCGATGCACCGGTTTAATATTTCCGCCTGATTATTTGCCGCATCAGGGTTAAGTCCGCGTTGAACCAACTCCTGGCGAACTGACATCTTTATTTCCTGATACAAGAACCAGCCCTTGAAAACATGCTGTGAATATTTATATTCGAGTAATTTTCTTAAGCCTTCATCAAAAAAATTAATTTTATTCATATTTGCCTCTTGAATTTTTAATTATACTTGGTAATATAATATAAAACCAAAAAAAGTCAACAGTTATGCTGAAAAAAAAAGAACATTCAATAGATATCTGTGAAATGTGCGCTTTGCCATTCGCTTTCGCCGGCAACCGGGTCTGGCGGGTGTATCAAGGCGGTAGTATGATTGATGCATTGCAACACAAACAGCATCCGGTTGATTCCAATTTCCCTGAAGAATGGATTGCTTCAACCGTAAAAGCCGGCAATCCGCAGCGCAACAACATTACCGAGGGAATAAGTAACGCCATTTTTGACGGCGAATTGGTTTCTTTTCAAGAATTAATCAATTGTCACCCGGAAAAACTGTTAGGACAAAAACACGTCAGCAAATTCGGTAAAAATACTGCTTTTTTAACTAAATTATTAGATTCCGCCATCCGGTTGCCGATACAGGCTCACCCCGACCAGGTTGCCGCCAAACTCTATTACAATTCAGCTTTCGGCAAGACCGAATCCTGGATTATCCTTGGCACAAGGAAAATAGCTGGCGAAGAACCATATCTGATGCTGGGATTTAATGAGCGACTGGACAAAAAGATATTCAAGGACGAAGCCGTTTCTGGCAATATGCCGCAAAGTCTGCAAATGCTGCATAAACATCCAGTCCGGGCAGGGGACGTGTTGTTGCTTCCGGGTGGAACGCCGCATGCTATCGGTCCGGGTATTTTTCTGCTCGAAATCATGGAACCGACTGATTTTGTCGTTCAGCCGGAAAATGTTTGCGGCTCGCAGAAACTTACCATGCATGATCGTTTCGGCACTCTCCCTGTTGACGACGCGTTGAACATCTTTGATTACAGTAGCTGTTCCAGAGAAGAAGCATGGGCCAAATCTATCGTGTCTCCGGTTGTCGTTGAGGACAATAAATATGTCAAGGTTGTTTCCCTGCTTGACCGCAACACTGTTAATTTTTTTGGAGCCACCCGGGTTAATATTGTTAAAGAATGGATTTATGACAATTCATCAGGTGCTTGTGCTGCCGGCGTACTGCTTGCCGGATTTTGCAATTTTTCTGTACAAAATTACCAAATCCACTTACGTCAGGGTGATTGCTTCTTTATCCCTGCCGGTTGCAATAATGTAAAAATGTCAGGCAGTTGCGACATGATTCTTGCCCATCCGCCAGTTTATTTATTATGAGCTGATATCTCACAAAACGTAAATTAATACCATT
>CAZITV010000130.1:0-6641 GCA_964542255.1 uncultured Victivallaceae bacterium
CTCAATTGTGTTTTTCATCTTTAAATGTTCCCTTAAGTATTTTTATCACTTCATTATCATTTATCTTTCTTCGCTGAGTCGTACACCGTGATAAACAAAACTGCACTCCATGTTGAAGATGTAATAGTCAAAACGGAATTGAATAGAATTTCGTAAAACTGGTCAGGCGGGCAAGTCCGGCCATGGAAGAATAACAGTACGCGGCGGAAGCTTGTCGTCAGTGCCAATCTGCTCGAGCAGCAGAGAGGCGGCGGCTTTCCCCATTTCGCGTGAAGGCATTGCTACCATTGTGATCTTCAACTGCATCAGTTCGACAAAAGGTTCAATCCCAAGTCCGCGCAGTCGCAGATTGGATATTGGTCGATATTGCTGTAATATCCCGGCAGTCGCAAGGATCGTACCAGTATTGATACCCCAAATACAATCCACCGGCAATAACGGCGTGACTGAACTAGTGCGATTGCCATCGCCGAGGAGCGTTGTTTCGATGATTGCTTCGCGTTTGATGCCTTGCTGCAATAATGTATCAACATAACCGCGAATACGTTCCCGATCGCGGGAGCAGAACGACGGTAACGTTACCGAACCGAAGCAACGGCATCCCGCCGCGATAAAGTCTAGCGCCGCGGCAACGCCGGCTTCATAATCAGAAAACAACACCTTGTCGGCATTCACGTCGGCATCTCTGCCGATGACTACCAGCGGAATGCGTTTTTCGACGATTTCGCGCAGGCAGTCGCGCTGCATTTCAATACCTTCTGAAAGTGCGGAAGGATATATGATAATACCGTCAACCTGGCGGTAGAACATGCGTTCTATTTCAGCGCGCTCTATTTCCAGATTGTTTTCGCAGGTGCCGAGTACCATTTTATATTCAGAATTACGCAGGTATGATTCCGCACCTTCAATGATGGAACCTAAAAAGGTGTCAATGCTGTTGGCCATGATCAGACCAATATTATAAGTTTTCCCGGTATTCAGACTATGGGCAAAGTAATTGGGACGGAATCCCAATTCGCGGACCTTTTCCATCACTTTGGATTCGGTTTTAGGCGCGATACGGTATTCCCTGGCTTTGCCGCTGAGAACACGTGAAACAGTACTGGTCGAGACGCCGACCAGCCGACTTAACGTTTTAATATTGATCCGGTCATCTGCCATAAGACTAGCTTATTATTTAGCCAGGAATTGCGGGTTGTTGAATATGATTACGTTGCCTTTTGCATTTTCCTTGTTGCTGAAAACAACGCGCATCCAACGGCTTTGCGAGCTGGATAATTCCTTTAATTCTAAAATGTAATTTTGTTTTTTGCCGGCCTGGAAGTTGATTTTTCCTTGAAATTTCCAGCCGTTGTCGCCTTCAACCCAAATTTCCGCGATGCCGTCTTTTTCCGGAGTTGCCTCTAATGAGAAAGCAGGGCAATCTTCTTTACTGCGCAGTGGGAATTGAGCGAAGCCGGAGTTTGATTTTTCGTCCTTGAATGCTAGGGTGAATTTGGTCATGCCATTGTCGGCCGGGTCTGTTGTCACGGTAGTTGTTTTAAGAGTTGTTCCTTCAACTTCGAAACAACCTGGATACCACATTATCTTATCTTCCGCAGTAACGACAATTCCTGCACACAGTCCCATAATCATCATTGCCGATAGAGAAATTTTCTTTAACATTTGAACGTCTCCTGTTATTGTTTTTTGATTCCGCGGGAACGGTGAGTTTATTTCCCCGCTTTGCCTGTTTCATCAAAACCATTTTTTCATGCTAAATCCTTGACTTATTATTTTTACCTCCTGTCCTGTGTTGAAGTCAAATTATAAATATTTCCGCTACTGCAAAATAAATATTCACGGCTTACCGCGGTTGATAATTACATTTTTACCTTGTTCGCAAAGGAAATTTTTACCGTTGCTGACTTTAATATTTATCCCGGAATCAGTTTTTTCAACCTTGTTGACAATAAAATCAGGTTTTTCAATGACGGTAACCTGTTTGCTGCCCCATAGCCAAATACTTTCGCCGGGTGACAACTTAAATTTAGACTGATAATCGGGCATGTCCGGCATGAATGGACTGGTCCGTATTTCAAACTCCATTTCACGGGGGAGCGGATTATGCAATCTGGCGCGAACACCGCCCTGCCATATTCCTTCCCATTCAATCACCAGTTCCGGATCGCTGCTTGTCAACGGATGTCCGGCGGCGACTTTTCCAGAGAATCCCGGTTTAATCAGCGCGTACATTTTTTGTTCCAGCGAACTGAATATTGCCATTCTGCCATTTTGCCAGAGGCCGCAACTCCAGTTGGGATTCATGCCGTCCAACAATAGCGGCAGCGGATCGGTTCCAGCTGGAACCGCAGCATTAAAGACGGCGTTTCCGTTGTCAGCTTTAAGACGAATAACATAGTCGGTGGACTGTACCGCGCCGGTGGTAACATTGCTGACCATTCCGGAGCGTTCGACGTACAGATTCCGCAGGGTATTCAAGTCTTCAGGGCGGTTGATTGCTCTGGGATAAAGCATAACCAGAAATCTGGTTTGTATGATTTCGCCTTTTTTAATATCGCGTCCTTCCATGCCGATACGGAATCGTTCTCTCACATTCCATGCCTTTGCGACATTGTCAAGCCACGTCTGATATGTGTTGTTATCCAAAGGAAATACCGCCAGACTGGCCAGATCGTTCGGCCATAACATCAGACCGTTTTTCCCGGCAGTCAACGGCAGTAACATTTCCTGTCCGGCGGCGATGTCGGCAAATTTTCCTGTCGTGAGTTTTTCCGGCGCCGTCATCGCTGTATATTGCCACAAGCGCGGCAGCGACGGCATCATGCCCATTTTCAATAAATACATTCTCCGCCATTCTGCGACGGAGAGGTCGCGTTGCGCGGTAATTGAGTTCTCCAGCAGAATTGCAGTCGCACCGTCATTGGCCGGTCGGAACGCCGTGATGTCCGTCCGCGAGTGCATGGCGGCGCCCGGGGCATTAAAATCATAACGGATTAAGTTGAAAGCCCGGGATGCAGATTTGATTCGCATTTCAGCATTGATGTGGTTTTCAACGCTGCCGTCGGTCATAACCAGTTCAGGTCCGGGGTGTAAATATTTGCAGAGTTGAATAATGCCGGATTCTATAACTCGCGGTACAAGTTCGCGAGCATCGCGCATGACGCCAAGCTGACCGGCGCTTTCACCGGTATGCCAGTAGGAGTGCTGGAGATAGAGTTCACGGTCATCGCGTTCAAAGCCGGTTGGCGTCATGGTTACGCTGCAAATCGAATTTTGATTGTCAGAACACATTCCCGCCAGAAAAGCGCTATCCTGGCACTGGAAACGTCCGGAGCGGGCTTCAGTCCCATCAGTACCACGGATCAACCAGGAGAGTTCGCACTGTTCAGTAATCAATACCGGTTCATCGATTTTAACGAAGCGGCGATCGGGATACCAGTGCCGGATGGGTTGAGTACCGCGGTAAAGCACCACTTCGGCGATTGGCTGGACATGACGTACACTGAGATGTGCCTGTAACCAGACCCGGCGACTGAAAAGAATTCCCCCGCCGTTCTCACCATCGCGCATATAATCGCATGAAAACGCCAACCGTCGTATTTCCGGCCCAGATGATACCGAAGATGAATATTGATAAGGCGGCATATCTTCCTGATTGCGAGCTAGAATAGTCGTTTTCCACCCGTTGGCGGCGCAGACGATTTCATCGGAGCTGCGGTAATTGCCGGAAACCCGCGGGTAGGGACCGTAACCGCTGGCAAGCAAATCCGTATAGGTATTTCTGGAATCGTCAACAATCTTGTCCGAATCGAATGTGATCAGGTTAAATCCACGCCAGAATCGCTGGTAGAACGGACTTATGCCGTTTTTACCCGGCGAAAGTAGATTGGCATGTATACCATCGCCGCCGCAGTATTCACCGCCAAGAAAACGCCAGAATAATTGATAGGGACTGGCTAATTCGGTAAGATCAGGCAGTTGGGTTATTTTGCCGAAAAAGTATGCATTGACCGGACCGTAAGTTTTCGGATCATCAATCTGACGCTTGCGACCAGTGTAGGAGGCACTGAGTTGCAGCCCGGGAATAGCGGAAAATGCCGGACCGGAAGCCGCTTTGCAATCTTTTTGCAGTTTGGCCAGTTTTTCGGGTGTCAACTGTTTCAGTTCATCGGTAAAAATCAGGAAACGGAGATTCGCATTTTTTGCGGCGTTGGCCATTTCCGCGACGGTATTTTTACCGTCTGTATAGTTGGATCGGGCGCCAATCAAACCGGGGAAATATTCCGACTCGGCGAGTTGTTCACAACTGCCGGCGGCGGGAGGTTCAAACTGGGCGGTAATCTGTTCCGGTGTCATTGGCTGGATGTTTTTTTCAAACAGCCATAACTCGCAGATTGAGGTGAAGGTGCCATCGCCGCGAGTTCCACGACCAAAATTGATTAGAAGCGTATTCCCGGTTATCGCAGTTGCGGGGATATCAATAACACTGAATAGCGGTCCCTGTCGCTCATCAAAGCGCGGCGGCAGGATTTTAGCCATAATTTTGCCGTCAGCGGAGATTTCCAGTTCACGGGCGCCTTCTTTCTGGTACGCCCAGACAAGAACGCCGAGTTGATACTGTTTTTGCGGATCAAGATGGTCAAAACGGTAATCAAAATTTTTAATATCGGTGGCGCGGCAGTTGGCCGCAGTGGCATGAAAAATTTCCGACCAAGCCCAGCGGATCAACCAGTTTGTTCCGGCGGTGTTGATATAGCCGCAACCGCGTTCCGGACTGAAGGGAATATCTGCAACGGCACCACAATCAATGTAATATTTCACACCGGAGCCAGCGGGCATAAATTTGCGCATCACATATTCCAGCCACTTATCTTTATCCGGCGAAACCGGGATGTTGCCGGTTGCGGTAATCTGTTTCCGCACCGGAGCAATTTTCCCAGTCACTTCAAGCGGATTTGCGGAGACGTAACGGAACAGATTATCCATTAACTTCAGTCCGTTGCCTTCGGTCAAGACGAAGCCGTCGGCCAGTGACCAGTGAAAGGCGTCGTAAATAAAATATCCGGAAGCGGTAGTAAACAATGCCAGCCTCCCTTTACCCACCTGACGTACTGCCAGGAACGGAGGTTCGCTCTTCCATGTGCCTGTTTCATAAATATTTTTGTTGATTTTATTAAACGGATAAGTCGCACAACTTTTTTCACCGCGAATTAATATTTCCCATTCCGGCGATAGCGTCATTGAATAGGTAACCATAAAGTGATTGCTGAAATCCAGAGGAAGCCAGATATAATCAATGCCGTTTGTGACAGGATGCTCTTTTTTGAGATTTGCGGTACGCAGATAGCGGTATGCCAGAATACGGACAATTTCTTTTTGATTCGCCGGGTCAAGCGGGATTTCGCTGAGCAATGCCGCGCCGTGCGGTCCCAACCAGGGGTTGAGTTGTTTGACAAAGTCTTCCACACCGTAATAACTTGGCGCCGGAATCATGATTACGCCACCGCCGGCCTGCATATAGGCATTCAAATCCGCTTCCAATCTGGCATCAATCGCACGGGTTCCGCAATATAACTGCGGCATCATGCCGACAACTATCTGGTATTTGAATAATGTGGCACGATCGGTTTTCTGATAGGTGCCGAAGTGCAGTTCATAACCCAGTTTGCGATAAGCTGCCAGCGCCTTTGGTTCTATACTGTTAAGTCCCTGGATGGCGGTATCTTCCGACGCCAGGCATAACACCGGAATCAGCGCTTTTTCTGTTACCGCCTGTTCTGCTGTTGCAACGCAGACCGAACCCAGCGGTATGAATACCGCAACGATAATTTTCAGCCATGTTAATCCCATAATAATTTTCCTTGTTTTTGCAGCACATCGACGTGACAGCCGTCATATTTTAGATTATTAGTGTTACTCTTTTACCGCTTTTAATTCTACTTCCCTCGGGTATCTTTTTTCTCGTATAATTCTCCGGCGCCGCAGGAAAAACTATAACTGACTGTCAATTTTTCGCCGGCAGCAAATTTTCTTTGTTCCGGCGACAGTTCATAACTTAGAACGAAACAGGCGTTTTTCCAATGCCATCCCCGCATAAATATTTCTCCCGGTACATCTTTTACCGTGAAACCGTAGGTTGCAACCGGGTCGCCCGAGATTCCCACAGAATGCCCTGGCTTCAGCGTTACACCTGCCTGACTGGCAGATGGTATCTGCAGCAACGGCAGTACTCCGAGAGTGTCCCATTCCTTTTCACCTGAAAATGAGTCAGGATTGCCGGGATGCAACAGTTCTTTCATTGAAATATTACCCTCGGTAATTTCCAACGCCTCATTCCACTGGTGGAGAGAATGTGCCAGAGAAATGGTTTGTTCCGGTTCAAGTTCGATAGATTTGATCCAGACAATTTCCATATCAATATTTACCAAGCACGGCTGATATTTCTGCCAGCGGGGAATCGAGTAAATCGCGGAGCAGCGCCATAGTGGGCTCGGGATGATTGCGCGCGTAGGTTTGAACGTCCTGCAGCCATGACCACTCCAAGTAGCTCCGGGACTGTTAATCCAAGTACTGTCAGCATCGGAGCGGACTAAATGTAAATCCTGAGTGCAACGGTCAAGCCGGCGGAAATGGTTGTT
>CAZITV010000131.1:0-1639 GCA_964542255.1 uncultured Victivallaceae bacterium
TGGACATTGCCGCCTTGCCGTGCTTGTCCACGGTCATAATTAGAACGTGCGCCACCATTCTGCGGTCCCTGTCCGCGGTTGTAATCGCGGTATCCGCGGGCAGGATAGCGGTCGGCAGAGTAATTATAATATCTGCCGCCATGCCACCTGCCGGAATGATAATAATAGAGCGCCGGATAATATCTGCCGCCACAAGAAACATAGCGGTTTGACCAGTAGTTGTAATGCCACCAGTATCTCGGATAATAACGACCGTTCCACATTACCCAGTTAACAGTTACCGGTTCATAGACGATTTGCTCGTCAAACACCACGGGATCACTCTCTCTGACGACAACTACTCGTGCAGGCGCCGGAGGAGGCATAGGCGTGCCGATGGTTACTGCGGCAATGGGGGTGGTAATTGAAATCCCTGCCCCGTCAGGGGCACTTGATACCGCAGCATTCACAACCGGCGTGGAAATGCTAACCGACTGTGGATTTACATTCACTACTGCCGGCGGAGTTGCGACGGTAATGCCTGATGGTGCCGTTCTGACTGCTGCCACCGGTGTACTCACACTTGCCGCCTGCGTCGAGACGCTCACTGCGGCGGGCGGGGTTACGACCGCGGCAGTGGCAGTTTTTGATACATTACCAGCTGGAACTGCCTGGTTCTGCGTTAATTGTTTTTCAAAAGCTTCTGCTTTCTCCTGGTTATAGCCGTATTTTTTTGCGGTTTCCGGGGTAAGGTCACGGAAGTCAACCCAACTGGCCTTGTCAGCGCTGACGAAGTTAATGCCGATGGGGGTGATTTCGCTGATTTTAATATCTGTGTAAACGGTGCCATCGGCGGTGGTGAGATCTTCAGCGGCGATGGTTCCTGACAACCAGGCAGACAGCATTAAGACTGCATACCTATTTTTCATTTTTAGACCTATAGTTTATGATTGCCGGAGGCGTGTTGCGTTCCGGCTGCTGCAATATCATGGCCAATGAATTGTTCACAGAATAGTCGTAAGCAGCATTGATTTGGTTACAAAGATTCAACCGGGTGGATTTATTTATTTATTTTAGCTTATTTCTAATTTTGTCCTAACACAACGCTAACAATTGCGGTGTACATTATATAGTATGAACAGCGGAATGTATTAAAAAAATTAGAACAAGCAAACAAAGGAGCATTTCAAATGAAATGGATTAACAGAAATCGGAAGATGGCGGCAGCTGCCTTGGCGGCGCTGAGTATCGGTGCATTAAACGGAGCAGAACAAACGATCAATGGAGCTGGAGCGTCATTTCCAGAACCGGTTTACCGGATTTGGAACTACAAGTATCACCAGGTCTCCGGTGTGCGGATTAATTATCAATCAGTTGGTTCGGGTGCCGGGATAAATCAGATAAAATCGAAGACAGTAGATTTCGGTGCTTCTGATAATCCGTTAAAAAAAGAAGAATTAGAGAAGCACGGGTTGATGCAGTTTCCGATGCTGATGGGTGGTGTGGTTGTGGCAGTAAATCTGCCCGGTATTGAGAATAATAAACTTAAACTTGACAATGAAACCTTGATTAAAATTTTTATGGGCGACATCAAACTTTGGAGTGATGACGCCATCGGCACACTTAATCCGGGAATTACATTGCCGCATCTTCCGATAAC
>CAZITV010000131.1:1739-6618 GCA_964542255.1 uncultured Victivallaceae bacterium
CTAAAAAACCGTGCCGGTGAATTTGTCAATCCGGACATCAAATCATTTCAAACTGCCGCCGCCAATGCGGATTGGCAGAATGCACCGGGGATGTATATGGAATTAACCAATCAGCCCGGCAGCGGCGCCTGGCCGATAACCGGAGTTTCTTATATTCTTATCCATAAAAACCAGGTGAATAGCGAAAAATGCGCCGCCATGGTTAAATACTTTAACTGGTGTTTGGTTGAAGGAGCAGAAACCGCCAAAGGACTTCAATACGTTCCAATGACGGAAAATGTTGTAAAGCTGATTACAGCAGCACTGGATAAAGAGATCAAAATTACTGATGGCAAATAGTTTGTAAAACATTGCAGTTGTTGTCAATTAATAACAGCAACTGCAATATTATTTTAGAAGGGGCGCACTTACAACCGGCGTTGACAAATATGAAAAGCATGACGAGACAACTTGATTTTGGTGGAAGAGCTGACGCGCTGTTCAGAATTCTTACCAGAATTTGCGCAATAATGACCATTGTGCTAGTTGCCGGATTCTTAGCCGCGTTATTACTGCACTCCATCCCAGCATTTAAAGCATTCGGATTTAATTTTATAATCTCATCGGAATGGGATCCGATGCGCCAGGCTTACGGGGCGCTGCCGGCAATAACGGGCACGCTGCTGACCACGTTGATAGCCGCGGCCATTGCAATACCGTTAAGCTTTATTGTGGCGATGTTTTTAGTTGAAACGGCACCGCCGTTTCTGAGTCGTCCAGTAAGCCAGGCGCTGGATTTACTGGCCGCGATACCAAGTATTATTTATGGGTTATGGGGCTTATTTGTACTGGTACCGTTTATGCAGGAGTATATTCAGCCGTTTCTGCTTGATAAGCTGCGGCTGCGTTTTATCCCGTTTTTTGGCGGAGAATATAACGGATTTGGCTATATGACGGCAGGAATCATTCTGGCGTTGATGATATTTCCATTCATCTGCGCCATTATGCGCGATGTTTTTAAGATGACGCCGCCAATATTGAAAGAGGCGGCATTCGGTGTTGGCGCCACCAATTGGGAAGTAACCATTGATATTACAATGCGGTACGGCGCCCGCGGATTGCTGGGGGCCATATTTTTAGGAGTTGGCCGTGCCATAGGTGAAACTATGGCGGTACTGTTTGTGATTGGTAACGTCCAAAAAATGCCAACCTCGCTGTCGCAGGCCGGGACAACCATTGCCGCGACCCTGGCTAATAATTTTGCTGAAGCTGATGGTGTGTTCAAAAGTGCCCTGTTTGAGCTGGGCTTAATTTTGTTGGTGATGTCACTGCTGGTTCAAATTCTTTCACAGTACTGGCTGGACCGCATTAGACGGCAAATGGGGGAATAGTAATGCGCGAGCGCAAAATATTTTTTAGAAAATTAAAGGATGTGCTGGTAATGCTTGCTTCGATTGGAGTGGCGTGCCTGGCCCTGGCAATGGTTGGCTGGATATTGTACACTATAATCTATTACGGCGGCAAAAGCATTTCCTGGTCATTTTTTACCGAACCTACCAAGCCGTACGGAATCCCGAACGGGGGGATTGCCAATGCGGCAATCGGAACGCTGATGATAACTCTGGGCGCGGTGGTCATCGGAGTGCTGCCGGGCTTATTGGGCGGCATCTATCTGTCGGAATTCGGACGCGGTACAAAACTGGCAGATTCTATCAGGTTTGCCGCCAATGTTATGATGGGGGTGCCATCCATTATTGTCGGATTATTTACCTATGCGGTTATTGTTTACAATACTAAACAATTCTCCGGCTGGTCTGGTTCAATCGCACTGGCGATCATCATGTTCCCGATTGTGCTGCGGACGACTGAAGATATGATGCTGATGGTGCCGGACACGTTACGCGAAGCCGGCCTAGCGCTCGGCGCGCCGCGCTGGAAAGTTACCCTGCAGATCATCTGCCGTTCGGCACGCACCGGACTGCTGACTGGAATACTTCTGGCAGTGGCACGGGTTAGCGGCGAAACGGCGCCATTAATATTTACCGCGCTAAGCAGTGATAGCTGGCCCTGGCACTATTTTACCCAACCAACAGCAAACTTGACGATAACAATTAATGAATATGCGATGAATTCGCCATTTGAAGAGATGCACAGCCGGGCATGGGGCGCGGCGCTGCTAATCACCCTTGCAGTATTGTCGTTAAACATCGTATCAAGGGTAATATTCAGGGAAGAAAAACATGGAAAATAAAATTACAGTACCGCAAGATGAAGTTAAAATTGCAGTGAGAGATTTAAATTTCTATTATGACAAACATCAAGTGCTGTTTGACAATAATCTAGACATCCGCAAGAATCGTGTAACTGCGGTTATCGGACCGTCCGGATGCGGTAAATCCACGCTGCTGCGCACCATTAACCGTATTTATGAATTGTACAGCAAACAACGCGCCGAGGGGCAAATCATTATTGATGGGGTAAATATTCTGGACAGGAATGTGGATGTGCTGGAACTGCGTCACAAAGTCGGCATGATCTTTCAAAAACCAACGCCATTCCCAATGTCAGTTTTCGACAATGTCGCATACCCGCTAAAACTGCGTTTCCATTGTTCAAAAAGCGAAGTAGCCGAACGTGTGGAAAGCGCACTGCGGGCAGCATCAATCTGGAATGAAGTAAAAGATAAATTAAAGAATAGTGGAATGGCGCTTTCCGGCGGGCAGCAGCAGCGTCTCTGCATCGCGCGGGCGATTGCGGCGGAACCGGAAATACTGCTTATGGATGAACCGACTTCAGCGATTGACCCTGTCGGCACCTTAAAAGTAGAAGAATTGATAGAAGAGTTGAAGGAGAAATA
The DNA here is from genome assembly GCA_964542255.1 of uncultured Victivallaceae bacterium. Lineage (GTDB taxonomy): Bacteria > Verrucomicrobiota > Lentisphaeria > Victivallales > Victivallaceae > CAYMSF01. The sequence continues at coordinate 4,576 of CAZITV010000131.1, forward strand.
TACGATTGCGATTGTCACGCACAATATGCAGCAGGCGGCGCGCATTTCCGATTTTACCGCATTTTATTATCACGGGAAGATCGTGGAATTTGACCATACCAATAAAATTTTTACTAGTCCGTCGAACAAACAAACCGAAGATTATATTACCGGCAGATTCGGATAACCAACCACCAGGAGATTACGATGAAAATTCATTTAGACAACGCCATCGCAGAATTGAAAAAACACATTTTAGAACTTGGCGAGATGGTCGAAGAGGTCGTTAGAAGCGCTGCCGCTGCGGCAATCAATAATGACGCGGCACTGGCAGATAAAATAATCCGCTATGACAAAATAATTGACCGCAGGGAAATTATGATTGAAGAAGAATGCCTCAAGATTCTAGCGCTGCACCAACCTGTTGCTACCGATTTACGTTATGTCGTAGCCTGCGCAAAGGTTAATAACGATATGGAACGAATCTGCGACTTGGGCGTTAATATTGCTAAACGCGCCAAAGCTCTCGCTGAGTCAGAACACTACAGCTCAAAGCTGGACTTCAATCCCATGATAAATGTCACCCGCATTATGTTAAAAGGAGCACTCGACGCACTGGTTTATATGGATGAAAAACTCGCACTCGATGTCATCGCCAAAGATGACATCGTTGATGAATGCAATGCTAAAACATTTGAAATGGTCAAAGAGTTAATCAAAAATGATCCGCAGCACGTTGAATATTATTTGAATATGCTCAGCATCTCGCGGTATCTGGAACGCATTGCCGACTACACCACCAATATCTGCGAAGATATCATTTATATGATCCGGGGCGAAATCGTCAGACACAGCGGACTATAAGCGTATTACGATGACCCCGCCAAAAGTCGGTCGATGCTTTTGGCGGGTTCATCTATTACGGACTACTGGAGAAAAAGTTTTGTTTTTTAAGTTGGCGGCATTCGCAATTTCCGCAATATTCATATATCTTTTATATTTAGAGCTAATCTCAAGAACCAATTTTGTTAACCATGGAAATATAGCCAATGCAAGCGATTATCACTGCCGGAAAAGGAGATTTAAACGTTGTAGATATTGCCATGCCGGTAACCGGTGATTATGATTGTCTGGTAAAAATACATTCGTGTTTGTTTTGCAACAGCACTGACCTGCACATTGTCGAAAACAGCTTCAATTTCGGCATTCCTTATCCGGTGGTTCTCGGTCACGAATCCATCGGATTCGTGGTTGAAACCGGCAGTAAGGTAAAATACTTCGCGGCTGGTGATTTGGTCACCCGGCCTCATGCCATTTATCCGCACGAAGTCAGCAGCGGCATCGGTTCCGCTTGGGGCGGATTCGCCGAGTACGGCAAAATTAAAGATTATCAGGCAATGGCCGACGATGGTCTTGCCGCAGGCGCAATCTCCAACTGCTATAAGTCTATGCAAAAACTGCCAAAAGTACTGACACCGGACCAATGTATGATGATTTGCTGCCTCAAGGAAATTTATTCGTCAACTTCGCAGATTACTCCGGTTAAGAACCGCTCGTTTTTAATAGCCGGCGCCGGTGCTGCCGGCTGCTTGTTCGCGTTATTCCTAAAAATGGCTGGGGCGGCACAGGTAACACTTACCGCGCGGCGTCAGATACAGCTGGACTTCGCGCGGCAAAACTGCACTGCAGACAAGGTTGTTCTACTTGATGATATTGCATCTTCCACTAACGCATTTGATGCGCTGGTGGATACTACCGGCAGCGTTACAACGGTATTGCGACTGCTTGATACAGTCATTAAGCCGAATGGCGCATTTTACAGCTACGCGGTCTATCCGGAAATGTGCAATGCTGCGGTATGGGACGCGTTTAAACAAAAAAGCAATCTGCAGCGCATTGACCCGAAAGAAGCCTCAGTACACGATGAAGTATGTCAAATGCTCATTGACGGCAGGCTCAATACCGCCAGCTATATTACTCACCGCTTTACACTGGACGAATTTGAACCAGCGTGGTCAACCATTATCAATAAAACCAGTTGCAAAACCGCAATTGTTTTTTAAT
>CAZITV010000132.1:0-6597 GCA_964542255.1 uncultured Victivallaceae bacterium
CGCTTAAAATCGTCAAAATCTTCAAGAAACCCTGCAAAAAATCAATTCAAAATAGTTTTGCAATTACCTATATTGTACGATAACAGCCAGCAGCCCGGCGGCGACAGAGCACCGCCCTCCATAGCAACCAAGTTGTCACATTGAGTTAGTATATTTCACGGCATAATGTAATGCCTTATTTTTAGGCTCATTGCCAGGGTGGTGTGGTTAATGAGCCGTTGCAGCAGCAAAATTATTCAGAAAAAATTGCTGGCAAGGGTTGAACGATGAATATAATAAGGTATATTATAGGCTCTTTGGATTTCTTTATGCAGGTACCTGCCGTGGTGGGGAAGGCTTAATGAAGTTATTAGGGAAAGGTTTTGCGGTAGTGGTGATGTCGAATATTTATTGATATGCGGCTGATTTGGCATTGTCGCCGAAAGCGGAACCGAATAGATATTGACGGATGTCCGGCAGGAAACGCTCTGAATTGTATGAGTAGCGAAAAACAATCCAGGGTGATATATCTTCGGATAACGTTAAAAATGTGAATAATGACAGAGACAAGCAACAAAAGAGGTTTACAGTTATGTCAGTCAGAATCAGATTGAAAAGAACCGGTTCAAAGAACAACAGTTGTTTCCGTATTGTGGTGATGGACAAACTCTCCTCCCGCGATGGAAGCGCTATCGAGTCATTGGGATTTTATGACCCGCGTCACAAGGATGAAAAAATTGATTTAGCTAGAGTTGATCATTGGATTTCCAAAGGCGCGACTCCGACTGAAACTGTTGAAGGCATCTTAAAACGCGCACGCAGCGGCGTCAAAATGTCTGATAAAGTTAAAGAACAGAAGCCTTCCAAGAAAGCAGTTGCAAAAGCTGAAGCGGCTAAAAAAGCAGCGGAAGGCGCGGCGACGACCGCATAATTGCGGTAACGCCAAACAGTAGTAACACCAATAAGGATTACAAACGTGTTTAAATCATTAATTAATTTTTTCACCGGCAACGGTGAGAAAAGTGAAGTAAAAGTTCCGGCATCAGACGGCACAATCAGAGATTTGGAAAATTTTGTTGACTATGTTGTGCGGGCGCTGGTAGATTTTCCGGACGAAGTTCGGGTGAAATCCGAGCCCGGCGCGCAAATGGACACGATAAGAATTGACTGCCGCAAAGAAGATATCGGTAAGATAGTTGGCAAGCACGGCAAAACGATTATGGCAATTCGTGCCCTGGTCAGCGGAGCCGCCGGCCGTCTTCAAAAGCGGGTTTCAGTCGAGGTTAATGATTGAGTTGCAAATTGATATTATAACGCTGTTCCCGGAAATCTTCTTCGGACCGTTCAAAGAAAGTATTATCGGACGGGCGATTAAGCAGGGACTGGTTGAAATCAACGTGGTTAATTTGCGGCAGTTCACACACGATGAACGCGGCACCGTTGATGATAAACCTTATGGCGGCGGACCGGGAATGCTAATGAAGCCCGAGCCGTTATTTGAAGCGGTTGATGCGCTGCGACGGCCGGAGTCACTGGTAATTCTGACAGCTCCGCAGGGCAAAACCTTCAACCAGCAAATGGCGCTTGAGTTGAAAGAACAGCAGCACCTGATTATTATCTGCGGACACTATGAAGGCGTTGATGACCGGGTCCGTGAAGGTCTGGTTGACTTGGAAATATCAATTGGCGACTATGTTTTGACTAGCGGCAATTTGGCGGCGATGGTGATAACCGATGCGATAGCGCGGTTGCTGCCGGGAGTGCTGGGTTGCGATGAGTCAAGTGTTAGCGAGTCATTCGCGAATGGTTTGCTGGAATATCCGCAATATACGCGGCCGGCAGAATTTCGCGGGATGACCGTACCGGAAGTACTGCTTTCCGGCAATCACGGCGAGATAGCGTTGTGGCGGCAGCAGGAAGCATTGAAACGTACCCGGCAAATTCGACCTGATTTGCTGGAGAAGTGAATTGAATAAATAGAGTTATGCAATATTAAACATCAAAAGTCTGAACCGTTGGAGGTAGATGATGAACATAATGGACAAAATCAGAAAAGAGCAGTGCAAGCAGGACGCAGGCGATTTCGCCGCCGGCGATACCGTCAAAGTGCATGTACGGATTGTTGAAGGTGAAAATGAGCGAATTCAGCTTTTTTCCGGCACCGTAATTGCCCGCAAGGGTGAAGGTGTCGAAGAGACCTTTACAGTGCGCCGTGTTACCGCGGGTCAAGGTGTGGAGCGGGTATTTCCGCTGCACAGTCCGCGTGTTGCCAAGATTGAAGTTACCCGTCAAGGCAAAGTGCGCCGCTCAAAACTTTACTACCTGCGCAGCAAGGTTGGTAAAGCAGCCAGAGTTAAAGAACGCAGATTCGAGTAAGATATTCCCTCGACAACGATGGAATATTTGGACATCAACGATGAACTCCTCAACCAGGAACGATTGTACTGGGGGAGGGGTTTTTCATTTATTGCCGGCATTGATGAGGTTGGACGCGGTCCGTTGGCGGGACCGGTGGTTGCTGCCGCAGTGGTGTTCCCTCGCGGCTCCATTATTCCAGCGGTAAATGACTCGAAAAAGTTAAAAGAGTCGGAACGCGAAGAGCTGTTTGACTTGATTCTGGCAGTAAAAGAGGTGCAGTATGCCATTGCGGTAATTGACGCACCCGAAATTGATAAAATTAATATTCTCCGCGCTACTCATACCGCGATGCGGCAGGCTGTAGAACAATTAAAATATGTGGATTTCCTGCTTGTTGACGGATTGCCGGTGCCGGGATTGCCGGTTGAGTCAAAAGCAATCGTCAAGGGAGATTCAAAGTCCGCGAGTATTGCCGCCGCCAGTATTATCGCCAAGGTTTACCGTGACCGGATGATGACCGAATATGCCAAAAATTACCCGGAGTACGGCTTTGAACAGCATAAAGGTTATGGAACCGCAATGCACATGGCGGCAATTGCCAAATATGGTATTTGCCCGCTGCACCGGCGCTCATTTGCTCCAGTGCGCGATATTCTAATACCACCGCCGGAGCAGTTGAATTTGCTGTGAGCTCATTTTGGCGCAAGCCGGTTCATTGATTCATCCCAATAAGGTGAGATATTGCGCAATGTCTGGATAACCGGCGGAATTGCCCGGAGTACCGCATCAACCTCTGCTTCAGTGTTGAACCGTGATAAACTGAAACGAATCGTGCCGTGCGCTGCGGTATATGGTACTCCCATCGCCCGCAGAACGTGTGATGGTTCCAGACTTCCAGTTGTGCATGCACTACCGCTGGATGCGCAAATTCCACTGCGGTCCAAATGCATTAAAATAGATTCACCTTCAATAAATTCAAAACTAATTGATGAGGTGTTGGGCAGGCGGTGGTCTAAATCGCCGTTTATCCGTATTACCGGCACCGCTGCGGCAATGCCCTGCTCCAGGCGGTCGCGTAATGTTTTTACGTAACTATTTTCATAATTCATTTGCTGCATTGCCAGTTCGCAGGCTTTTCCGATGGCAACGATCCCGGCGACATTTTCGGTGCCTGCGCGGCGCCCTTTTTCCTGATGACCGCCGAGCATAAACGGGCGGAAACGGATGCCGCGTCTGACGTAAAGCACGCCCACGCCTTTGGGTGCGTGGAGTTTATGTCCGGAGAGGCTCAGCATGTCAATTTGTGAATTTTTTAGATTGATTGGCACCTTGCCTACTGCTTGGACTGCATCGGTATGGAATAGTGCGCCGTAACTATGAGCAATCGCCGCGATTTCTTCTACCGGATAAATATTGCCGGTCTCATTATTGGCCCACATCACGGAAACTAGCGCGGTATTGTCGTCAACCGATTCATTGACCTGAGCCAAATCAATTCTCCCTTTTGAGTCAACCGGCAAATAGGTAACTTTGTATCCGCGCCGTTCCAGGTCTTTGCCAACATTCAATACTGCCGGATGTTCGACTTTGGACATAACTACTTTTTTGCGTTTCGGGCAGGTTTCCACTGCGCTCCAAATTGCGGCGTTATCGCTTTCGGTGCCACAGCTGGTAAAAATAATTTCAGTTAATTCGCCATGGTCATTCTGATGGTCGGCGCCCAGTAGCGCGGCTACTTGCGCTCTAGCTTTTTTGATATCTGCCGCAACATTGCCGCCAAAGGCGTAAATACTGGACGGATTGCCGTAACGATCCTGGAAAAATGGCTGCATTGCCGCGAAAACCTCAGGATCTACTGCCGTAGTCGCGTTGTTATCCATGTAAATTAATGGTTTAGATTCCATAATTGCTGCCTCAATAATGAATGTTTTAAAGTATAAAGCAACGGCAAAGGCCTCAGCGCATGACGTGACGTTCTTTTTGTACTTTTACTTTTTGTTCTTCCAGGTGAAGCGCATACCAGATATCGCCCAGAGCTGCATTTGAGAACTGTTTGGCTTTGCCGTTGGCGAGCAGTTCCCAGTTATGAATGATGTTTTCATGTTCGGTCTTTTTCTTGGCCTCAATCAGCAAATTGAGCGCATCATCCAATTTATTCTGTTTGACCAAAATCCAGGCGCAAAGACTGTAAAGCAGTGCCGCGTCGTCGCCCTTGGCACGCTTGACCTTCTTTTTAAAAAACTGCATAAATTTCTCATCACCATTTTTATACATTCTGGCAATTTTCATAGCAACGGCACGGGCATCGAACATCAGGCAGCGCGGCATAAGTGCGTCAACCTTGCTGAATTCTTTGAGCTGGTAGTGGAACATCATCCGCATGGTGTTGATTTGTTTTTCCAGCAGAATATTCCACCTGAACCATTTTTCCAGTTCACTAGTCATTTCCAGTGCCTGACGAACGCCGCCGGACTGCTCTTTTTCCATAATCTGCTGCATGGTTTTTATGCCGCCGACCGGGCGCCGCATAAACTGATTGGCCATACGGTTTAATTTTACCTGCTTATCCTGCATCACCGCTTGGATTTTGCCGTGAACCCTGCCCACCTGTTTGCGAATATATAATCCGACAACCAGTTGAACAACAATAGTTATAAAGGCTCCGTTAACGACTGCCCACGCCCAACCCCACTCGTAGTAGCTGCCCCAGGCAACCCCGCACCCAATCAATATGGCGATAATTATTGTCAGCATCTCTATTTCCTATAGGTTATAATCCCGGCTGCCTGATTATATCTAAAGCACTGCAGCAGAATATTTAGCGGCAACTAACGATTTTTGCGCCGCTGTTTTTGTTTTTGCTTCTTTTTTTGTTTTTCCACTTTACGGCGCTGTTCAATTTCGCGGCGCGATGGACCTGTGCCGGACAGTCCCAGGCTGCCCATTTCATCATTGGTCGCGGCGCCGCTGCCGAAGCCATGCATCAAACCACCAAACAATTGTTTGATTAACCCGGGCTTTTTCATAACTTTGCGCATCATCATAAACTGTTTGATTAGTTGCGCCACCATCTCTAGTGACGTGCCGCTGCCCTTGGCAATGCGTTTCCGGCGTGGAAAATCAATGACATCCGGATGTTCACGTTCATATTTGCTCATTGAGCAAATGGCTGCTTCCATGTGGCTGAAATGAGAATGGTCGATTTCACCCATTGCGTTAGAAAGCTGTTGCCCGCCCGGCAGCATTTTGAGAATGGATTCAGCTCCGCCAAGTTTTGACATTTGGCGTAAATGCGAGAGAAAATCATTAAAATCAAACTGGTTTTTGGCCAAACGTTCGTGCATCCGTTTCGCTTCTTCGGCGTCAATTTCTTCGGCTGCTTTTTCAACGAGCGAAACGACGTCGCCCATACCCAGGATGCGGGAGGCCATACGTTCCGGATAAAACACTTCCAAATTGTCAATTTTTTCGCCAGAGCCAATAAATTTAACCGGGCATCCGGTAACTTTGCGGATAGATAGGGCCGCGCCGCCGCGGGCATCACCGTCAAGTTTGGTCAAAATTAATCCGGTAAGTCCCAATGCCTGATGAAAATGAGTGGCAACTGAGACCGCCTGTTGACCAAGCGCGGCATCGGCGACCAGCAGAATTTCATCGGTTCGCGCCGATTGACGCACGCGTACCAGTTCCTGTACCATATCGTCGTCAATCTGCAGACGTCCTGCCGTATCGATAATAACTGTATCTAAATGTTCAAGTTTAGCTGCTTCAATTGCGTTTCTGGCGATGGCGGCCACATCCCGATTATCGCGTTCGGCATAGACAGGAACGCCAATTTCCTGACCCAGCACTTCCAACTGAGTGATGGCGGCGGGACGGTAGATGTCGCCGGCGACCAGCATTACTTTGCGGCGGTTTTTTTTGAGATAATTCGCTAGTTTGGCGGCGGTGGTGGTTTTGCCGCTGCCGTGGAGACCGACCAGCATTATAACGGATGGCTTTGAATCAAGCAGCAATGGTGACTCTGAATCGCCCATCAGCTCCACGAGACGGTCATTAACGACCTTGATTAACTGCTGACCCGGCGTGACTGTTCGCACCACGTCAATGCCGATGCAGGAATGTGACACGTCAGTGATAAAATCGTCAACAACGGAGATATTGACGTCGGCATCAAGCATCGCCATGCGGATTTCCTGCATAGCCTCACTAATATTCGCCTCGGTTAATTTTGCTTCACCGCGCAGCCGCTTAAAAGCG
>CAZITV010000133.1:0-6576 GCA_964542255.1 uncultured Victivallaceae bacterium
GGGATGCTTGCAGTACTCTTCGGCAATTCCCAAAATCTCTTCGGGATATTTCGCGAGACTTGTCAAGTTTATTTATTGACAGCTCCTAAAACACAAAAGCTAAATTTTTGTGATATTTTCTAAGCTTTTTGTCATAAATAATTTATTGTTCAGATATTGATGATGAAGAGTTTACAATTAGAGAGGTTACAATGTTAAAATTGCTGTTGTTTATAACTTTGAATATGCTGATGATATTGGTGTTTGCTGATATTGCCGCGCCAGCCGCAAACGAACCGCAGGTTAAGTTTGAAGACGTTACAGCAAGTACCGGTTTGAGCAGCAACGGCCGGTGCGCCGCCTGGGTTGACCTGGATAATGATGGCTGGGTTGACCTGATTGCCGATGGCAGGATTTGGCGCAATCACGAGGGTAAATACTTCTCAAATGTTACCGGCGAATCCGGCATTGGGAAACACGATTTGAGTCCGTGTACGGCTGCCGATTTTAACGGGGACGGCAAAATTGATTTGTATTTTATCGCAGGGCAGGGGGCACTTTATCTAAATCAGGGCGGGTTTCGTTTTATTCCGGGGAAATGCGCGGTTAATCCATATCCGCAATATCCGATGGCGTCAGCAGCGGCCGATTTTGACGGTGACGGTTATCCGGACGTTTATGTGGCGAATTATGAAAATTGGAAAGAACAAATCTTCTTTCCTGACATTATATTGTCCAACAATCATGGGGCTTTGGAGTTGAAATGGACCGCGCCGCCCAATATGACACTGCCTGGACGCGGCGTAACCTGCTGCGATTTTAATAATGACGGCAAAATAGACATTTATGTTTCCAACTACCGGCTTACACCGAACTTTCTGCTGGTCAATTATGGTGATTGGAAATTAGTTGATGAAGCCAGAGCATACGGTTGTGCCGGCAGCGAACGGCAAAGTGTAACTTTTAAAAACCATCTTGGATTTGTTTACGGCAGTTCCGGACATACCATTGGTTCGCTTTGGGCGGATTTTGATAACGACACCTATTTTGACCTTTTTGTGGGCAATTTCTCGCATCCGCCGGCCTATCAGGACCGGCCGCAATTCCTAAAAAACAGCGGCCCGGCCGGTAAATACCGTTTTGTGGATAAAAGCGCTGCTGCCGCCATACCGTGGCAGGAATCTTATGCCTCACCAGCCGCCGCCGATGTGGATAATGACGGTAATATTGACCTGTTCTTTACCACCGTATATAAGGGTGATTCCAGCCGGATGTTCCGTAATCTCGGTAACTGGAAATTTAGTGACATCACCGCCGCTGCCGGAATGAGTTCTGCTAACTCCTCCACCTATCAGGCGGCTTTTGCCGATTATGATAATGACGGCAGAATTGATCTGATTACCGGCGGACGGCTCTACCGCAACATCACACCATGCGGCGATTGGCTGAAAGTGAAATTATCCGGGAAGTCTCCGGATACTATGGCCATCGGCGCCCAGGTTACCGTTGAATACGGCAGCGTGAAATTTATCCGCCAGGTTGAGGCCGGCACCGGCAGCGGCAGTCAGAATGAACCGACCCTGCATTTTGGTCTTGGCAAAGTCGGCGGCGCGGCACTAAAACTAACCATTGTCTGGCCGGACGGCTCTGTGCGGCAAACCAGCACCACACCAAACCGGACAATAGAAATCAATTACGCCACCCCGTAGAACAGGTAATAAACGATTCCAGGACAGTATAAAATAGAGTTTTTTTGGGATATTTTCTTGAATGCGCCGCTGTTTCTGCTATCTTTGAGATAATACAAGGTGATAACGTTAAGTTCCTGACAACGCTTGAGGTGTGAAATGTGCGGGATCGCTGGAATAATCAATTTTACGCCGGTGGAGGTTAATCGGGAGCTGCTTGCCTGCATGAATAATGCACAGCGGCACCGCGGACCTGATGACTGCGGCGTTGGTATCTACGGCAATGTTGGTCTGGCGCACCGCCGGCTTTCTATTATTGACCTCTCTCAGGGGCATCAGCCGATGAGCAATGAGGATGGCACCATCCACATCGTCTTTAACGGCGAAATTTATAATTGGCTGGAATTGCGCCATGAACTCGAAGGCAAAGGACACCAGTTTAAAACCCGTACCGATACCGAAGTGATCATCCATCTCTATGAAGAATATGGCACTGACGCGGTGCGGCGGCTCGCCGGAATGTTCGCTTTCGCCATCTATGACACCAAAACCAGAAAAATACTCTGCGCCAGAGACCGGATGGGTAAAAAACCACTGCTGTTTTTCAAAACGAAAGACGATTTTGTCTTTGGCAGCGAATTCAGCGCGCTGCGCTGCCATCCGGCAATGCCGCGGGAGATAAATCTGCAGGGACTGCACGACTATTTGTCTTTGCAGTATGTGCCGTCGCCATATACCATTTATCAGCAGGTTTACAAACTACCCCCGGGGCATTGGCTCGAACTTAATACCGTCAGCGGTACATATTCCATCGACCGCTACTGGCAGGTTGACTACAGCATCAAATCACAGCTCTCACCGGAAGACGCGGCGCACCATTTGCGGACGCTGATGTTTCAGGCAGTATCGCGCCGCCTGATGTCGGATGTGCCGCTCGGCGCTTTCCTATCCGGCGGTATGGACTCAAGTATTATTGTCGGCATTATGTCACGGCTTTGTCAACAGCCGGTCAAAACCTTTACCATCGGCTTTAACGAGGCGCAATATGACGAGCGGGAGTTTGCCCGGAACGCGGTTGCCGCAATTAACCGTGGCGCCAATTGTCCGTTGGAATATCACGAGCAGGTGGTTACCGCACGCGATTTCAGTCTGGTGGAAAAACTCGTCGGACACTACGGTGAACCATTCAGCGATGCATCAATGCTGCCGACCTACCTGCTCAGTCAGTTTACACGGCAAAAACTTACCGTAGCGCTTAGCGGTGATGGCGCTGATGAATTATTCGCCGGTTACGAACGCTACCTGGCAATGAAATACCTGGCAATGGCAGATTTTATTCCCGATAAATTGCGCCGCCCTGTAATCAGTTGTCTGCGCGGGGTATTCCACGAGCGTTCCGGGGAACGCAGTTTTAACGGGCGGGTAAACCGGATGCTGCGTGTGGCATCTTCATCCGCGGATAACCGTTATTTAGATATTATTAGCCGTTTCAGTGAAGAACTGAAGCAGAGTATTTACGGCGAACAATTCAGGCAGTTCAACCCTACCGCCACTTATGATTATTTGAACTCATTTCAGGATAATGCTACGGCCGTTGACCCGGTGGAACAGGTGATGGAAACCGACCTGCACAGCTACTTGCCCTGTGATATCCTTACCAAAGTGGACATCGCCTCTATGGCGTGTTCGCTGGAAGTGCGCACCCCGTTTCTTGACCACAACGTCGTGGAATTTGCCGCCGCGCTGCCTTTGGAATACAAGCAGCGCCGCACCTCGCGCAAACATATTTTAAAAATGGCTTTCGCTGATATGCTGCCGCCGGAGCTGATGAACCGCCGCAAACGCGGTTTTGGCGTCCCGCTGGCGCAATGGTTCCGCGGTGAATGGCGGCATTTGCTGAATGAACGTTTATTGGAAGGGGAATTGTGCCAGCGCGGTTATTTTAAAAAATCAGCATTGCAGCTGATGATAAAAACTCATCTTGAATCAAATTCGGATTTGAGCTATCCGCTATGGAGTCTGCTTATTTTTGAACTCTTTTTGGAGCAGGACGCAACATAGCAGCGTTAATGCCGTTTAATACTGCGCAGCATTCTAAAAGATAGTAAAGATTGCTACTCAGTATAAAATGAAAAACTTGGGGAACACTACTGATGAATAAAAAATTATCCAGATTGAAAACTATTCTGGGCGAAGTTTATGATTTAGCTGCCGCCATTGCCGTTTTAGACTGGGATCAGCAGGTCAATATGCCGCCAGCAGGCTCGGACGGACGCGCCGCACAGCTCTCACTGCTCAGTATGCTTGTCCACGAGAAATTTACCGGCGCTGAAATCGGCGATTTGCTCGCGGCACTCGCCGGCACCGATGCCGACAATCCCGATTCCGACACCCATTGCCTGCTCAAAGTGGTTCGGCGCGAATACGAACGTAAAATCAAAGTTCCGGCGTCCTTTGTCGCGGAATTTGCGCACTATGCCTCTATCGGGCATACTAAATGGGAGCAGGCACGGGCTCAATCAGACTTTTCCTTGTTTCAGGACACGCTTAATGCATTGTTTGATTTGCGCCGTCAATATGCGGGATTTTTTGCACCGTATCAGCACGTGTACGATCCGCTGCTGGAGGAGTTTGAGCCGGGTTTAACCACCGCCGAAGTACAGGAAATTTTTGCGCGCATCCGCCCGGAGCAGGTGAATTTGATTCGCGCGATTAGTGAATGCCCTGAGCCGCGCGATTATTTTCTCTATCAGGAACTGGATATAGAACGGCAATGGCAGTTTGGTGTTACCGCCTCGACTGCTATTGGCTTTGACTGGACGCGCGGCCGCCAGGATAAATCCGTCCACCCGTTCACTACTACTCTGGGTGCCAATGATATTCGTATCACCACGCGGATTTCTTCACATAATCTGCCGTCCGGATTATTTTCAACGCTGCACGAAAGCGGTCATGGAATGTATGAACAGGGCATCGCACCGGAATTAGCGCGGACTCCGCTCGCCACTGGCGCATCGCTCGGTATTCACGAATCTCAATCACGCCTCTGGGAAAATATCGTCGGCCGCTCCAAGAATTTCTGGATTCATTTCTATCCTAAACTACGTCAAACTTTCCCAGGCGCGTTTGATACCGTTACCATCGATGATTTTTACCGCGGCATAAACAAAGTCAAACGTTCGCTCATCCGCGTCGAATCTGATGAGGCGACATACAATCTCCATATCATGCTGCGGCTGGAAATCGAAATCGCCGCGCTCGAAGGAAAAATCGCCGTCAAAGATTTGCCGGAATACTGGAACGAAAAGATGCGTGAATATCTTGGTCTGACGCCGCCAGACGCGGCGCACGGTATTCTGCAGGATGTGCATTGGGCCGGCGGCGCGGTCGGCTATTTCCCAACTTATGCCCTTGGCAATATTATTGCCGCACAACTATGGGAACAGATTATGCTGGAAATGCCCGATGTTGAAAATCAAATCCGCACCGGCGATTTTGCCGCGCTGCGCGGTTGGCTGAGCAATAAAATCTACTGTCACGGCGCTAAATATGAACCGCAAACACTGGTCAAGATGGCCACTGGCCACAATATTGACCCGGCGCCATATTTGCGCTATCTAAACCATAAATACCGGGAAATATATTCATTGTAATGCAATCTATTATGAAAGCTGAACTGCGTTTTTTTGAAGTTTATCCTAAAGTTGTACCGGCGAACACGAATAGTAAAATTTCTATCACTCCGTTACTTGGCGAGGTGGATTTTTCCCAAGTTGACCATCTGCAGTTAACTGTGGTGTCACGTGACAGCGTTACCCGGCATGGCTTGGCCGTCCCTGTTGAAATTCCTGCGCCAGTCGAGTTCCAACTGGTGGATGGTTCCATCCTGATTGATATGTTTTTCGCCGACGAATCTGAATATGCATTCCGGCTTAATTGCTCCTCGCCCGGCGGCAGCAAGTCATATTCGTTTCGAATTTATTCGCTCTGCCCGGATTTATTCAGATTACGGCCGTTCAAAGGTGATTTTCATATTCATAGTCTGGGTTCAGACGGCAAAGAGACTCCTGGTTATGTCGCAGCATCGTGCCGTAAAATCGGGTTTGATTTTATGGCGCTAACTGACCACCATACCCAGCAACCCTCCATTGATGCCATCAACGCGATGCTGCCGCTCAATACTGCCTTTAAATGCTATTCTGGCGAAGAAATCCACCCGCCCGACAATCCCGCTCACATTATTAATTTTGGCGGCAGTCTTAGCGTGAGCCAATATTGCCGTGAGCAGCCGCAGGAGTACCGTGCGGCGGTAAACGCCATCGCCGCAACTTTAACCGCGGTTCCGCCGGAAATCAGTTTTCAGGTTGCTTCTTGTGAATGGTGTTTTGAGATGATTCGTCATGGTGGCGGATTGGCGGTTTTTTCGCATCCTTACTGGGAAACCGGCGACCGTTTTTACCTTTCTGAAACTTTAATGACACACATTTTTAAACGTCATAAATTCGACGCTTTCGAATTGGTCGGCGGGTATTATCCGCGTGAAATGGAGTCAAACAATTTACAGTTGGTCCGGTACATTGAAGAACGTGCCGCCGGTAATGATTTTCCGGTTGTCGGAGTCAGTGACGCGCACGGTTGTGATTGCGGTGAGTTATTTGGCTGGTACTATACGGTTGTGCTTGCGGAATCCCCGCAGTTGCCAGATTTAATCGCCGCGATAAAATCTTTTAAAGCGGTGGCGGTTGATGCCGTCAGCGGCGACCGCCGGGTCGCGGTTTACGGCCACCTGCGCATCGTCAAATATGTCAATTTCCTGCTGCGTGAATACTTCCCTTTGCACGACCAAATTTGTGCCAGAGAAGGCAAACTCATGATTGATTACCTCGCCGGAAATCCAGACAGCGCCGCC
>CAZITV010000134.1:0-6488 GCA_964542255.1 uncultured Victivallaceae bacterium
ATAATAACTAGCCTAATGTGTTTGAAAAACCTATTTGCCGTAGTAAGTTATACTAAGTCGCAAACTAAATAGCAGGCAAAATTTATAGATTTCGTCAATGCAGCGGGACGAACTGAAAACTTGTTTTAACCAGGTGACATTATTCACGTAAGGAAATATCCAGCTGGCGAAAATGTAGCTGGTTTGCTAAGATTTATTGTTTATTGACGCTGCTGACTTTATGTTCGGGGTTCGATATTAATACTTAAATAAAATTACTGGTCGTTTAGTAATTTTGCATGATGCTGTTTGAACTTATACAATTCAATTTAATTATTTTTACAAGTTACATTTTACTACTGCAACGCTGCATAAAATTGAATACTCACAAACTAGATGAATAAATTAATTCCAAATATTAATTCATGCACAAATGATTTTACGCCCTCCGATAATCTTATCCAGATTCAAACTGAGCGGTTACAGCAAGTATTTGATTTTGCTTATGCGAACGTTCCTTTTTATGCAAAACACTTCAGTGCAAATAACGTAGTCCCTGGACACATAAAATCGCTTCAGGACTTGGCAAAATTACCACTGCTCGATAAATCTGATTTACAATCCGCCTACCCGTTAAATCTGTTTGCGTCACAATTACAAAATACTGCCAGCGTGTACCTGTCGCATCTATCAAAACTGCCATTTGCCGTTGCCTATAGCCGCTCAGACATAGCAATTATCGACAGAATAAATGAGCGGATATTTTGTTGCTGTGGCATTACAACTGGAGACATCATTCAAAATTCCGGACACAATACATGGTTTGCCGGCATCAACCGCAGTGAAATTTATGGCGTACCGCTATTATCAGCAGTTAACAATAATGATATTGCTGAGAACATTAAATTCATTCAAGATTTTGGGATAACAGCACTCTGTTCAACTCCAGGCTATGTAAATTATTTGGTGGAATATTCTGCAGGACTTGGCATCGCCCTGCATCAATCAAAACTAAGACTTGGAATTATTGGTGGCGAACAATGGTCGGATGAAATGCGCGAGCGCATTGAAAAAGTATTAGCGATTAAGACTTTTGACTTATATGGTTTATCTGAAATTAACGGAACTGGCGTTGCTGTAGAATGTGAACAACATCGCGGTCTGCATATATTTGAGGACTATTTTTACCCGGAAATTATTAACCCGGATAATGGGAAAAAACTTCCGGATGGCGAAATCGGCGAATTAGTAATTACCACGTTGGGGTTTGATGCAATGCCGCTGATACGTTACCGCACTGGGGATATCACTAAAATTATTCTTGGCAAGTGCGATTGCGGACGGACACTCAGACGGCTTGAACGGATTACCGGACGCATCAAAAATAGTATCGTTATCCGTGGAGTAAATATTTATCAGTCTGTCATCGAGTCAGCATTGCTCTCTGTTGAAGGCACCATGCCTCACTACAATATAGTTCTTTATACCGAGAATGGCCTTGACTGCATAGAAGTGGATGTTGAAATTACGGAACAACTTTTTTCCGATAAGGTCAGAGAAATGGAAATGCTGCAGCAGCGCCTTGCAGAAGCAATAAAACAAGCTATTGGTATAGAAGTTAGATTAAAACTGGTGGCACCACAAACGATAAATCGCAATTCAGGCAATACCAGACGCATTTTTGATCACCGTCAACGTTAAAATTATTGAGCTCATCATGTTATACAGAATTGAAAAAGATTTGCTTGGAGAAATGAATATACCCAACGAATACGCTTATGGTATTCACACTATGCGGGCTCTGCAAAATTTTAACAACTCCGGCAGAAGCGTATCACCGTCACTCATCAAGGCAATCGTACTAGTAAAAAAATCTTGTGCGGCAGCAAATCTCGAGTTAAATTACCTCAATGAAGAACGCGCAAATGCCATAATAGCAGCATGCAATCAGCTAATCAGCGGTGACCTGGGCAGCGACTTCCCAATTGATGCGTTGCAGGGTGGCGCCGGCACATCAACTAATATGAACGTGAATGAGGTCATTGCCAACCGCGCATTGGCAATACTGGGCAAAAAATTTGGGGAATACAGTTATATCCATCCAATCGAGCATATCAATCTGCACCAATCTACCAACGATGTCTATCCCACTGCAGTAAAAATTTCAGCCATATTTGCCTTACGAAATTTGAGTAAAAGCTGTGCTGAAATACAAAATTCCTGCCAGCAGTGCGAAAAAAAATTCTCGTCAATTATAACAATTGGCAGAACTGAGATGATGGATGCGGTACCATTGACACTTGGGGCTCAATTTGGTGCATTCGCAGAAGCTTTCGCCCGCGACCGTTGGCGCACGTTTAAGGCGGAAGAACGATTGCGCAATATCAATTTAGGCGGTACAGCTATTGGCACCGGACTAACAGCACCGCGCAATTACATTTTTTTGGTGATAGAGAAACTTCGCGAGATAACCGGACTACAGTTGGCTCGTGCAGAAAACAGCATTGACCAAACGGCAAACGCTGATTGTTATGTTGAAGCAGCAGCAATTATGCAGGCATGCGCAGTCAATTTTCAAAAAATTTCCAGCGATTTGCGACTTTTGCATGTATTTGGAGAAATCAATTTACCACCGGTACAGACCGGATCTTCAATCATGCCTGGAAAAATTAATCCTGTCATTTTAGAAAGCATAATACAGTCATCAATTCTGACCAATGCTTTATGTACGACTATTCAACAATGCGCCGCTTCAGGAACCATGCAAATTAATGAATTTATGCCGTTGCTGGCAGACAGCCTGCTAAATGGATTACAAATACTTAACCGTTCCGCCCAACTGCTGGCGAAACACATTGGCGGCATCAGTGCAAACGAAGCATTATGCAAAAAACGTTTTGAGTGCAGCAATGCTCTGATCACTGCGTTCGTGCCGCTTCTTGGATATGAACGGGCGACCCAATTAATTAAAGAATTTTCTGCTTCGAACCGTGACGACTTAAAAAAATTTCTCAGTGAAAATCTTGGTTCGGCTGTAGTTGAGGAAATACTGACACCTGAAAGCCTAATGTCACTTGGATATAATAATAAATAGTGTTATAAGCTAACTCAAATACTATTTATTTTTTTCATATTTCGCAGTTTTACGCAACACGCCCTGCAAACTGTAGAGCGTTTTTGCACCAAAGTTGTCTTATAACGGCAAAAACTATTCAACCCTCATTAGCATTATAGTATTATGATTTTGCTCTAAAAAAATCTTAAAAAAGCAGCTTCTTTTTAACACGCCCCATGTTCCACCCTGTCAACTCTATGACTAATTTCATTATATAGATTTTTTGAAACAAATACCGTTTCTAAATTTAACGTATTCTTAATTTTTAATATTTTTGCATCGCCAGCACGTTTCAGTTTACAGCTTTTAATTGCTAATTCAATTGCCTCTTGTTCATTATTTGCGACGAAAGGAATTTTAATTCTTTCATAGAAACCAGTTGCGATAACATTTGCGTAAGTTGACTCAAAGCTAATTTTATTAAAGAGTTTTTTTGTAATAAAATCAGCAAGACCAATACCATAAGCATTCCCTGCACTGGCAATGGATAAATCCAACACAATAATTTTTTTTATGGCTGGAGTATCTGGCTCATTTTCATTTTCTATTCTAAGTCTACCGATAACATTGGTATCTATTCCTGTTCCGCTTAAATTCTTCCCCATCTCCTCGATGATTAACACATCAAAATTATCCACCGGCAGTGACGGCATTAGTTTCCTGGCAATATCAAGCAAATCGCGCTCGCCATCAATTATTTGGCATGATTTAAACGCGCGAATAACGGATAGTTTATCATAAGCATTTTCAACCAACCCCACACCGGCAAGAATCTTACCAGTGTCGAGAATTTTTTCTGCAATAGGTTTTATTAAGGTTTTTAAACCTACAGTACCAAAACCATGAATTTTCTCCGCTTGAACAGCTTTGCCAAGTCCAATCGCAAGCATTTTTAGCATTCCACTTTCAAATTCACCGTGGAACGCAGTGTGGGGCTTAATTCGGTTGACTACAATTATTCCGTCTGCATTGAAAGCATTCTTGTCTATACGCACCGGGAACTCAATGTTTCGGCAATGATTGCCAACCGCGATATTCTGCAAATGAGCAGCGACGGTAGTTTCCATTGAAGCTAATATTGGTGCTTCTACAGTTTCAGGAGTAATATTTAATTGATTAAGTACGTGCAGTTGTCCTTCTGCAGTAGCTCCACCATGACTGCCCATCGCCGGAACTATGAAAGGGCATGCTCCGTGTTTTTTAACAAATTTCACAATACTTTTTAAAACTAATGAAAGATTGTCGATACCGCGGCTTCCTGCGGTAATAGCAATTCTGGATTTTGGCGGGATTTTTAGCTGGAGCGCCTCTAGTTCAGCCATTAACACGGATTCAACGTTACTAATCGAGTAATCGTCAAATCTCTGGCGGACATGAACGAGTTGATTAATATTCACGCAGAATCCCCTAATAGCAGCTGTAAAAACAGTTCGACTGCCGGCAAAGTAAACTCATATATAACAGACGCACTCTAACTCAATAGCGGTAAAGATGATACGACATCAATTACCAGCGCCCTAACTTACTTCACAGCTTCTACTAAACTATGCTGGATCAACGATTGCAAACATTAAGCTGATTTGAAACACAACCTTGTCTTCAACTTTAATAAAGCCAGTACCTTTGCCAAATCGCGACTGACCAGCTGGCAACTCCAGATCACAGACCAATTGATCGCCTGGAAAAATCGGATGGAACGCTTCTGCACGGTCAATAGACATAAAATAACCAATTTTACCTTTATTTTCCGGTCTTGACAAAACACAAGCGCAACCTGCTTGTGCCACAATTTCACATTGTAGCGACTCAGGCAAAACCGCATAATCAGGAGTATAACCGGTAAAAATTTCTTCGTTAATCGTTGTATTTTTAATCGCGATGATACGCTCACCATTAATCCTTGCGATATTGTCAATCAACAAGAACGGGTAACGATGCGGTACCGTCGCCATGATTTGATTAACATCCATAAAAGTTTCTGGAGATTTGTCATATTCATTAAAAAGCTTTGGCATACCAACAGTTGTTATCCTCGGGCGGACTGCCAATGTAAGCCTGGCCTGACAAGTAGTACCGGAGTTATTGCTGGTTGTAGCATTTACGACAGCTTCATTATCGTTAGTACTCTCAATTTCAACGTCAATTCTAAGACGGTCACCGGGAAAATTAGGCTTGCGGAATTTTACCTTTTCAACAATGCGCATATAGACATCTAACTCATTCTTGGGATCAAGTTTTGCCTGCACTGCCATTTGGGCCAATTGTTTCATGGATTCTACCTGTAAAACTCCTGGCATAATGGGGTGATTGGGAAAATGCCCTTGAAAGAACAACTCGTTCATGCTCAAGTTTTTAATCCCAATAAACTTGGTTTCACTCTGCTGCGAAACACGGTCAAGCATCAACATTGGATAACGGTATGGCAATGTTGCCATTATTTCTTTACATCCTGCAATTTCGCCAATCATAGACAATTCATCCTGTTTTGAAAGTTAAATTATGCCTTTAAAGTTTGTTTAAGCATTGCACCTGCCAGCTTAACATTCATCGGGTGTCCAGGCTTAATCGCGATAATATTTGCCTTAACTCTAAAACCGCACAAATAAATATCACCAATTATATCAAGAATTTTATGACGGACAATCTCGTCTCTAAAACGCAAGCCTTCTTTACAAATAACCGCACCGTCATGAATAATCGCAGCGTTATCAAGACTGCCACCCTTAACTAATCCCATCGCTAATAATTGTTCAAGATCTTTAAATTGAACAAATGTCCTGGCTGCGGCAATTTCCGCAGCAAAAGACTGCTGGTCAATAGATAAACTTAAATACTGAGGGTCAACCGGAGCGCCTCGGAACGATGTCAAACACGATATTTTTAAGGTTTCTGACGGGAACAGTGCCATCTGAGTACCGCCCTCTTCAATATAAATCGGTTCCGAAGCAGTCCAATAGACGGCTTGGGCATCCTGCTCAACCACGCCTGTGCTGCAAATCATTTCAAAGTACGGCAACGCGCTGCCATCGGCAATCGGTGGTTCTTGACCATCCATTTCTACAATTGCGTTATCAACACCGACTACATGAAGCGCAGACATAATGTGCTCAATAGTATAAACAACCGCATTTCCTGAAGCTATCGTTGTACCACGGCGCACATCAACTACGTTAGCCGCATTTGCTTTAACTTCTGGTGCGCCAGGCAGATCAATCCGTCGGAAAACGATACCGCTATTTGGCGTTGATGGCAAAATTCGCAATGTGGCACGGGCGCCGGTATGCAATGCAATTCCAGAAAGAAAAGCTGTATCTTTTAAAGTTTTTTGTTTTTCCATAAATAATTTTGGGTGTATAGTGTCAAGAACATTTTTTAAGTTGGTTTATGCCATCAT
>CAZITV010000135.1:0-6245 GCA_964542255.1 uncultured Victivallaceae bacterium
ATGCCGGCAATGAATTATAAACAATGAGGAAGAGTACCATGTCTGTACCAATGCCGATTTTAGTAAAAAACAGCGGGTATGTTGAGCTAAAGAAAATTGTTGATGCGCGCGACGGTGTGCTCTGCATTATGGAGGGCTGCCGCGATATCCCGTTCGACATCAAACGCGTTTACTATATCACCCATATTGAAAACGATGTCAGTATTCGCGGCCGGCACGCGCACCATACCCTGAAACAAGTTATTTTTTGTATCAGCGGCAGTTTTGTGCTGTCGCTGGATGATGGCGCAATTAAACAGGACATTATGATGCGGCAGAACAATTTAGGGGTAATTTTAGGTAATCATCTCTGGCATACGATGCACGATTTTTCCAACGGCTGCGTTCTGCTGATTGTCGCTTCCGACTATTATGAAGAAGCTGATTACATTAGAAATTACGATGATTTTATTCAATATGTGCAGGTTAAACAATGAATGTCTTACAGTCTAATCCCGGCGCGGCATATATGGCTATCAAACCAGAAATTGACTCCGCCATAGTAACCGCGCTGAATAGCGGCTGGTACATCCTCGGGGAACAGGTAAAAACCTTTGAAAACAATTTTGCCGCGTTTAACGGCGCCAACTACGCCGTCGGTGTCGCCAATGGTACCGACGCCATTGAAATCGCTCTTAGAGCTCTTGATATTGCTCGAGGTGATAAAGTTGTTACCGTCGCTCATACCGCAGTCGCTACCGTCGCAGCTATCGAACGTGCCGGAGCCGTTCCGGTATTTGTTGACATCCATCCGGGTTCATTTACGATGAATCCGGAACGTTTGCAGCAGTTGCTGGCTGCGGATAAGGATAAGCAGATAAAAGCAGTTGTTCCAGTCCATCTCTACGGTCATCCCGCTGATATGGATGCCATCCTCAAAATAGCGGCAGAATACAATCTCAGTGTGGTCGAAGATTGCGCCCAGGCGCACGGTGCGGCGATTAACGGTAAACTAGTCGGTACGTTTGGCGATATCGGCGCGTTTAGCTTTTATCCCACCAAAAATCTCGGTGCTATGGGCGATGGCGGCGCCGTCATCACCAACTCCGAATCAATCAGCAACCGCCTCCGGGCACTGCGCCAGTACGGCTGGGAAGAACGCTATATCAGCAGCAGCGCCGGCATAAACAGCCGGCTTGACGAGCTGCAGGCAGCGATATTGAATGTTAAACTTAAATATCTTGGGGCGGCCAACCGCCGCCGTCAGGAAATCGCGGCGCAATACGATGCTGGTTTGGCAGATTTAAATATTATTACACCGATTATTTCTTCGGGTTGCGCTCATGTTTATCACCAGTATGTAATTAGAACTGAATGCCGGGAAGAACTGATGTATTACCTGAAGCAGCATGGGGTCGCCACCGCAATTCATTACCCGGTGCCGGTGCATCGTCAACCGGCCTATGCGGCGCGTCTTCAGCCGCAGTCATTGCCGGTTACCGAAGGCATTGCCGATTCTATTCTCAGCCTGCCGATGTTTCCGGAATTAAATGATGTTGAAGTTGAATATGTGATCAGCACTGTTAAAGCGTTCGGGGACAAATAAATTGCGTTATCATTTTTGCACATATTTTGACAGTAATTATCTCTGTCAGGGAGTAACGCTGTATCGTTCACTGCGGCGGCAGAACATTGATTTCAAGCTTTATGTTGCCTGTCTGGATGAGCGTGCATTTGACACCATCGCGCGGCTGCAGCGGGATTGTCCTGAACTGGAGCCAGTTAAGCTTGTTGATATTGAGGCGTTTGATCCAGAGTTCCACGCCGTCAAGTCCAACCGCAGCCGGATTGAATACTATTTCACCTTGAGTCCGGTGTTACCGCTGTTTTTATTTAACCGTTACCCGGAGATTGACATTCTCGGTTATTTGGATGCGGATTTATTGTTTTACTCTTCGCCGCAGCCAATATATGATGAGCTAGGCCAGAATTCACTGCTGATTATCGAACATCGTTTCCCGGAATGCATCAGATACCGCGAAAAATTTGGCCGATTCAATGTTCAATGCCAGCTTTACCGCAATGATTCATTTGCTTTGGCATGTCTGCGCGACTGGCGGGAACGCTGCATCGAATGGTGCAGCGATAAATTCGATGGCGAACGTTTTGCCGACCAAAAATATCTTGACCAATGGCCGGAAAAATTTAAAAAGCTGGTCATCCTGCAAAACACTGCCGCCGGACTCGCACCGTGGAACTGGTATAACTATACACTCAAAATTATGCCAGATAATACCATGACGGTTGATGGCACCCCGCTGATTTTTTATCATTTCCAGGGATTCAAACGCCTTAACAGCTGGATTTTGAACCACGGACTGGGACATTACGGCGCGGTAATGCCGAGTAATTTGCTGCAATGGTTTTATGCCGGGTATATGCGCGAATTGAATCTTACCTACCAATGGCTCAATAATGAACTAAAAATGCCGGATATCTCTTTGCCGTGGCGTAATAACCGTACCGGCTTTTCCAAGTTCCGCGCTATCCTCTCCGGCATCAAACACCGCGGCTTGATGTGGTACCGCGGGAATGGCTAAACATTTTCGAGTCCAATGGACAACTGCCGCTGGCAGGCTTTTGAATGTGACCGGAATTATTATTTTATACTTGTGAGCTAATTTCAAAACTCTTCCGAGATTTTTGCGTCTTTTTCGAGTTTTGGCGACTTAAGCTCATCTTGCGTAACGCTGCTACGCTAGATTTCGCTTAAAATCGTCAAAATCTTCAAAAAATCCTGCAAAACATCAATTCAAAATAGTTTTGCAATTACCTCTTGTTAAATTAATTAACCGGTGTTATTGTCTTGTAACTGTTATTAACGTAAAAATTTAGATGTGGAGCGTACGATGAAAGTAAAAAAAGTAGTTGGAATTAGTGTGATTGTGTTGGCGGCAGTATGCCTGACAATGGTGGTGGTGGTAATTTTGTCGCTGAATACGCTGATAACTACCGGTATAAAAACCTTCGGCAGCGAGGCTACAGGCACAAAAGTGGATATTCAAAAGGTCAATATTTCCTTCTTAAGCGGCAGTGTGGAGCTGTCCGGAATGCAGATAGCCAACCCGTCTGGATACAAAGAAGCCAATGCTTTCGGGTTCGGCCGCTTTTATGTCAACCTGAAGCTGAAATCGCTCTTAACCGATAAAATTATTGTTGATAATATTATTATCGAGGATATTGCCGTTGATATGGAACCGTCTATGTCTAAAGGCAGTAATTTGCAGGAAATTAAAAACAATATTATGAAATATTGCAAAATCGACCCCAATGCACCAAAAACAGAGCCAAAAGATGCTCCGGCAAAGCAGCCAGCACCACCAGCTGATGATAAGAAAGGCAAAAAAGTAGTCATCAATAACTTCGAAATTAGAAGCGGCACCATCATTTTTGCCGCCAAAGATATCGGGCTGAGCGCAAAAATACCAATGCCCAAAGTTAGCATCCAAGGTATCGGCGCTGATAGCGATGACGGCAAACCCGCCGGTGACGTCTTGCTCGAAATCTATAATAAAACCTTGGAAAGCATTACCAAAACCGCAAATGCCGGTCAACTCAATGCTCTTACCAATGAATCAACCCAAGCTGTTAAAGACCTTGGTGCTGGCGCCAAGGAAGGCGTGGACAAACTGAAGAAAGCTTTCGGATTCTGAACCGCAGTAAAATATTTAATACCAATGAGCGATCAATCGAAAGTCTATTAATGAAATCGAATTGGTATAAATTACAGGCGCGCCCGCCGCAAGGTTGTCGCGCCTGTTGCATTTCTAGGCAAAAAAATAATGCCGATATGAAATACCGGCATTATGAAGCAACATAGAATGAAATCTTAGAATATTAATTCTGCGATCTGTACTGCGTTGAGCGCGGCGCCTTTCAGCACCTGATCGCCACTGACGAAGATATCCAGACCGCGCTTGTCATCGCGGGAGTTATCCTGACGAATACGGCCGACCAGCACCTCATAGCGGTCGGAAGCATCAATCGGCATCGGATATTTTTTATTCGACGGATCATCAACAACTAATACTCCTGGAGCATTGCTGAGAATCGCTTTTGCCTCGGCCGGAGTAATATCATTTTCAAATTCCAAATTCAGCGCTTCTGAATGCGCCCGCATTACCGGAACCCGGACACAGGTACAGGAAACTTTTAAATTAGGATGATGCAGCATCTTGCGGCTCTCATAGAGCATCTTCATCTCTTCTTTGGTATAACCATTTTCCAGAAATACATCTATATGCGGAATCAAGTTGAAGCCGATGCGGTGGGCAAATACTTCCGGCTTAATCGGTTCGCCGTTGAGCAGTTGACGGGTTTGCACCATCATCTCTTCCATCCCTTTGGCGCCGGCGCCGCTGGTTGCCTGATAAGTTGCCGCGACCAGACGTTTCAACGTCTTGGCCCGGTGCAGCGGCGCTACTGCCACCAGCATGATAATAGTCGAACAATTCGGATTGGCAATTACGCCTTTGTGCCATTTTACATCTTCAGGATTGACTTCCGGCACGACCAGGGGTACATCATCTTCCATACGGAATGCGCTGGAATTATCAATCATCACTGCCCCGGCATCCACTACTGATTTGCGGAATTCACGCGAAATTCCTGCTCCGGCGCTGAATAATGCAATATCAATACCGGCAAACGAGTCCTGTTTCAGCTCTTCAACGGCAATTTCTGTTCCGCGAAACATCAATTTTTTACCAACCGAGCGCGCCGAAGCGAGCAAGCGCAAATTTTTTACTGGAAAATTTCTTTTTTCCAGCGTCTTAATCATCTCAATTCCAACCGCACCGGTCGCACCGGCAACTGCAACATTGTACTCTTTTGCCATTTGTTTGCCTCAAATTCTAAAAATATTTTTGGGGTAATCCAACCACCCGTGCCTGAATCAGGCACAGCATTCTATTCAAAATAAGCTTTGCAAGCATATATATTGCTCTCAAAACTATAAAAGAATCAGTAATATACCAGCATTTTTTTTTTTTGCAATTTCATCTGTTTCTTTTTTTATAAAAAAATCTTGGATGGTAACGGCTTAATCTTGATGCGACAACCGGGCTGCTCCGTACGACGGAGTGCGATATACCGCTCCGCGGAGTCGGACTCGTCTGACAAAACACGGTTGACACAGAGGTCAACCCTTCACGGGCGGGTAAACCCCATAGCTATCAAGCTAAGACGATATGAGCTCATTTGAACCCCATATCCAACTGTGAATGACTGTCTCAAACCTTGGAACACGGTTGACACAGAGGTCAACCCTCCACCGGCGGGTAAACCCTCCAGGGAGGGCGGTGCTCCGTCGCCGCCGGGCTGCTGGCTGTTCCCCATTGGATATTGGATATTCCGTGTTGGATATTGGACATTCTCCCGCAGGGCGGGATCCCGCGAATGCGGGACGCGATATTGGATATTTGATCCTTAACTTGATAGCTATGGGGCGGCGCTCTGTTGCCGCCGGGCTGTTTTGGTGTAGTGCCCTCGCTCTGAGAGGGCGTGCAATTGGCTGTTGTGGAGAGTAGCGCTCTGCCGCCACTGGACTGTTGACTGCTATAGTAATCAAGAACTGCTGATACCAGACCACCCCGCAGATTTTGTAAATTTAAAACATAAGTTCATAATATTACATTATATATGTTCATATCTGTCCATTGCTAAAACCATAATAATATGATATAATTATGAGTGTAAGAGATGCTTACTCCGATAGTAAGTCATCAAATGTTGAAAAATCAATTAAAATAAAGGGCTTGCTATAATGAAAAGCAAAAAAAGTTTTACACTGATTGAACTCCTCGTCGTTATTGCGATTATCGCAATTTTGGCATCAATGCTGATGCCGGCACTGGCGAAGGCACGTGAAAAAGCCAAGGCAATGAGCTGCGTCAATAATATGAAGCAAATTGGTTTGGCTACTGCCATGTATGTTGACTCTTATAACGGTGAGATTCCTGAATATTTTCATGCCAGTAACGGCTACTGGTCCGGGGTACTCTGTTACTGGATGAAAATGACGCCCAGCGTGTTGGCTTGTCCGACCCAGGATGACGGTAAGGACAGCTCCGCCGCAGTTCGCAATAATTTGAGAATTACAACATTGCCGACCAATGCAGTGTGGGCTGCGGTTAGTTACGGCTGGGCATACGGAGTCATTTCCAATAACGTGGCATCATGGAACAAATGCGCAACAAAAATTACCC
>CAZITV010000136.1:0-6224 GCA_964542255.1 uncultured Victivallaceae bacterium
TTACAAAAAAGTAATAATTACAAAAATGTAATACATTTTTGTATTGCGCCTTATTGTATTGTTGAGATAGAATTGCTGTAATACATTTATATTAAACGTTTTATAAAAATAATAATAAGTTGGCATGAAAATTGTTTATATAAAATGCTATTCTTTATTACGCGAATGCTGAAAAAATAAAAATAAGTATTGATATTTATAAATAAGTAGGAAAGGTACGCTCATGTTATCAGAAAAACAATTTACCGGATATCATCCTGGACAAGCCGGGTTATATGATTTTGCGAACGAGCACGATGCGTGCGGGGTTGGTTTTGTGGCGAATATAGACGGGCGGCGTTCGCACAAGATTGTCGAAGATGGCATTGAAGTGCTGCGGCGCCTGCTGCACCGCGGCGCTGCCGGCTGTGATCCGGATACGGGTGATGGCGCGGGGATAT
Source organism: uncultured Victivallaceae bacterium (assembly GCA_964542255.1). Classification (GTDB taxonomy): domain Bacteria; phylum Verrucomicrobiota; class Lentisphaeria; order Victivallales; family Victivallaceae; genus CAYMSF01. The sequence goes on from CAZITV010000136.1 coordinate 441, forward strand.
TGATGCAGCTGCCGGACGAATTTTTCCGGGCGATTCCCGGGGAATTGGGTTTTGCGCTGCCGGCGCCGGGACATTATGGTGCGGGAATGGTGTTTCTGCCGCGTGAACAGAAATTGCGGAAGCAATGTATGAGTTTGCTTTGCGAGGTGGTGGCGGAGGAAGGCGCGGATTTTCTCGGCTGGCGTGATGTTCCGGTCGATGAGAATGCGCTGGGCAAGACGGCGCGTGCCAGCTGTCCGACGATTTGCCAGTTTTTTGTCGGCAGGGGCAAAGCGAAGCTTACCGAAGCTAATTTTGAGCGGAAACTCTATGTGATACGGCGTCAAATTGAAAAACGGATACAAGCTGAAACTGCGGCGAGAGAACGTTTTTATATTGTAAGTTTGTCCTGCCGGGTAATGGTTTACAAGGGGTTGCTGATGGCGCCGCAGGTGCCGAAATTCTTTCCTGACTTGAATCATCCTGAATTCAAAAGTGCGATGGCGATCGTGCATCAGCGCTACAGTACTAATACTTTTCCGACGTGGCCGCTGGCGCAGCCGTTCCGGTTTTTGGCGCATAACGGTGAAATTAACACGTTGCGCGGCAATATCAACCAAATGCATGCCCGCGAAGGTTCATTTGCTTCAGCATTATTTGGTGAAGATGTCAAGAAGCTGCTGCCGGTAATTCAAGAGAATCAGAGTGATTCGGCGTGTTTGGACAATGCCCTGGAATTGTTTGTAAACGGCGGTCGTGAACTGCCGCATGCAATATTGATGATGGTACCGCAGGCGTGGGGCAAAGATTATCATTTAGGGAATGATTTACGCGGATTTTTCGAGTATCACTCTGGTTTGATGGAGCCGTGGGATGGTCCGGCGGCGCTGGCATTTTCAGATGGTCTTGGCGTGGGCGCGCTGCTTGACCGTAATGGTTTGCGTCCGGCGCGCTACACGATTACCACCGATAATTTTATGGTTCTGGCATCGGAAACCGGGGTACTGGATATTGCGCCGGAAAAGGTGCTCAAGAAAGGGCGTCTGGGTGCGGGTCAGATGATCTATGTTGATTTTGAGCGGAAACGGGTACTGTTTGACGCGGAGATTAAGAATATGATATCACGCCGCCAGCCGTACCGCCGCTGGGTGGATGAGAATCGGATTTCGATGCACGGTTTGTTCGATTCTGCCGTGCCGAGCCGGGTGGAGCATGATTTACTGCGCCGGCAAATGTTATTCGGCTATACGCGTGAAGACGTGAATATGATTATTAAACCGATGGCGCATAGCGGGCATGAACCGAGTGGTTCAATGGGCAATGATGCGGCGCTGGCAGTTCTTTCCGAGAAACCGCAGCTGCTCTATAATTATTTTAAACAACTTTTTGCGCAGGTTACTAATCCGCCGATTGATCCGATTCGCGAAGAGCTGGTGATGAGCTTAATGACCTATATCGGCAACCACGCCAATACCCTGGAAGAAAAGCCGGGGCAGGCACGGCTGCTGAAATTAACCACCCCGATTTTGACTGATGAAGACCTCGGACGGCTGCGTGCTTCAACGATTCCTTCATTTCAATCCGCGATATTATATATGGGATATCATTCCAGCGCGGACGGCAAAACGCTGAAGCCGGCGTTAGACGAATTAGCCAAACAGGCAGAAACAGCGGTGCGCAACGGCAAGAATATCATTATTTTGAGCGACAAAGTTATAGGCGAGGGACAAACACCGATTCCGGCGCTGCTGGCGACTGCGGCCGTAAACCGGCGTCTGGTGCAGCAGCGTTTGCGCACCAGCACCGGAGTGGTGCTGGAGACCGGCGATGCACGGGAAATTATGCATTTTGTGCTGCTGCTGGGTTATGGCGCTACCGCGATTAACCCGTATCTGGCGCTGGAGACGGTCAGCAGTTTAGCGGAATTGCAGCAGTTGGAAAATGTTGATAACACTACTGCTATCAGCAATTATATCAATGCGGTCTGCAAAGGGATTTTAAAAGTTATGTCCAAAATGGGGATATCCACTCTGCGCAGTTACCGCTGCTCTCAAGTTTTTGAAGCAGTTGGACTGAATGGCAAACTGGTGGATGAAATCTTCACCGGCACCGCTTCGCGAATCGGCGGCATCGGTTATGAAGAAATCGGTATCGAGGCGCACACCCGGTACGCCAATACCATCAATGCTCAAACTACCGCATCTGGAACTTTAGCGACCGGCGGCAGTTATCATTTCCGTAACGACGGCGAAGCGCATTTATGGACACCGGATACCATTACCAAATTTCATCAGGCAGTGCGCAATAATGACCGCCAGAAATACCGCGAATACGCTGAATTTATTAATAATCAGGAAAAGCATCTATGCACCCTGCGCGGCTTATTCAGATTCAAAAAATGCAATAAACCCGTGCCGCTTGATGAAGTCGAACCAGCCGGCTCAATCATAAGCCGCTTTGTCTCAGGAGCAATGTCGTTCGGCTCCATCAGCAAAGAAGCCCATGAAACCATCGCTATCGCAATGAACCGCCTCGGCGCGATGAGCAACAGCGGCGAGGGCGGCGAAGACCCGGAACGCTATAAACGGCTGCCAAATAATGACAGTTTGTGCAGCGCGGTCAAACAAATTGCCAGCGGACGGTTTGGCGTTACCGGCGAATATCTGGTTAATGCCAAAGAGCTGCAAATCAAAATTGCTCAGGGGGCAAAACCCGGTGAAGGCGGACAACTGCCCGGACACAAGGTCAATAAAGTCATCGCCAAAGTACGCCATTCCACCCCCGGAGTAACCCTGATTTCACCGCCGCCGCACCACGATATCTATTCGATTGAAGATCTGGCGCAGCTTATCTATGACTTGAAAAACGCCAATACAGAAGCGCGGGTTTCGGTTAAGCTGGTCTCTGAAGTCGGTGTCGGTACCGTCGCCGCCGGCGTTGCCAAAGGACATGCGGATATGGTGCTGATTAGCGGACATGACGGCGGTACCGGCGCATCACCGCTAACCTCGATCAAACATGCCGGACTGCCCTGGGAACTGGGGCTGGCGGAAACCCAGCAAACGCTGGTGTTGAATAATTTGCGTGACCGCATCCGGGTGCAGGTTGATGGACAGCTTAAGACTGGACGCGATGTGATTATCGGTGCGCTGCTGGGCGCGGAAGAGTTCGGTTTTGCCACAACTATTCTGGTTGCGGTTGGTTGTGTGATGATGCGCAAATGCCATCTCAACACCTGCCCGGTCGGAGTTGCCACTCAAGACCCGGAACTGCGGAAATTTTTCCAGGGCAAACCTGAGCATATCCAGAACTTTTTGACGTTTATAGCTGAAGAAGTACGCGAGTATCTGGCGCAGCTGGGGTTCAAAACCCTTGACGAGGCAATCGGACGCGCTGATATGCTGGAGATGAATGACGCCATTGAATTCTGGAAGACGCGCAACCTGGATTTTTCAAAAATCTTTGAACGCCCCTGGAAAGGTGATTTGCCGCTGCGCTGCCTTAAGTCGCAAGATCACGGTATCGCGCAAGCCTACGATATGCAGTTGATTCCCAAAGTTAAAGATGCCATTAATAACAGAACTCCGGTGCGGCTGAATGAAAAAATCTGCAACATTAACCGTACCGCCGGCACAATGCTCTCAAGCCTGATTGCCAGAAAATATGGCAATGCCGGGTTGCCGGAAGATACCATCACTATTAATTTTACCGGAAGCTCAGGGCAAAGTTTTGGCGCTTTTTTGGCGCATGGCGTAACTTTTAACCTTTATGGCGAGGCTAACGATTATGTCGGCAAAGGCCTCTCCGGCGGCAAAATTATCATCCGCCCGCCAGCGCAGATGTCTGCCGGTTATGTGCCGGAAAACAACGTCATCGCCGGTAATGTTCTGCTCTACGGCGCCACCGGCGGTAAACTGTTTATCAACGGTCAGGCCGGTGAACGTTTTGCCATCAGAAACAGCGGCGCGGTTACGGTAGTTGAGGGTGTTGGCGACCACTGTTGTGAATATATGACCGGCGGACGCGTCGTGGTGCTGGGCAGTACCGGAGTAAACTTTGCCGCAGGTATGAGCGGCGGTATCGCCTATGTATATGACGAAATAAATGATTTTGACCAGCACTGCAATCTGAGTATGGTTGACTTGGAGTCGGTACAGGCCGCCGCCGATATCGCTGAACTGCGCGGACTGCTGCAGGAGCATCTCGAATTAACCGGCAGCCACAAAGCAAAATATATTCTTCAAAATTGGAATATCTGCCGTCCGGCATTCGTCAAAGTATTCCCTGTCGATTACCGCAAGGCTCTCGGCAAAATGCTTAAAGAAGACGAAGCTATTGAACGCAAAATCGAAAATAATTAAGGATAACTATCATGGGAAAACCTCGCGGATTTATGGAAATAAGCCGAAAAGAACCCGGCTACCGCCCGATACCGGAACGAGTTAAAGACTTCGATGAAGTTGAATACACACCAACTGATAAACAGATTGTGGAGCAATCCGCCCGCTGCATGGATTGCGGCGTGCCGTTCTGCCACGGCTGCGGCTGTCCGTTGAACAACGTTATTCCGGAGATTAATGACTTGGTATGCCACGGACAATGGCGTGATGCTTTGAAAGTGCTGTTAACCACCAGCAACTTTCCGGAATTCACCGGCAGGATCTGTCCGGCTCCCTGTGAAGCCGCCTGCACCGTCGGCATCAACGGCGACCCCGTCACCATCCGCCAAATCGAAATATGGCTCGCGGAAAAAGGCTTCAGTGAGGGCGCTATCCGGCCTGCTCCGCCTACCTCCAGAACCGGAAAAAAAATCGCGGTTATCGGTTCAGGTCCGGCCGGCCTGGCAGTCGCCGACACCTTGAATAAAAAAGGGCACAACGTTACCGTTTATGAACGCGATGGCTACGCCGGCGGACTGCTGCGCTACGGTATCCCCGATTTTAAACTCAGCAAAAAAATTGTTCAGCGCCGCGTGAATTTAATGGCGGAAGAAGGCGTCTGTTTCGAAACCGGCGTAGAAATCGGCAAAGATATCTCAGCATCGTTTTTGAAAAAAAGATATGACGCCATTTGCCTCTGTAACGGCGCGCGTGAACCTCGAGATTTGGCAGTTCCCGGACGCGAAATGCATGGTATCTACTTCGCGATGGAATATCTTCACCAGCAAAATGCGCTTTTGGGCGGTGAAGCAATTCACGGCGACCATATTCATGCCAAGGGCAAGCGCGTTGTCGTTATCGGCGGCGGTGACACCGGCTCCGATTGTGTCGGCACCGCCATCCGTCATGGCGCAAGCAGCGTTACCCAGTTGGAAATTATGCCGCAGCCGCCGGAAACACGCCACAGTTCCACCCCATGGCCGCTGTGGCCTTACTCCGTACGCCATTCCAGCAGCCATAAAGAAGGTTGTGAACGTATGTGGAGTGTCCTTACTAAAAGCTTTACCGGCGATAAGAGTGTCAAACAGGTCAATTTAGTCCGGCTGGAATGGGAAAATGATAATTTGGGCAGACCGGCAAAAATGAAAGAAATTGCCAACTCCGGGTTCTCGCTTGACGCGGATCTGGTTTTGCTGGCAATGGGCTTCACTGGAGTAAAGAGATTTGGCGCGGTAGAACAATTCGGCGTTAAGATTGACCAGCGCGGCAATGTCATCACTGACGCCCAGGGACAAACCTCCGAAGCAGCTATCTTCGCTGCCGGCGATATTGCTTCTGGTGCATCACTCGTGGTCAGAGCCATTGCCGCCGGAAGAAAACTCGCCGATTCAATCGACGCCTTCCTGCACAAATAAGTCAACAGCAG
>CAZITV010000137.1:0-6194 GCA_964542255.1 uncultured Victivallaceae bacterium
TTGATTTTTTTTTGATTTTACCTGTTCTGGTATCAGAAATTGCGACTCGTTTTAGTTTGGAACCCTTGAATTGCGGGACTCGGGGCTCGTTTCTTGCGTTCGTATCTTCCAATTCCTCCTTCGGACGATATTTATATCGCCCATCAGTAAGAACTAAAAAATCCAAGCCGCAATCTAACTCGTCTATGCGAAATTTTAAGATTTACAAAGTACTAGTTGTCACATAGAGCCCGTGCCTTTACGAAAAAAAACTACTCAAAATTTACTTTTGGAAACAGCGCTTATTGACTTTACGATTAAATGCTGTATATTTTGGTTGTTGGCTTGCTGCGATAATGCGGCGGCTGGCGGCAGTAATCTTCAGGGCTAGGTGATTCCGCAAGGAAAATTCCTGACCGGCGGTATAGTCCGCGAGTTCCGGTAACGGCACAGAAGTGGTGTAATTCCACTACCGACAGTAAAGTCTGGATGCAAGAAGATCACCGCATACATATTATGCGGCAAATATTTTTTGTGGAAATCTTATGCCTTGAAAAAAACATTTTTTTCAAGGCATTTTTTTTGGAGCCGGATATGAAAATAAAATTTGACTCGATTGAAACCGTAGTGGATGCGTTTAAACGCGGCGAAATTGTGGTGGTCACCGATGATGAAAATCGTGAAAATGAGGGCGATTTAGTCGCCGCCGCCGCCAAAATCACTCCGGAAATTATCTCTTTTATGGCAACCCATGGCCGCGGACTTATCTGCGTGCCACTGACCGAAGAACGCGCTGCTGAGTTGAATTTATACAGCATGGCGGCAAGAAATGACCCTTTCTGTACCGCATTTACCCAAAGCGTTGATGTCAGAGCCGGCACAACTACCGGAATTTCGGCTTTTGACCGTGCGAAAACTGTTGAAGCGTTAATTGCGCCGGATACAGTGGCAGAGGATTTTATTTCTCCAGGTCACGTATTTCCATTAACAGCCCGTCCCGGGGGTGTTTTGCGGCGTTCAGGTCACACCGAAGCTGCCGTTGATTTGGCGCGGATTGCCGGATTGGCACCTGCCGGAGTTATTTGTGAAATAATGAAAGACGACGGCACTATGGCCAGATTGCCGGATTTGGCGTTATTCCGCAAAAAACATAAATTAAAGTGGTGTTCGGTCGCTGACCTCATTGCCTACCGCCGGAGGACTGAAGCTCTGATTGAGTGCGGCGAGTCCGCCAAATTGCCCACTGAATTTGGCAACTTTATCATCACTACCTATAAGTCGAAAATTGATGGTCTGGAGCATGTCGCTCTGGTTTACGGCAATATCCGCAATAAAGAAAATGTGCTGGTGCGCGTTCATAGTGAGTGCCTCACCGGTGATGTCTTCGGTTCGCAGCGCTGTGATTGCGGCGACCAGCTGCATACCGCCATGAAAATGGTAGCCGCAGAAAAAAATGGTGCAATTATCTATATGCGTCAAGAGGGGCGCGGTATTGGTCTGGCGAACAAAATCCGTGCTTACAAGCTGCAGGATGAAGGTTGCGATACAGTTGAAGCCAATGAGCGGCTGGGCTTCGCCGCGGATTTACGTGAATATGGTATTGGTATGCAGATTTTACTCGATCTCGGGGTCAAATCAATTCGGCTTATCACCAACAATCCGCGCAAACTGATTGGTTTGAGCGGTTACGGAATGGTAATTACCGAACGGGTTCCGCTGGTGATTAAAGCCGGGGCAAAAAACCGCAAATACCTGGAAACAAAAAAGAATAAACTTGGACATCTTTTATAAACAATACTGCCGTTAAACTACGGGGTATCAACAAAAAGGTTATGGAGGCTAAAATGAATGAGAATGTTGGCAAAGTTTATGGTGGCAATCTAAAATCGGATAATTTGAAGTTTGCAATCGTCTGCAGCCGTTTTAATGATTTCTTCGTCAGCAAGCTGCTGGACGGCGCAGTTGATACGTTAATCCGTCATGGCGCCGCCGCAAAAAATATTGAGGTGGTCTGGGTGCCGGGTTCATACGAATTGCCGTTTGCCGTAAAAAAAATGGCAGAACGCCGCAAGTATAACGCGGTTATCGCGCTGGGTGTTGTGATTCAAGGCGCAACACCGCACGCCGGATATATCAATAATGAAGTATCTAAAGCACTGGCGCAAATTGGTTTGGATACCGGTATTCCCACTATCTACGGAATAATTACCGCGGATAACATCGAACAGGCCATCGAACGCAGCGGTACCAAAGCCGGAAATAAAGGCGCAGATGCTGCCGTCGCAGCCATTGAAATGGCCAATCTGGTAAAAATGCTCGAATAGTTTGGAGAAATAGATGTCCGATAAGAAACACGAAATCATCAGCCCTGAATTTGGACTGGATATAGACAAACTCGATAGCGCGGGTGAATCACCGACTCATTCCCGCCGCGTCGGCAGGGAATTAACTATGCAGTACCTGTTTCAGCGCGACTTGAGTCAGCCGGAGGAAATGCCGCCGATGGAGCTGTTCTTTGAACAAACTATCGCAGCATCGGAAATTATAACCAACCGCTATACCCGTAAGGGTTGTGACTATGCCAGCAAATTAATCAACGGCATTAACGCTAATCAGGTACAGATTGATGAGCTCATTCAAACTAATTGCCGGCAATGGTCATTAGAGCGGATGAGTTCTGTTGATAAGAATATTATGCGCGTGGCAGTTTATGAAATGCTCTTTGAGGAAGCCGTGCCGCCAGTGGTTAGTATTAATGAGGCAGTTGCCATTGCCCGTGATTACAGCGGCGTTGAGTCCGGCAACTTCATCAATGGTATTCTAAACGGCATAATGGTAAAAACGTTGACGCGCTCACAGCGTAAGGGTGTTAAAAAAGCATGAAGTCTATTTTCTCTATTTTTAAAAAAGGTTTGGAAAAAACTACCACCACGGTAAGCCGTTCGCTTGCCGCAATCTTCACCGGCGAGAAAGCCTGGGACGCATCAACATTTAACGAACTCGAAAATATCCTCATCGCCGCTGATTTCGGCGTAACCGCCAGCAAAAAAATCGTCACTGATATTAAAGAGCGTTATGAGTGCGGACAGATAAAGACTTCAGCAGATATTTTTGATACCGCTCACCGCGATGTGGTTACTATTTTGAACCGCAACCGCCGTGATATCAATTTTGCTTCCGCTAATGCTCCAACGGTTATCCTGCTGATCGGGGTTAACGGCAGCGGCAAAACCACCACCGCAGGAAAAATGGCGTGGTTGTGGCAAAATGATGGGAAAAAAGTTCTACTCGCCGCTTGCGATACATTCCGTGCCGCAGCGGTGGATCAATTAAAGCTCTGGAGCGAACGCTCCGGATGCCAAATAGTTTCAGCAACGCCGAATGCTGATCCTGCCAGTGTTGCTTTTGATGCAACTCAGGCAGCATTGTCGCGCAATATGGATATTCTAATCATTGACACTGCCGGCCGCCAGCATACCAAAAAAGGTTTAATGGATGAACTCGCCAAGCTGCGCCGCACTGTCGCCAAAGTTTATCCTGAAGCGCCGCATGAAACCTGGCTCACAGTTGACGCCAGCCTCGGCGCCAATGCCATTAATCAAGCCCGCGAATTTTCCAAAGCTGCCGGTATTACCGGACTGGTGCTGACTAAACTCGACGGCACCGGCAAGGGCGGTATGGCGGTCGCTATCCAGCAGGAATTCGGTTTCCCAGTATTCTTCGTCGGACTCGGCGAAAGACCCGAAGACCTGCAACTTTTTGATCCGGAATGCTACGCTGCTGCTATCTTCGGCAATTTATCCGGCGGTAAATGACCGTTCGGTATCGTGCCCGATTTTATTAAACCTGCCGTAACCTGCTGAATTTATTCGCCAATGGCCTTGATAATATTGGGAACTATGATTTGACGGCATCCGTCCAGATTTGGGTGAGCGCCGTCAGGGACAAGCTGGTCGAAAGCTTTGCGGTCTGAATTGAGAACTGCGAGCCATGCTGGATAATGGTCAATCAACAGCAGGTTCTTTTCTTTTGCGGTATTCCGGTAAATATCATTGAATTCTTCCAACTTCGGCCTAAGCGCAGCGTGCCGGTCAACCATTGGATTCATTACCATCAGGATAATTTCGCAATTTGGGTAAGCCAGTTTAATGCGGTCGAGCATTGTATCCAGATTTTTTTTGCAGTCTGCCGGTGTCATTTGATATGGGGTATATGCATCATTTACCGAAAACTCAATAAAGACGGTATCCGGTTTCTTGTCAAGCACGCGTTCCTTGAGATTTTCCAGTCCCCATATCGAGCATTTTGCGCCTTCGCCGCTGTTGATTAACTTTAACAATCCCGGATATTTCATATTAATATCGCGGTTAAGCTCGCCTACCCATGCTCCTCCGGCAGTAAGACTGGTGCCGTAAGTGATGACGGTCTGTTTTTGTCCAATTTTAATATTCTGGATAAATCGGCAGTTGGCGGTTGGCGGCTGTTTTGCCGTTAAATCATTAAATTTAGCGGTAAGCCGTTCGGCGATTTGAGCAAATCCCTTATCATTGGGGTGAATGCCGTCAGTGGTCAATTCCAGCTTATTATCCATTAGCGAAAGTCCATCAACCAAATATAAATGCTTGTCATTTGCTTCAGCCGCAACCTGACTTGCTGTTTTGCGGTAATCGTCAAGTTTTAAACCAATTTTGCCGGCTGCCCATGCGGGTTCCGATGACCACAGTGGAGTTATTAGAAATATCGGTGTCTCAGGCTGTTGTTTGCGGATATTACGAATCATCCCCTTAATATCCTGAGCATAAGTTGCCAGCGTTTTATTGCCGTAAAAATCGTTAAACCCAATCAAAATTGAAATAAGATTGCCACCGCATGCAGCAATAGCATCACCGTCAGATGCTACCGCAGTGCGTGAACCAAATCCCATATTTACTACTTGCCACCGCAATTTTTCGCCCACCATAAACGGGTAGGTTTTGGTAATGTTTTCTGCCCTGAAACCGTGAGTGATGGAATCGCCGTAGGCAATGTATTTAAACTGCGGACGCGCCGCCGGCGCAAAAAGTTTTCCACCGCTCAGTGATAATCCGGTTAATTCAACCGAATCGCCGAATGGCATTATCAGCGCGTAATCGCGTGCGGAACCGCTTTCATTTTGCGGCAGCGCGATAGTGATTTCAGCGGATTTAGAATCACGCTGAAATGAGCCGGCAATTTTACCGTCAACGGTATAAAACCCAGTCGAGTTTACCGCGTCCATCCGGGTATGCAGCGGGGTAAATTTCAGTTTTGCGGTTATTGTTTTTGCATCTGTCCGAAAACTAATTCTGGCGCCGGGGTTATCGTGCTGAAAACCACCTTCAGCTTTAATATAGCGGTCCATCGTTAACTTATTCGGTGACCTGACTGCGCGGGCGCAGTCAGTAATCTGAATAAGCGGATTGTCCAAAGCGACATCAACTACCGCAATTGTGCCGGCAGCATTTTCCGCAGCAGCTTGAATCGGGGTATTTATCATAAATAATGCAGATGTAATAATCGCGGCAGTTGCTAGTGAAAATAGTTTTCCGCAAGCTGCTAATATTGTACGCCTGGATTTATTTATCACTTGGGGTGCCGATAATATCAATTTCGCGGTAGGTGGTTTCACACGCACCGCCAACTGAGGATGCCAGAATCAAAAAATTAAATTTTACCGCTGCTACATTCGTCGCGATTACATTATCTTTGCCGGTCAATTTTAATTGAGTAGCCAGGGTATTCGCCGCATCAGCTTCAAATACTCCCAGAGAAATAAATTTATCCGGGGCTGAAACTTTTGAAACCAGCAATTCATATTTCTGGCATGCGCGGTTCGGTGCCCATCCGGCACTGGTGATGATTTCAGAAATAGTGTAGCCTTTCGGCGCTTTCGTGATGTCTAATTCAAATGTGGTGCTCCATTTTCCATCCAAGTCAAAGGTAATTTCATCATTTTTACCATTATTTAACGCAGCTGTGGCAAAGCTTTCGTGTTGTTTAAAACCGTCATGAGTAACCTTGGACAGCGCCGGAGAATTAACATTAATCAAATCGTCAGACAATGCCGGGTAAGCTGTCTGGCTCTCTTTTGATGTAAGCACTGCCGCGTTAATGTTGGCACCCGCCGCCTGATCTTCTGCCATCGAAGAAAAAATTCCCGCCATTGCGATTCCAGCCATCAAAAATGTCTTGCTCGT
>CAZITV010000138.1:0-6146 GCA_964542255.1 uncultured Victivallaceae bacterium
TCATAATATATCCCATAAGCTGACTGACCATCTTTGACCAGCGCCCGTTCAACCGGCAACTGTTCTTTTTTCAGTATTTTTTTTTCCGCGGCATAGAGCGTGTCACCTATTGATGCTCCAATCATGACAGCAAAAATTCCGTACATGGCGAAACGAATCGGTACTGTTTTCATACAACTCCTTGGGTTAGTGAATATCATTATTTTTCTTTTTGAGTGGCGGATAATAAATAAATAGATGTGATATGGCATCACTCTCGCCGATATATAATTCACCGTCGGCTCCGGTTATCAACGCATCAGCTTTATGCATTATCCAGGTTTTGGGCATTTTTGCCCTGACCATACCTGAATCTTCCAGAGTCCTGTCGGACGGATCATATCGGAACAAATGCACCAATTCGTCATCAGTTCCGCAAAGCCCCCAGATTATCCCGTCGTGCCCGACGGTAATTCCTCTGATATGACTTTCGATGGAAGGCTTGCCGATGTTTACAAGTTTCTCCGACGCCGGGTCAAACATGAACAGATAACCGTCGGCGTACGTTCCGCCGTAAATCATTCCATCATCAGCCATGGTTAGCGCACTGATGCTATTCAGGTATTCGCGTCCGGCGCCGACCGGTATTTTCATTGTTGTTGCCCTGAATGTATCTTCATCCGGACAATATTTGATTATACATCCGTAACGGCCTGAAAAATATACATTGCCACCGGCACAGATCATTGCCCGTGAAATGTTATTCTTCTTTCCGATATGATCGTCATAAATATTTTTGATGGTTGTTTTTCTGTTTGCAATATCATAAATGAAAAATTTGCCACCGGGGTAAGTTAAGCCGTAAATATGATTCCTTGCTTTGTCGATGGTCATTGCCAAAATGCCTTCTTCAGGTACCGGTGCGCCAAGATCATCAATGGTTGCAAGTTCAGCTGAAATTAAATGCGCCTGCTTGAAAAGGAGGGTGAACTCGCCCTTGTCTCTGTCGTCCAGGCTGCTGAGAACAAGTTCATTTTCAGGAGCATTGTACAGATATAAATGCCCCTCCGTACAATCTTTGCCATAGCCCATGGTGCCCATATAGATCCTGCCTTGTCCGTCTGCAACAATATTACGGCACCGCGACTTACCTCCTCCAAACGTATTCAACGGTATAAACCTTTTGGTTAGTGGCAGGTAGGTGAACAAATGTGATTTACTCCCGGACGTCGCACCGAAAAGTGTTCCGCCATTTCCCATTACAAGCGCAGTCACGGCACACTCATTGCGCGGAATGTGCGGCGTTCTGCCGCAAAGCCCCAGCTCCTGGGCAAAGAAATTTCCGTGTGTGACGAAGATGGAATTGTGTTCTCTGGACGGATAGTGGTAGGAATATTCAAACGGCTTGGGCTGTTCGGCTTGCGTAATCTGATAGCGTGTCTTATATGATTCCGGCAATTTCTTTTTAATTCCGGCAGGATTGAAAACGATAAGCTGCAGAGGCGAATTCTTCCCGGGTTGTTCAGCCGTGAAATAGACATTTCCATCAAGCCCGACCGTTGACGCCACGGGAGTGTTGATCTGCGCGAATCCATCCACCTGCATGACGCCATAATATGTTTTTTCGCCACTGGCGATGTCAATACTGGCAATATGTGCGCCGGCTTTTCCGGAGACGTAGTTTTTGGTGCCGATGTATATTTTTCCATCCTGTCCTACGGTCATAGTACGGGGCAAAGGAATGTTAACCGGATACTCACCCATTTTGTCCTCATCATATAGAGTGCCGTAATCCCGTATCTGACCATACGCCCCGACCGTCGGGTCAAATTCAAATACACGTTGTCCGATGGCGCTTACACCATATAGTTTTACCTTGTCCGGTCCAGGCACAAAATGAAACACGCCGTTGCCATCGCTGTTGCGCCATGGGGCATTCGGTATCTTGAGCGGCAACTTATCAATAGTTTCTTTTTCGGGAGAATAACGGAGCAGGAAACCATTGCAGTCGGTCGTGTATGCATAACCGCTGGCACTGTAGCACGGACCCATAAAATCATATTGTGAAATACGCCCCAGATCTTTTACTTCACCTGTTTTCAGTTTCACCACGAAGAAGTGTGCCGTCAAAAAACTGGTCAGATAGAGTTCATCCCGGTCCGGGTTACAGGTTAACCAGCGGCATCCGCCTTTTTGGGCGATAGTGCCGAAATCCTCTATGCTTTTTTTAACAGGATCATAGATGATAAGACGGGAACCCGGGAAACATCTGGCCGGGTCATTGTACACATGCCAGTAATGGTAAAAGTCCTCGTCTGCCGGCGGCGCCGTCATGTGTGTCGCGGCATACACTTTTCCGCCGTTTCCGATACAGATGGAAGTATGAATCTTGGAATGCGGATGCCTCGGACTGTTTTCAGGTTGTTTGATGATTTTCTCAAGGTCCGCAATGTCTTCAAACCGGTCTGCTTCCGGATCATAGCTGATAAGTTGAGCAAAACTTCCCGGCGCATCCATTTCAGCGCTTAAACCAAGATAAATCTTACCGTCATTTCCTGTTGCCGCCGAATAAATGACATTATGTCTGGGCTTGTTTTCAATAATCCGGGTGGTTATTAAATTCTGATCAACTATTCTTTCTTCTGTCATTTTTTCCCTTGTGCCGATTACATCCCGCTCAATTTTTCCGGGTTTCCAATCAGCCATTTTACTTATTGTTAATTATATTCTTGTAATATCCCTGCCGCTATATTCTTTTTAAGGACATAATTTTATTACCGCTTTGCACTCATTAACTATCACAATATTCATCACAGTGCCACCAGTTACTACTATATATTCATGAACCGGCAGGCATATCAGTAGAAACATTTTTAGCTTCGAGAGATTTCAGGTATTCCAGCGCGTCGCGGTTTGATTTCTCAAACGAAAAGTCATAGATGAGCAGGTGCATCTCCTTTATCTCCGGACCGTATGTTAAGTGAACATCAGAATGAAAATAAGACATTGCCACTTCAGCCGTCTTCACCTCTGCCGGATTATAGAATAGCGCGCAACCTCCACCGGCTTTTCTGGTTTCGCTGACTGGGGTGCCGAGGTCGAATACAGCATCATGAAGGAATGCCCACCGTTCATCCTTTTCCAGCTTGACAACAAACGCTTTTTGTCCTTGATTCAGCACCTCTGTCCGTCGTACCGTGCCAATGGCGCGGGTCAGTTTATTTTTGGGCTCATCAGTGCTGGGGAAGCATTCCAGGGCGATGCGTGTCTGCTTCAGTGGTTGGTACGGATCAACTTTTACCGTGAGTAAAACCTTATCATCGCCCTCGTGCAAAGTCATAAGAAGTGTCACTTTCGCCTGCACTCCATGCTGAATTGCCTCAATCCTTGCCACATTTGCATTCGCTGTGACCGTGAGTTTTGTTTTCTCCTCAAAGCCTTTTTTCAGCGCCCTGCCGGTATATTCAAAATAACGTTCATCGTTGACCCAAACGGTGCAGAGTTCGTTCATTTTCCAGTTCATCTGAACCGGCAGCGGCATACCGATGGATGCCCCGTTGCACCTGAACGCGAAGATACGTCGTCCGGTGTCCACCGTGATTTCACGTACAACACACATCACGCCGACGCTCTTAAACTCTGTGTAGCCGGTATCTTTGACTTTCACTTCCGCCAGAGCAACGGAAGAGCAAACCAGCAATGCAAGCAGGAGACAGACGTATGACATAGACATCGTATTACGGCTCATGATCGATACCTTTCAATTATTTTTTCTTTGCTGCGTATGAATGTCCGCCAAAGATGGCGCGCAGTTCTGCCGCCGATTTTGCCTTTTGCAGACGGCCAATACGCTCATTTTCTTCAGCGCGAAGTTTGACGGAAAGGTCAAGGATTAATTCGAGCTTGTCTGCAGGAAACTTGCACGCGCCGTTCTCGTCCATGTGGATCAATTCACCAGGCGCGACATCCATGCCGCATACCGACACAGGGGCATTGACGGAATGAACAGCCATGTCGCCATGTCCAGGAGTAATGCCTGTGAGCATGTACTGGAATTTCATTGGCCGTACTTCATCCACATCGCGTGAAGGCCCGTTGGAAATCAGACCGACGCAACCGATGGCCTTCATTGCCGAAACCATGTTGCCACCGGCGAGACCGACCTTTCCCGCGATCTCAGGCGGGAACTTCTGCTGCATGACAAGTACAGTCGGCTTCGGCATGGCTTCCAGCGCATCCAGTACATCCATGAAGCTCAACCGCGTGTAACCTGGGGAGGGCAGGCCGAAGACGCAGGTGACAGCATAGCCACAGCGCGGACCGAGATCCGGGTACATGCAGTGTAAAGTTTGGTCGGTGTACCAGTTTTCGCTCCATGGGTTGTAGAGACCCAGGCAGAATGGATGGGTTGGATATGTGGCCACGACATTTGTGACCGATGGAGTGTCAAACTTGCAAAGTTCTGTGATCATTTCGTTGACTGTGAGCTTGGACATGGTACCTCTTATGTCAATTTTATTTTTAAGGCGCTTATATAAAAACTGTTAGAAAGACACGCTAAAGTTGTGAACTCCAACTAATTTTCTCTCTGCAAATCACTTCTTAAATCTCTCTCCCCTTGTAACTTTCTGCCTATTGCTTATTTGCAATATATGCCGTATACAGCCTGGCGTCTTCGGGACGAATTCCATCGAATTGAATATCCAGACGAACACGGCCATGTTTTTTCATCAGAGTTGCTGTCCCTTTCCAAAGCACCGGGACGCGCAGTCCGTTTTGCGTAACGATTGCGGCATCAGCATCGCTACAACCGTGGACAGGTCTGAATCCTTCATCTACCAAGCTGATCCGCAGACTGGTGTGCTCCCCAAGGCCGTCGACATTTACGTACACATTCGCTTCCCCGTCAGTAATCTGGATTGGACATGTGATAACGCGATGCGGCTGACGCGCTCCGCTGTCGAGGCAACCCGGACCATTATTGAACGGGCGAAACGCGCTCAGAGAGCCAAAGCGGTCACGCGGCCAAGAATTCATGAAAACTCCAGCTCCTTCAAAGCTGCGCCAGCACGAGTACCAGTACATCGTTCGATCCCCATGGTTAATCATGCCTTGTCCCTGGGAAAGTGCCGGGGCAAAACCCAAAACGTTCCCTTCCGCCTCGCGTGCATTGATAAAAACAAATCCAGGAATCGGTTCATGAAAGTGCAAGGAGTCATGGGAGATCGCCAAACCTAAGTCCATACTGACGAAGCGCCGGTCGCGTGAGTTGTGTCCGTTCCATATGCCGTAAATGCCCAGAATGACATTGCCCCGGTTCCACATGGCAGCGCCCAAATGCACTTCTCTTTCATGATTTACATCTTCAATGTTCGAGGGTCCGGAAAGATCGGATGAGGCAATATTGAGCCCCATCGCAGACACGGGGGACCAGTGGTCGAAATCCGATGAGGCAAATGTGCAAAGGCAGCGGATTTTGTTCTTTGTGTGTGGCCAGGAAGGCTGCTGCCCGTTCAAATAATAAATTTCACGGTGCTTGGTGATTCCCGACATTTCGAGACAAGTTCCCAACGGGTTATGGGGTGAAAGAGTCCAGCGAATTCCATCTGGACTGAAGGCGGCACCCCAGTAAATGGGGCTGCCTAAGCGTTTGCGAAGTTCAGGATCGGACGAGACACCTTCAAAAATCATTTTGAATCGACGTGCAGGATCGGGATCTTCCGGCTCGTGCAGGATTACAGCCCCGGACAATTGTTCATCCATGGCAGGGAATTCCACAATGTTATTGTGTTTAGAGCCGTTGAACTCTGTCAAGCCAAGATCAGGTTTTTCCCATGCCCTGCCGTCGCGACTGGTGGCATAGCACATCCGATATACTTTGCATTCGCGATTGCCCCATTCGCTCCTATCTCCGCAGTTACCCTGATACCACATGTGAAATGTATCGGCGATTTTAATAGTCGTTCCGTAATAGTGAAGGTGCTCATCGTGAGATCCGGGCTGGCCTGCCGGCAGGACAATAGACCCGCGACCGCCATTGAGATGCACTTCTAAAAACGAGCGGAATGGAAAAGCACGGTCGTCGAAAGCAAAAAGCACGGCCTCTTCAAGTGGAACCGGATCTGGCAGTGTTGGCAACAGGATATTCGCAACTGTTGCAGCAGTTA
>CAZITV010000139.1:0-1269 GCA_964542255.1 uncultured Victivallaceae bacterium
ATATAAATATCGGACGAGGATTTATGGCAAAAATCGGCGCCGAAGATCAATCGAGAGTCTATCAATGAAAGCGAATTGGTATTAATTCGTATTCGCATTGCGAGCGGTGTGCAGTTTACGCATTCTTCTGTTTAATACTAATTGGATAATATTGCGCAGCAGTGTTGATATAACCATTTTGTTGGGGAAAACCAGCAGATTATAAAACGGTCTTGGTTTAACATTCCATCTTGCATGCCAGGCTGAATCCGACATAAGATTCAAGTCGTCAAAATTGCCGGAATCACAGGCAGACTCAATTACGCGATATAACAGCAAATTACCGGGTGAACAGCTCAGGTAATCTTCGTCGCAACCTATTTTCGGCAGATATAAGGTGCGGTTTGAGCGTATCGCATATTGCGCAGCAATGACTTTACCGTTGATTTCGAGAAAATTAAACTGCATCATACCGTATTTGTCAAATTTTTCTGCAGCGTCAGTAAACAAAGCTGAATCTGAAGGGTTTGATTTCAGCGAACTTGAACGCCTGCCCTTCCAGTTTTTATCTTCGACATTCAGAAATTTATTAGTATTTTCCGATGGCGAAGAGCTTTTGTCGTCAATGATGAATTTAGCCTCACCAAATTCGTTTAATTTTTTGGTATTGCTTTTAAAATATTTGCGAAAATTTTGCGAAAAACTTTCGTTGTATTTCGCGGCACTGTCAGGCAGTGGCATAAGATCTTCATACCCAACCAGCTGTTTTACCACAGTCATTTTATTTTTACCTCGGGAAAAATATAGTACAGTTGGCGAATTTTCCTGAAGATATTTAAAACTTAGCACTGGATATGCGGAAGGAATCGCGGCGAGATAATCGAAAAACACGCTCAGTATATCCTCACGTCCCGGCAAAGTCAAGCCATCGGTCGACCGGGTATGCAGAACATCATAGGGGAGTTTAAACAACAGCGGTGATACCAGCGGCAAACGGTAAGAATAGCTCGCAATTAATGGTAAAACGCCAACCAATTGGCCGCTTTCATAGGCGAACAGACAAAGCCAGCGTTCATTGATAGATGTTTTATGCTTAAAAAAAGCACTCACCCATGGATATGCCAGCACCGGTGATTGCGCCGTTGTTTGTATAAATAGATTTTGCCAGGCGTCAGCATGCTTCTCTAATTCGTCAAAGTTTCTGACATCAACCAAACGTATCTTTGCTGGTGGTACAAAATGCCATGTTTCCGGGAGTACCCTTTGTGAGGTTGCATTTTTTTTCAACCA
>CAZITV010000139.1:1369-6141 GCA_964542255.1 uncultured Victivallaceae bacterium
AGAATATAACACCAGTAGCAATATCGTCAAACAACATATTTAACTGGATATAAAAAATACTATTTTTAAGATAGTGCCAAATTTCTAATCGCCCTTATCTATGGCTGACCGCTTGGCACAGCGCAGCTTTTATATTTCTGCCACATCAAAAAATTGCAAAATCACCGTTGAGCCTGTATTGTATGTAGCTGTTAACGTCAAAAATTACAATGCCCGGTACAGAAGTAAATAATCAATTTTATCACGGCACCGCCAGTGGTTGAGTAACATTAAATAATCTAGGATTAGCGCCTTGTGAAGGAATCAATTATGAGTGAACGTAAAGCTATCGCCGCATTAATGTCGCGCGGCAGTCAATTTTTAAATTGTCAGTACCCGTTAATTTGCGGAGCAATGACGTGGGTATCAGAACCAGGTTTAGTTGCAGCAGTATGCAACAACGGTTGCTTCGCCTCTCTCGCCGGTGGTAACGCCCCGGCAGAAATACTGCGCCAGCAAATTTTGGCGACACGCCAACTAACTAATAAGCCATTTGCAATCAACCTTATCACCATCGCTCCGGCATACCGTGACCAATTGGCGATGCTGAAAGAGATGCAGATGCCGTATATTGTGTTTGCGGGAAGTTTCCCGAAGGAAAAGGAAATTACCATTGCAAAAGAAACCGGGGCAAAAGTGATGTGTTTTGCCTCAACTTTATCCATCGCCGAGCGGATGATCCGCTTTGGCGCAGATGCAATTATCCTCGAAGGCAGTGAAGCCGGCGGACACATTGGTCATGTTTCTGCCATGATTTTATTGCAGCAGGTATTATTTCACGTTTGCGACACAATACCGGTGTTCGTCGCCGGGGGTATTGCTACCGGAAAAATGATTGCACACGTAATGCTGATGGGGGCTGCCGGAGTTCAAATGGGCACCAGATTCGTGATGACCGAAGAGTGCAATGTCCACGAAAAATTTAAAGATGCGTTTATCCGGGCAGAAGCTCGGGATGCGGTATCAACCCCGCAGTATGATTCAAAACTCCCCGTGGTCGCGGTACGTTCGCTGCGCAATAAAGGGCTGCAGAACTTTGGCAAACTGCAGCTGCAGCTGCTTGAACAGCTCAATTCCGGCGAAATTCATCGTGAACAAGCACAAGCTGAAGTCGAGAAGTATTGGGTTGGGGCACTGCGCCGCGCCGCAATCGACGGCGATGTCGAATTCGGCTCATTAATGGCCGGGCAATCCGTCGGATTAACCAAAAATATCTTTCCGGTTGCGGAATTAATTCGCCACTTACTAGATGAAGCCGATATTGAATTGACTGCAATTAAACATAAATTGGATAAAATTTATTAAATGCCCTGGTCAAAAAACAGACGTTTTGAAAAAATCATCTACTTGCTGCTGGCTTTGGCTTTGCTGATTTTGGTAGGGACATCGCTGTTCCAGTCACTGCGGCTGGCTTTCCTGCGCACAGTTAATGATTTTTTTTATCCTTATTTGACAGTCCCGTCCGATTTAAAACATTCGCTTTCAGATAAAAGCTTATTACTCCATGATAAATATACGCTGGCTGCCAAAGTTGAACAGTTGATGCGCGACAATCAGTTACTGGCAGCAAAATCTGCCACCAATGCCGAACTGGCCATTGATAACGAGGAGTTACGTAAAATCTTCCGTCTGCAGCCGCGCCGCGGCTATGACTTTATCATTGCCGAAGTAATGCTGCGCAATCCTCAAGCATGGCAGGAAAGTTTTACCATCAACAAAGGCAGTTATCATGGTATCGCTAAGGGTGCGATTGTACTGGCTGCAGGTATTGATGAACACAACCGCGAAGCCGTGGCGATTGGAGTGGTGCGTAATCTGTCACGCTACACCGCCGATGTCGGCACCATTGTTAATCCCGGCACCAAAATTGCCGCCACCCTGCCGCGCTCCGGCTCATTTGGTTTTCTTAATGCCGGAGAAGGAACTATTGGTGACGGTTTGGCTAATATTGCTTATCTTTCCGCGAACAAGAGTTATAATCCGGGGGAACCGGTGCTTACCGCAGGAGCGAGGGAACAAATCCCGGCGGGAATATATTTAGGTTCTCTAACCGATATTCAGTATTCAGGTTCTCTATTCAGCAATTGCCTTTATTTGTCCGCCAAAGTGAAGCCGGCAGTGAATATGGATACGGTGCGTTTTGTGGTTGTTGCAGTTAAAAAATAGGAAAATCTCGATGATTGCCGTTTACTTGTTTATGTTAATATTTATAACTGCCTTGACTCAAGTTTTGCTTGGCGGTTTTGGCATTTCGATTCCGTTTATGGCAGTAATAGTTTTTTATATTACCATTAGTTTCGGATGGCAGCGCGGCATATTTTCTGCAGTATGCGGCGGATTGATTATCGATGCGCTATACGGTCAGAATTTACTGATTACACCATTGATATTGCTGCTGGTTAGCGGTTTTGCGGTGTACTGGCTGTTTTACCACCAGGTAAAACCGTTGATAGGCAATGCTATTCCTGGCGCAATCGCAGCATTTATTGTCATTTTACCGCAGATTTTAGCTAAGATTGCGGAGAACGGCATAGGGTTATTTTTAGTTCTTGAGTGGCTGCCGCTAATATTATGTTCGATGGTTTTTGCCGGTTTGTTACTCCCGATGACAATTTTTTTTGGCGATTTTATGTGCCGCCGATTAAATTTACCAAGCTACTTAGATGCGAAAAATCAGTTGATACACCGGAATTAAATTCATGAAAATTGATCTCTCTTCTGCGGTTCCACGCGTGCTGATTTTTAGTCTGATTCTGCTGACCGGATGCGGCATTCTGGTTTTTAACCTGTGGGATGAGCAAATCCGCCGCGGCGATGCTCACCAGGAAAAACTTTCACGGCAGTCAGGAAGAAGAATCCGCGAACCCGCCCTGCGCGGCAAAATTTTTTCGTCGGATATGAAAATTTTGGCAGATAATATTCCGGCATTCGACCTCAACTTTTATCTTGAAGAAATGCGGCAGTCCACACGGCAAAAAACCATTGACAATGTTATTACTATCGCCAAATATATGGCTGGCGAAATAAAACGCCCGGTAAGCATCAACAAGGAAATGATCGTTCGTCATATTAATTTGCGGCCGGGATTGCCTTTGCCGGTCTTTAAAGACCTCTCCCGCGATGAAATGGCCATACTGCACGAAATTTCTGCCAATTTTAAGGGTGTGGGAATTGAAATGCGTTCCAGCAGATTATATCCTGGCGGCACTGCCGCCGCGCATATCATTGGATTTACCCGTCACGAAGACCCGGGCAAAGCCGAAGACCGTACTGATTATTCCTATTATATCCCGGATTTAGTCGGCAAAAGTGGTGCAGAACAACGTTATGACAGTTTTGATGAGATTAACAGTCCGGGCGTACGCGGTATGCGCGGGGTTCCAGGCGGTAAATTAGTCCAGGTTGACCACCGCGGCTATGTTTTCAAAACTCTTGAAGCCATCAAACCGATAGACGGCAATAATGTGATATTAACCATTGACTCCAAAGCGCAAACCACTGCCGAATCAGTTTTACGCGGTTACCGCGGTGCAATTGTGCTGCTTGATGCCGATTCCGGCGCAATTCTGGCAATGGCATCAGCACCGGCATTTGACCTGAAAAACTTTTCTCCGCGTTTATCGGTTGAATACCTGCGCCAGCTCTATTCCGACCCGGTTAATCCGATGCTAAACCGTGCCGCTGACGGTGTCTATACCCCCGGTTCAATTATAAAACCGCTAATCGCTATGGCTATTTTAAATTGCGGTGTATCCACCAATAAACAAGTTGAATGTGACGGCGCCACCCCGATAGGAAACAGCAAAATACGGTGCGCCAATAATGCTGGACACGGCCCATTAGCAATGACTGGTGCAATCGAACACTCTTGTAACGATTACTTTATCGAAAATGGTCTTATCGCCGGTCTTGACAATATTGTTGACGTGTTGAAATCGGCGGGCATTGGTTCCCCTACAGAATTTGGGCTGCCGGAAAACAGAGGCATCTTACCCAGTGCAGCTCAAAAAGAAAAAATATTTCAGCAGCATTGGAATAAATATGACACGGCTCTGCTTTCAATTGGACAAGGCATCATCAGCATTACCCCGCTGCAGGCGGCTAATTACTGCGCCGCCATCGCCAACGGCGGTTCTCTCTATCAACCCTATATTTTAAAAGAAGTTCGCGACCAATTCGGAAATATTATGTTCGCCACTCAGCCCAAACGCGTCCGCCAGCTTAACGTCTCGGCAGACCATCTCGCCATCGTCAAAGAGGGGATGCGGCAAGTTGTCCAATCCGGTACCGGCAGCGGTAAAAATGCCCGCAGTAACATCATTCAGCTTTATGGCAAAACCGGCACTGCCGAAGTTGGCAGCAGTAAAAACCGCCGCAAAAATACCTGGTTTATCTGTTTCGGCACATATCTCAAGCGGACTTATGCAATGGCAATTCTGGTTGAAAACGGCGAATCCGGGGGTAAGACCTGTGCTCCCCTCGCCGCTCGATTCTTTGAACGCTATCTCGGCGATATACCTATCCCGGAAACCGAAGCACCATTACCTGCCGAGGACATCCCAGACGAAAATGATGAAGAATAGCTTTAACCACAAATGAGGAAGTGAAGCACGTAAACCTAGGAAAGCCCGAGAATATTTAACCACTGAATAGACTGACAACACGGAAATTTAAGACATTATTAATTGGCAATTTTAGTGAACGCTAGGCATATTAATGCAAAGCCGTGGTTG
>CAZITV010000140.1:0-6101 GCA_964542255.1 uncultured Victivallaceae bacterium
AAGTCAGGCTCCTTAGAGCGTTTGGTCGCCGCCTTAAGTCAAGCGATTCTGGACAGTTTGCCGCCTAATAGTAAACAATTCCCGCCAATCAGGCCGCGTTTCATAATTTTAACCGGTGAAGCGGCGCTGGCCGCGATGCCGGCGAATACGGTATTCATCACCCGGGAAAAACAATTTAAAAATATGCCGGAAAGTGTTATAAGCCAATTTACGGTAATCGCCACAGGAAAAATGGGACACCAGAAGTGTATCGCATTTAAAAAGAAACCGCTATGAATGAACTTTTTTTAGATGAGAACTTCAGCCGGTTATGGAATGGGAATGATCCTTTTGCCGAGGCGGACAAGCTCAGTGGCGAAACTTTTCGCCATGTGAAGGCCCGCCATACCTTCCGTTTTAGCTTGAATGGTAAATCTTATTTTGCCAAAGTGCATCACGGCGTCGGCTGGAAGGAAATATTTAAAAATCTCCTGCAATGTAAAAGCACCGTTCTCGGCGCCGGCAATGAATGGGCGGCAATTAACAAACTAAAATCACTCGGTGTCGCCACAATGACAGTCTGCGCCTACGGTTCACGCGGACTCAATCCGGCAACACAAGATTCATTTATTATCACCGAAGACCTAAATCCGGCCATAAGTCTGGAAGATTATTGCCGGAATTGGCGGCAACAGCCTCCAGCAGCTGCGATTAAATTTGCGTTGATAAAATTATTGGCAAAAAGTGCCAGGATAATGCACACCAACGGCATTAATCACCGGGATTTTTATATTTGCCATTTTCTCCTTGACATCCGCGGCGGCATTGAGCAACTAACCGCGAACAATCTGACTGCCTCCCTGATAGACCTGCACCGGGCACAAATCCGCAGCAAGACTCCATACCGGTGGCTAGTAAAGGACGTGGCGGGATTATGGTTTTCCGCTATGGATATTGGTCTAACCCAGCACGACAAACTGCGTTTCATCCGGGAATATTCCGGCGGCAGCATCAGCGCCGGGCTAGTAGATAACGCCAAGTTTTGGCAAGATGTTAACCGCACCGCCCTAAAATTGTACAAAAAAGAATTTGGCAGATTACCTGATAACTGCTGACGACTATTTTTTATCGTCTTTGCCTTTGTTCTGTTTGATTGTTCCCATTTTTTTGTAATCGCCGATAAGCGATTTTAGCGGACAAATCTTTAACATTGGACATTTTACGCATCCCACCGCGATAGCAATCGGACATAAGCTAATCATGATTTGTTCTCCAGTTACGGTTCGACGTTGCGAAACTCATAAAGCATTAATAGAATTTATCATCACGATACGCATATACAAACCGCATTCATCAATATCGTCATTAATTTGTTCTTGTACCAATGAGCATTCATAAAAAAAGGACGGCACCGAAAAACGGCACCGTCCAAAAAATAACCGCAGATGTTTATTTGCCTGCCATCATCGCCAACACATCACTATCGGCATCAGTGGTGACTTTGATGTCAAAATTCTCAACGAGAACTTTGGCGACATTGGGCGACAGAAACGCCGGCAAAGTCGGGCCTAGGCGAATACCCTTGACGCCCAGCGCCAGCAATGCCAACAGCACTGCCACGGCCTTTTGTTCATACCATGCCACATCGAACGAGATCGGCAGTTGGTTGATATCACTCAACCCGAAAGCTTCCTTAAGCTTGAGGGCGATCACCGCCAGTGAATAGCAGTCATTGCATTGTCCTGCATCGAGCACGCGGGGAATACCGCCGATATCGCCTAAATTCAGCTTATTATAGCGGTATTTAGCGCATCCTGCGGTGAGAATAACCGCGTCTTGCGGCAGCTTTTCTGCGACTTCGGTGAAGTAATGACGATCCGCCTGACGTCCATCGCATCCAGCCATAACCACAAAACGTTTGATTGCACCAGATTTTACCGCGGCGATAACTTTATCTGCCAGCGCCAGCACCTGATTATGACCAAATCCGCCGATAATTTCACCGTCTTCAATTTGTGTCGGCGGCGGGCACTGTTTAGCCAGAGCTATGACTGCAGAAAAATCCTTGGTTTTGCCCGGGATGCGGTCGGCGATATGCTTAACGCCGGGATATCCGGCCATGCCAGTGGTAAACAAACGTTCCCGATAGGCATCTTTGACCGGGACAATACAATTTGTTGTCATCAGAATCGGACCGTTGAAGGTTTCGAAATCTTTATTTTGGTGCCACCAGGAACTGCCGTAATTGCCCGCCAGATGGCTGTACTTTTTGAATTTCGGATAGTAATTGGCCGGCAGCATTTCGCTATGGGTATAGATATCCACGCCGGTACCTTCAGTTTGCTTCAGCAACTCATCCATATCCAGCAAGTCATGACCGGAAATAAGAATTCCGGGATTATTGCGGACACCGGTTTTTACTTTAGTGATTTCCGGATGGCCGTAAGCACCGGTATTGGCGGCATCAAGTTGCGCCATCGTCGTTACCGCAACGTTGCCGGCTTCCAGCACGAGTGCCACCATATCTCCAACCGCCAGCTCTTTTGTGGTTGAAGCCAATCCTTTAACCAGAAATTGATAAATAGTGTTATCTTCTTTTCCCAGAACTGCTGCATGGTCGGCATAGGCGGAGATTCCCTTCATCCCGTACACCAGCAACTCACGCAGTGAACGCACATCCTCATTTTCTGTTGATAAAACTCCGACTGAAACACTTTTAGCGGTAAATTCTTCGTTGCTGCTGCCGCTCCAAGTCATCGCATCGTGCTGTACTGCAGGCATTTTTGCCGCATAACACTGCTTCAAACTATCGCGAATAGACAAAGCACGCTTAATGTTCGCGGTAATGCGGTCATTATCGAAGTTCGCATTGGTAATGGTGGTAAAAAACGCCTGGGTAATAAACCGTCCGACTTCCAGTGACACCGGTTCACCGGACGCTTCAACCGTAAGCGCCACCCCTTTTAATGCGTAAATCAGCAAATCCATAAAATTCGCTGTTTCCCCCTTTTTGCCGCACATTCCGTTGATTGTACAACCTGCATTTTTGCAGGTTTCCTGACATTGATAACAAAACATACTCATAACCCGTACTCCTATTTTGTTTTAGGTGTTTGTATGGAACCCTTTGACTTAGTAACATTATCACCGGCTAAAATCTTTTTTTCTGCCTCCCACAGTTTTGTAATTTCAGCACGCAGATTAAAATTATAACCACTTAACGCCCACTGTTTAAATACTAAACGCAATGGACCAAAAATTAAACGAAAAATCGTTGTCGCGTCAATGTCGCAGCGAATCGACCCTTCGCGCTGACCCAACTCAATTGCCGCCCCCAGACTACTTTTATGACAATGCATCATCTTAATCATCTTTGACGCTAAACGTTCATCATCTTGAAAAAATTCCTCGGAAAACATCACCTTGGCCACTGGCGGATCTGATTCTACCTGAGCAACCCGGCTAAACATAAAAAATTCTATCCGCTCCAAAGGTGGCAAATTTAAAAATTGTTCTGACTCTAATACCGCCACCGCACCATCATTAAAATAATCAAGCAGCGTGTCCAATATTTCAAACTTGCTGTTAAAATGGCGATACAATGCCGGTTCACTGATATCAAGTTTACCAGATAAGTTCTTTATCGTCAAACTTTGAATCCCGGATTCGCCAATCAGACCAACCGCCGCATTTATTATCTCACGCTGCCGTACACTTAGTATCATTTTATACTTGCTCTTGTTTAAATTATTGTTAGCGAATACTAACTAACATACAATAAAAAAGCGATATGTCAATGCTGGTTTTGAAAAAAAATCAAAAATAAATAAGAATTGCAAGAAAATTGCGAAGATTGGGTTTGATTTTTTATCTTGCAATGTTATTTTTGTGCAAGCATTAGTAAATATATAATTCATTAATTTAACAACATCTAATAAGGGGTAACCTAAATGGAAGCTAAAGAAGAAATTTATGCTGATGGCATTGGACAAATCCACTTTGCTGGCGGTATGGTCAGATTTGATTTTGTTACGCTGCAGCCTGATGCTGACGGTAAAAAAGAACCGCAGCCGGTTTGCCGTGAGCGGATAATTATGCCGCCGCAAGGATTCTTGAATGCATTTAATTCGATGCAGAATCTGATTGATAAATTATTGGAAGCAGGGGTACTGCAGAAAACAGCCGGAACTGAAAAGAAATAATCCGGTTGCTTAGTAGTTAAATTTTACAGCTAAACAAGAACGGGGCTGCCATGCAAAAAATTTTCCGTGTGTTATCTATTTTTACTGTAGCGGTGGTACTCTTTGGTTGTCACAGTTCGGAATATTACAGAAAGCAGCGCGTTGACAGAGCCAAAGAGCATTTTGAAAAGATTAGCAAAAAAGTTATCAAACCGGGAACGGTTTTTACTTTACCGATGTGTATTGAAATCGCACTTAAGCAAAACCTTGATCTGAAGGTATTTGACCTTAAAGAGCGTATCGCGCAGGAAAAAGTAACCGCAGAAATGCTGGGAATGCTGCCTGATTTGACTGTATCCAACGATTTTAATGCCAGAAGCGGCACTCCTGGTTCGAGCAGCCAAAATATTCAAACTGGCGCGCAAACCTATCCACCCAGCCGCAGTACTGATAATAACGTCAACGTGTTCCGCGTTGAAATGGCCTTGAGTGTGCTCGACTTTGGTCTGGCCTATCTCAATGCATCACAGGCGGAAGACAATGCGTTAATCACCTTGGAACAAAAGCGCCGCGCCGCACAGAACTTAACCTTGGAAGTGGTCAGAACCTACTTTAAGGTAGCCGCGGCACAAGATGCGATTGAAACCACCGAACGATTACTGGAAAAATGCAAAACCATTGAAAAAGTGTTCAGCGAAGTCAGTGAATCGAAATCGTTGTCACCGTTGCGTCTGCTGGATGAACGCAAACGTTTCATCCGTCTGGAAAAGCGTTTAATTGAATACCGCCGCAGTTATGAAAATGCCTGTATTGAATTGCGTTCGTTAATGTGCTACCTGCCGATAAATGACATTAAAGTTGATTCGCAGGCACTGAAAAACATCAACGTTATTAAGCTGCCGAATATTAATCTGCTGGAAAAAATTGCCTTGATGGAGCGCCCGGAGTTGTACCAGTTGGATATTCAGACTAGTGTAACCATCACCGAAGCGCGAAAAACTATTGTGATGATGTTCCCGAACGTCAAGGCGTTTGTTGATTTCACCAATGATAATAACTCATTCCTCTATAATCAAAGCTGGTGGGAAATTGGTGTGCGCGCCGCCTACAATCTGCTCAAACTACCGCAGCAGGTTGCCAAATACCGCGCCATTAATTCTGAAGTTGACGAAATTGCACTGCGTACCCTCGCGATGTCTATCGGCGTTATGTCACAAGTACGTATCGCTCACGCTAACGTCGTTGAAGTGAAAGAACGCTTTGAGCTTGACGACAAAGTTTGGCAGGCCTATCAGGACCATTTGAAAGTTGCCCAGCAGAACTTCGGTTCAGGCGGCGCACTCTCAAAATTGGAACTAGATAGAATGGAACTTGAAACTGCCGAAACTCAAATTGACCGGACTATAGCCCTCGGCAACTATTATATGTCATACTACCGTTTGCTCAACACCGTCGGAATTCAGTCGCTGGATCAGAAAACTCTTGATCGCCTGACTGAAGAAATTAACCGCTCCGAAATTAAGCAAAAAGCCGAAGAGGATAAAGCCCGTCAGGCAGCAGAATTGGCCAGAGCAAAAATCAAAGAAAATGTAATTACTTTCAATGGCGTCGTTCTCGGCAAAAATACCATCCCCGATGATGGCATCTCCAGAGATAAATTTGACCTGATAGTTCCTAATGAACCAGTCAAGAAGGATGCCGGTAAAAAAGATGCCGCTCCAGCAGCAGCACCGGCAACCGCTCCAGCAGCAGTTAAACCGGCAGCCGCTCCAGCAGCAGTTAAACCGGCAGCCGCCCCAGCAGCAGTCGCTAAACCGGCAGCCGCTCCAGCAGCAACCGCTAAACCGGCAGCCGCTAAAAAGTAAGTAATCGTTCATATTTTATAATAAACCCGTTCAGTTCGCCGAACGGGTTTATCTTTTTAAACCACCCTGCATATCA
>CAZITV010000141.1:0-6092 GCA_964542255.1 uncultured Victivallaceae bacterium
AGTCATTTCCAGGGTAAACGGCTGCTGTGCCGGAGTTTTTCCGGCAATGGCATCGAGCATATTCTGTCTGATAGTCATAGTTGCTTCCCTAGTTATAATACCGCGTCTGGTCCGATTGGCATCAGCGAATCGCCATCAGCTTTCATGCGTTCCGGCAATACTAAAACTTGCCCGACGCCGAATTTAAAGCCATCCGGTTTTAACATCGTAATTCTGACCATCAGTGCTTTATCAGCATCAAGATTTTTTCGCTGTGCTTCAGTCAGTGGAATGTGCATAATTACCTTTCCTCCAGGCCTGCAAGCTACACTAACATCAAAAAATTTGCGCATCATCGTCATCCATTTTCCGGCATCAGTAATTTGGATGCGGAAAATACATTCATCGAGATTTATAGCATTAAATTGGTTTTCCACTTCAAAATTGATATCGCTCTGACCTTTCTGCCAAATAAGCCGTTCCGGCAGATAAACCGGGCTGTACGCGTGGCGCATTGCCCAAAACTCTGGTTTAACGGTCAAATCAGCACAAACAACGCCCCAGTCTGCGTCTTCGCCGTGCCGCATCCATCCCCAAGGATTCTCTTGTGGAGTGGCACTGGCACTGGCGCTTATCCAGGGGAAATACGCGCCACCCAAACAGCTTTTCTCGGAGCGCATAAATCCCCATTCAAAATCCAGCCGGTCAAGGACAGTTTGAATGGTAGCTTTGCCGGAATAGACGTCTATATCCATATCGCTGATAATATTGGCAGATGGATTGTTCAACAAATCTGGAATCAGGTTAGAAATACCCCATTCTGAGCTGAACCAGCAACCGCTCCAGCCGCGTTTGAGCGCAGCAGTTTTGGTTTGCGTGGTGTGGTCAGCTTCCCAACTATTTGGATTGGCCACTTTGCCGGCCGCGAGGAAACGTTTGGCGTGGTTGAAACTGTAATGGGTGTCGGCGATGTCGCCAACGCGCAGCTCA
Source organism: uncultured Victivallaceae bacterium (assembly GCA_964542255.1). Taxonomy (GTDB): domain Bacteria; phylum Verrucomicrobiota; class Lentisphaeria; order Victivallales; family Victivallaceae; genus CAYMSF01. Next base: position 970 of record CAZITV010000141.1, read on the forward strand.
AAGATACCTTCAATCTTATTAGCCGGTCCGGGTGGTGGAAACATTGTTGGGCGTGACGGGTCGAGCAGATGGCAAAATTCATCATAGATTTTTAAGTGATTCCATCCGTCAGCGGCGACTGCGGCGCGTTCCGGCATATTTTCATTGCCAACGCTCCACACCATGAGAGAAACATGATGCCGGTCGCGGCGAATGATGCTTTCGATGCGGTGCATTGCCGGGCCGACCCATTCCGGGTTGTGAATGTAATTGGTGCCCCAGTCGATGGGTATTTCCTGCAGCAGATAGATACCCAATTCGTCACAGAGGTCTTGGAGGTCATCGGGGCCGGAATAATGGGTGCGGATTGAGTTTACATTGGCTTTTTTCATTAGTTCCAGATTTTTGCGCAGCCAATCTTTCGGGGTGTGCATGCCGAATTCGTGGTGAAAAGTCAAATGATTAACCCCGCGAAACTTGACGAAATTACCATTAAGTTTCGCGCCTTCCGGCGATAATTCCAGGCGGCGGAAACCAGTATTAAAGGTGTAGGTTTCGCCATTGAAATTGATTTCCAGTTGATAAAGATGCGGATATTCATCGTTCCACAACAGCGGTTTGGTGATGTTCAGGCTAAACTTATATTTATCTTGAGCCTTAGTTACACTCACCTTTTGTTTTTTTATGATTTTGCCGCCATGGCTCAAGGTTACGGCAAGCGTACCGTTTTTGGGGTTAGCGACAGTAACTTCACCACTAATGTTACCATTTTTAAAGCTCGGGCTAAGCTCGGGAATAAAATGATAGTCGGCAACGTAACTGCGTTCAACGGCAAAGATAAACACACTTTGCGCCAATCCGGCAAACTCAAGTGCGTGCCGCACCATATCCATTTTGACAAATTTATGTTTGCGAATCAGGCGTACGGCGATAATTGCCTCCTTGCCGGCTTCGACATATTTGCCGACATCCAAAGTTAACGGAGTTACGCCGCTGCGCTGTTCCGCCAGCAGTTGGTTATTTATATAAATATCGCCGGCAGGATAGATAGCGTTGAAGCGGATAAAGATTTTTTTATTTTTCCAATTAGCCGGGATAGTTACTGCTTTGACCAGCATCGCGCATTCTTTTTCATCAATATGCGCCAGACCAACGCGGTCCCAGTTAGGAATTTCGCCGCGTTCTGCTTCAGGGTCGGCGTAAAATACTTTGCCCGGTTGTACAACAACGGCCCACTTTTGAAAATTTTTGCTGCTGCTGGTGTTATATTTAACGTGCCACTCGCCGTCAAGACAGATCTTGCCGCTGGTTGAAGGCATTGGTACTGTGCATACCGGAGTCAGTGGCGTTGAATGTTGCTTGTCGAATTCCATAACCTTGGGTGCAGTCAAGTTTAACTGTTCCGAAATCAGTTTTTTTCCATTTACAATCATTGTTTTAAATCTCCGGTTTAATAAGAGTTTGTATAGTTTCATTACGGTTAATAATAACATTAATAGCTTGGTCAAATATTTTATAACGGTTAAATTTCAAGACGGTAACTTTGGATTGCAGTAGTTTGTCACCCGCCAGGTCAAATGAAACCACCGGCAGCTTCCCTCCACAAATATTGTCTAAATATACTGCGCGCTCATACGACAGTGCCAGTACCCCGACCCCGGCCGCGAAATCCTTTAGTTGCGGCCCGCGGTTCTCATGGATAAAACATTCCACGCTGTATTTTGCGGCGTATTCGACAAACCCTTGTTTTGCCAACAGCGCATATGGCGCAATACAACATCCGGCGTTAAAGATTAGCCGTCTTGCGCCCTGCCGGCACAGTTCAGCCGCCGCCATCCATCCTGCTGCACGATAATCCGGCATCACATAATTTTCAGCGGGTAATTTATCACTGCGGTAAGGTTCAATATGGACAACCTTGATGCCCGCGGTGTTTAATTTCGCCAGCAATGGTTCATTATATGGTGTCAACGGGGTGCAGCTCGCAATCAAACCATAATGCTGCTGCTGGAATACCCGTTCCAAAAAACGCCCCTCTAAATTTGGGTCCCAGCCGTCGGCTAACTGCGAAAAAATATTCATCAGGCAGCCCCTTGCCAGCAAAATATTCTGCACGTGCACGATTGTCGCCAAATCGCCATGATACATCAGTGACACCGTCTTGCCGGAATCTTCCAGTTGTTTGACATAACATCCTGACCCGCGTATAGAATAAACATGGTCATCATTCATCAACTTCTTAATTGCCTGCCGCACTGTATTCCGGCTTGCGCTAAATTTGCCGCATAGCTCCTGTTCAGTAGGAATACGGTCACCTGGCAAAAAAATTCCGTTACGGATTGCCTCCGACAGCGTGATGTATATTTTTTCTGATTTGGAACCAAGATTCATATAAAACAGTATTGTAAAGTTGTTTAAAAGTTGTTCTTTTTTAAGGTAATGCTTTTTTTAAAGATAGCAAATGGAAAAATTAAAAAAATTTGGATAAATGCTTGATTGGCTTGAATTATATGGCAATAAGTTTATAGTTATGGGTTAAGATTAATAGATGTCTATAAATGTAAACTTTTTACAGCATAAAACCTTTTTTAACCGGAGTTACGATAATGCAAAACCAAGATCGTGAAGTTATACGCGTACTGGCAGCGGAATATGCTGCGATTGCCAATTTGCCGGTGCATGCCGAGCGTGCCAAACAATGGCAACAGGTCAATGATTTACGGCGCGATGTCAAACCTGTAACCTGGATTAATGAGGAGCCGTGGAATGAGCTAACTGCCGGCGACGATTTTTTAGTATTACGTTGCGTTGACCCTTTTTTACGACAGATTGAACGCAGATTGCGGATGGAGCTTTACCGGTGGCGCAATTTTCCATTAGACTTGGTGTTCTCGCCGTTTTTAGCGGTGCAGAAAGTGGTTAATTTTGATGATCAATGCGGGATGAAGATTGTAGAACAGACCATTGGGAGCGACGGCGGTATTGTATCGCACGATTATGATACGCAATTTCAAACGCTGGACGACATCGAAAAAATAAAATTTATTGACATCGTCTATAATGAAGCGGAAACGCTGCGCCGGTACGAATTGCTCAAAGAGTGCTGCGGCGACATTATTGAAATAAAGATCGTCGGTGTCGGTCATGTCAGCTTCACGCCCTGGGATAAAATCGCGATGTGGTATCATCCTAACGAGCTGTTAATTGATCTGATTCTAAAACCAGATTTAATGCACGGCATTGTCAGCCGCTACACCGACTCGATGCTCCATCAGCTCGACCAGATGGATGCGCAAAACCTGCTGTCGCTAACAAACAACAACCAGCGCATTGGTTCCGGCGGTCTCGGCTACGTTTCTGATTTGCCCGGCGCTGAGTTTGATCCGCAGCACATCCACCCCTATAATCAATGGGGCAACGGGATGCCGCAGATTTTTTCTGAGGTAGGTCCGGATATGCATGAGGAATTCGCGCTGCAATACGACCGTAAGTGGATGCTGCGCTTTGGGTTAAGTTATTACGGCTGTTGCGAACCGCTCCATAATAAACTGGAAATACTCAAATCCGTCACCAATCTCAGAAAAATTTCGGTCAGCCCCTGGGCAAATCTGGATAAAATTGTTTCAGAGACCAATGGCAAGTATGTGCTCTCTATCAAGCCTTCACCGGCATGTTTTGCCGAGGACAAATTTAACGAAAAACAGGTCAAGGAAAATCTTAAGTCATTGTATCAGCGCAGCAAGGGTTTGCCGGTTGAATTTATCATCAAGGACATCAGCACCTGCCGCAATGATGTAAAACGCATTACCCGCTGGTGTCAACTGCTAAATGAAGTTATCGGCGCGGACTTCCCATCATAAATGCCGCTTAATTCATCAGTTGACCGCATTGCCGGAGCCATCCCCGGCACTAGATACGGCTGGCAATACATTGCCGCCATAGCTGGTGCTATTATTTTTGCCACGCTGTTTTCTCCAGTTCTTATCACCCTGATTCCGCCCTGTCCGCTGCGGGAACTGACGGGATTGCATTGTCCTGGTTGCGGTACTCTCCGTTCTCTTGCTGCATTGGCACACGGTGATTTTTTTGCTGCGTTCGGCAAAAATCAATTGTTGTATATTTTCATTCCTGTATTGTTGTCGCTCTATTTTTTGCGCGCTAAATTGACGCTGCCAGAGATAGCGGCAGTGATTTTTAGTCTAATTATTCTTTACGGTATTCTCCGCAATATTCCCTATTTTCCTCTCACCCTGCTGGCGCCATGATTGTTGTGCCGCGCTGATTGCTACTTGATAAATACGATAATTATAGTAAATTATCCAAGTTTGTAATCTAGGATATCAGCCTAAAATATTTAAAAAAGCAGCAATGAATTCAGAAGCAGAAATAATCGCGATGGCGAAGCGGGTAATCAATGGTGAAACCGACCTGTTCTCCGCATTTGCATCACTCGTACAAGACCGTGATGGCGGCAATCTCGGCTTTGCCAGAATTGACCACGCCAGAGAGTACCGCTGCGGATTCCCGGAATTTATTTACGGTGACGGCAAATCCGTTGAACAATTGCGCCAGATTATTCCAGAGGTTGCCCGTCACGGCAACCATGTACTGGTGACAAGAATAAAACCTGATGCCGGCGCTATCCTGGCTCGGGAGTTTCCAAATGCGGAATATGACGCGAACGCACGCACCTTTATCCTGCGCAATCAAACACTAAAACAAACTCCGCAAGGCTTAATCATGATTGTTAGCGCCGGCACTTCTGATTTAAATGTGGCTTTGGAAGCAATGCACACTGCGGCAATTTGTAATTGCGGCGTGGAACTACTCACCGATGTCGGCGTCGCCGGTATTCACCGACTTTTCGCCGAAGCCGACCGACTTAGATGCGCCGATGCCATTATTGTGGTTGCCGGAATGGAAGGTGCGCTGCCCAGCGTGATTGGCGGCGTCGTCAAGTGTCCGGTTATCGCGGTTCCCACCAGCGTGGGCTATGGCGCGGCATTAAATGGATTTACTGCGATGTTCGGTATGCTGAATAGTTGTTCTGCCGGCGTTACCGTGGTCAATATTGACAATGGTTTTGGCGCGGCTTGCGCGGCGGCAAGAATAATTAACAGCAAATCTTGAGAGCAGTCTTGCTG
>CAZITV010000142.1:0-6090 GCA_964542255.1 uncultured Victivallaceae bacterium
AGGTTAGGCACATTTAATCTGACAAATGTGCGTTTACTTTTTCAAGTGACCAAAAACAATAGCTATTTAAAAAAAAATTAATTTTTTTAATTTTTTTTAAATAGTCTATCGAAAACGCTTAGCCGTTGCGTTTTTTACTGTAATTTGGTCTAACATTATCGAGTCCAGCTTGGTCTTTGATATTGATTTTGCATAAATACCTTGGCAAATTTATAATTTTTCTCGGCAGTGGCGGTTCATAAATTGATATAAATTCAAAGATTATTTATTGAAAAAAAACAGATTTAGGATTATGTTTTAGGGTTGAGTTTTTTTGAAAACTTTGTATTGGCGCAGTGCGCTGATTATTTTGAGTTAAGCATTGATAGTTTATCAAATTGGTCTGTTTTTGATTACGGTTCACAACATTTTTGGAGCATTTTATGTCATTACAAGCAATCGCGGAAATTTCCAATCATTACGGAGTCAATCCGAATTACGTTTTAGCCGGCGGCGGCAACACTTCATTCAAGGATGAACATTTTCTTTATGTCAAGCCCAGCGGCATCAGCCTGGCAGCTATTGGCGCCAAGGATTTTGTCAAAATGGAGCGTTCAAAAATCCGGGCGATATTTGCCAATTTTCCGGCGGTATCCGCGGCTGAACGTGAAGCCATTGTCAAAAAACTGCTGGCTGACGCGGTTACTTATGACTCATCCGGCCGCCCTTCGGTTGAAGCGCCGCTGCATGAAATCATCCCGTTCAAATTCGTTGTCCACCTCCATCCCGCAGCGGTGAATGGTATGACCTGTGGAAAAAACGGCAAGACAATTTGCGCAAAATTATTCCCCGAGGCGTTATGGATTGATTATGTTGACCCCGGCTTCGTTTTGGCGGAAACGGTAAAAACCGCCGCTGATGCTTACACTGAAGCAAAAAAACGTCCGCCGCAACTCATCTTTCTGCAAAATCACGGAGTCTTCGCCGGCGCTGACTGTGTCGCGGAAATTAAAGCTATTTACAATGCCGTAATGGATAAATTGACCGGATTTTATAAAGAAGCCGGTATTAGCCTGGATTTAAATTGCGGAACTAAAGATACTACCGCAATAATGGCCAACGCGCCGCTGCTGCGCGGTTTGCTGGGTGAAGGCGCTCCCGCCGCGGTATTCAGCCTGGCGCCATTTACCCCGGCTGCCGGACCGTTGACTCCTGACCACATCGTTTATGCCAAATCCTATGCGCTGGAAACTGAGGCGGTATCGCCGGAAACCATTGATGATTTCGTTACGCAGTACGGTTATGAACCCAAAGTGGTGAGTATTCCCGGCAAAGCGGTTTTATGCGCCGGCAGTTCCTACAAAGAAGCTTTGATTGTTGCGGCGCTCGCGATTGATGCTGCCAAGGTTCAAACATACACCGCGGCTTTTGGCGGCGCTAATATGCTCAGTGACGCTGCCCGCGAATTCATCGAAAACTGGGAAGTGGAATCCTACCGCAAACAGGTTTCCTCCGGGAAAAATTTTGGCGCGCTCAACGGCAAAATTGCAGTTGTCACCGGCGGCGCCCAGGGGTTTGGATTCGGTATTGCCGAAGAACTCGCCAGCGCCGGCGCTTTAACCGTAATCGCCGATGTCAATCTGCAGGGTGCTGAAAACGCTGCTGCGCTGCTCAACGCCAGAATTGGCAGCGGCAGCGCCATTGCCCTGGAAGTCAATATTGCCTCTGAGGATTCGGTCGCGGCAATGAGCGCGGCGCTAGTGGAAAAGTGCGGCGGTCTTGATCTCCTGGTTGCCAACGCCGGGGTACTGCGTGCCGGTTCGGTCAAAACCATGCCGCTCAAGGACTGGAGTTTTGTTACTGACATTAACTATACTGGATATTTTCTCTGCGTCAAACACCTCGCCGCTATTATGGCGCGGCAGAATAAATACAGCAATTCATGGACAGATATCGTTCAAATCAATTCAAAAAGCGGACTAACCGGCAGCAACCGCAACGGCGCCTATGCCGGCAGTAAATTCGGCACCATCGGACTGACACAAAGTTTCGCAATGGAGCTAATTGAAGACAAAATCAAGGTGAACAGCGTCTGCCCTGGCAATTTCTTCGATGGTCCGCTATGGAGTGACCCGGAAAAAGGGTTATTCGTCCAATATCTCAACAGCGGTAAAGTGCCCGGCGCCAAAACCATTGCCGAAGTTAAAGCTTTTTATGAAGCCAAAATACCGATGAACCGCGGCTGTTACCCGGCAGATGTGGCGAAAGCCATCATCTACGCGGTGACTCAATCGTATGAAACCGGACAGGCAATCCCCGTTACCGGCGGTCAGGTGATGCTCAATTAGGTCCGCCTCAGATTGGACAAAACATCTTAACCATGAATGGGTTGGTACAATAAAACGATTAGCGCCACTGCGCATCGCGAAAAAAGGTGGCGTACAAAACGAGTATCAATTTGCTTTCAGAAGTCTACGGTTCAGTCTTGCTGATTATTATCCTAATACCAATGAGCGATTAGCCATAGACAATAACGATTAGGAATTTGGTGATGGATTTTGGTTATAAACCGCAGGGCGATATAAATATCGGACGAGGATTTATGGCAAAAATCGGCGCCGAAGATCAATCGAGCGTCTATCAATGAAAGCGAATTGGTATAAAATGCTCCAGGCGTTTTCTCTTGGGTATGTTTAGCCTGTTTATATGGCAACCCCGCCGGGGGTTTGGGGATAAGGAGGGGATATCTCTCTCCCCCAGATGAATCTGGGGGTTATGCACAGGAAAGCCCTCCGGGCTTATACAAACGCTTCGATAATGCCTAATTCAGTCTGGTTCTTTACGCCGTAGTCAACTTCTGTGCATAATGCTAGGGCGCCATCCTGGTTCTTTACGCCGTAGTCAACTTCTGTGCATAATGCTAGGGCGCCATCCTGGTTCTTTACGCCGTAGGCGTTTCCTGTGAATAACCCCCGGATTCATCCGTGGGAACAAGACACCATAAAGTAAAAACTCTGTAGGAGTTTCCTGCTGCACTTAAAAAATATATCTCTCATCCCACTGTATCCCATTTTCTTCCAACAACTTTCGGTATTCATCCTCAAAACTCACCTTTGAATGATGTTCTTTTTGATTCTTAATATAACTTATTATTATCTCTTTATCCCTCATGCCATAAGTCAACGCACACGAGCCTTGAGCCCAATGCTCAAAATCAAGAAATTTCCCCGATTCTCTAATCCATTTATTCGAAGCTGTTTTTATTTCCTTAATATAGTCCGATAAGCAAACAGTTGGGTGCAAATCTGACAAAATATGAATATGGTTCTCAGTACCATTGATGCGATACAATACGCAATTCCTTTTTTTTATTATTCCCCAAATATATTTGTAAAGTTCTTCGTGATGTTTTTCCGGCAAAGTATTTACGCGATTATAAGTACAAAAAACAATATGATACAAAATTTGTCTGTAACTATTCATATTAAACATCCGTAATATTTTTTGTTTTTTAATCAAATATTATAATAGACGGCTTATTAAAATTATACAAATTTTGCTTTTTTAAATATAGAGAAAAATACTTGACATAGATTGTTTGTGCCGTGGTCAAATTCTGCGCATAACGCAATAATCCGCCACGGCGATTGGTATTAGTCTATTTTTCAGCGTAATCCATCTATTCCGTGGCTAAATCTGTATTGATTTTTTTGCGGTTGACCTCTATTGTGCATGCCGGTTCCGACTCACACCGATGATGGTGTAACCCCGAAAACTTTTTTGAAGATTCGGGAAAAATAGAACTGATTGGCGAAACCGAGTTTTTCGGCGGTTTCTTTGATGCTTAGTCCCTCTTCCTGCAGCAGCCGGTAGCCGGTGCGAATCAGTTCACGGTGGACATATCCGGTTGGCGACATTCCCAGCGACTGCTTAAAAATCAGATTGATATGCTGCGGGGTAAGATGAAACTTGCGCGCCAGTTCAGTCCGTCCGTAGTGGGCGGTTAAATTGCTGTTTAAATAATCCAGCATCGCATCGAGCCGCACATCGTGCGGGTTCGCCGCGGCGTTCAGCCAGCGTTCCGCCAGTGACAACCATATTTCCCGTACCAGCGTATCGCGCAGTGGTTGACAGAATCGGCTGTTCCTTTGAAAAGTTTGCGCTGTACGCCGGAATAAATCCTGAACGTCCCCGCCGCCGGCGGTGAGCCGCTGCGGTTCTTCATCCAGTGCGTAATCTCCATCGGCATAGCGCATTCCAGGCAGCAGTTCGCAATGGATGCAGCTGAAAAAACCTTTTTCTGAAATCAGCTGGTAGGAATGAAATTCCATTGGCCAGATCAGCAGGATGGTGCCGGGCGGTTGTATCACCCGTTCCGCGGTGTCATGATTGATAAATTCAAATTCGCCGCGGATAGATAAAATCAGCTCGAAGTCCGGCATCCGCCGCCGCGGCCACCGGTGCGGCCGGGTCCGCTCCACTGCCATATAATTGGCAATCTTCACCGCTGGATATACTTCTTCTGCTTTTATAATCCTCATCGTGCCGCTCCGCTAATGATTATTTTAAAAATCCGGTCAAACAATAATCGCCATAAGATTATTTTATGTTTCGTTTATTTCTTGACAGCTCCTTATATATTACTATCGTGTATAATAATATTATTTTTATACATTTACAAATCGTATTTTAATATTATCTTTGTATATATACGAATACAGCCGGACTGCCGGAGCGGCACGCCACTGCAAAGCTGCGGCGAAACGGCACCAAAGTCTCAAAAGAGTTTTGAAATTAGCTCAATAAATTCTATAGCAGGGAGTTTTAAAATGGCAATTGTACCGATGCTGGAAAAATGGTCAGGAACGATGACTGACCGCGAACGTTTTAATCGTCAAATGCATTTCAAGAGCGTGGACCGCTGTTTTAACCGTGAATTCGGTTATTGGGATGAAAACTTTACCGAATGGGATTTATTTGTCAAAAACGGCATCAAGAACAATGAAGAAGCCGACATTTTTTTTAATTTTGACCGAACCGAATATGTCGGAGGATTGTTAGAGATGAATCCGGCGTTTGAAAATAAAATTATCGAAGAGCGCGATGATGTAAATATTATCATGAATAGTGACGGGCTGTTGGCAGAAGTTCCCAAAGCCGGGCAGGGTTCATCAATTCCGCATTATCTCACCTCCAGTATCGTTACTCCTGACGACTGGAAACGCTGCAAGGAAGAACGTTACCGCCGCGATGACCCGAAGCGCATTGTTGATATTGCCGCACTCAAGTTGAAACATCCTGATGAGCGCGACTATCCGCTGTGTGTCTGGACCGGTTCGATGATTGGCCGCATCCGTGATATCCTCACCTTTGAAGGCCTGGCGTTCGCGGTCTATGACTACCCGGAAATGGTTGAGGATATGGTGGAAACCTACTGCGTGCTGGTTGAAGATTCTCTTGATCAGCTCCTGCCGCATTTCCAATTTGATGTCGCCGCCGGCTGGGAAGATATCTGTTTCAAAAATGGTCCGATTGTCAGCATTGATTTCTTCCGCGATATCGTGGTGCCGCGCTATAAACGCATTAATAAAAAATTGAAGCAGTACGGCATTGACATCTGGTGGACCGACTGCGATGGCGATGTCAGACCGCTGCTGCCATATTTCCTCGAAAGCGGCATCAACTGCCTCTTCCCGTTTGAAGTAATGGGATGCGCACATCCCGGAGAATTACTCGACCAGTACAGCGGCGAATTGCGGATTATGGGCGGATTCGATAAAATTCAGCTTGGCCATGGCAGGGCCGCCATTAAAAAGTATATGGAAACACTGGTACCGTATGTAGAACGCGGCGGCTATATCCCGTTCTGCGACCACCGCTGCCCGCCCAATGTCAATCCGGATGATTATCTCTATTATCTCGAACTCAAAAAGGCGATGTTCGGCATCGGTTCGCAGCTCTACAGTTAATTTGATTTTACCGCTTGAGGTTTTCTGTTGTAGTGCCCTCTCTCTGAGAGGGCGGACTGTTGGAATATTTTTTACCACGAAACTCACGAAATAACACGAAATAATACCAAATGCGGTGGATTTCATTTTCCTGCGGAAAAAT
>CAZITV010000143.1:0-6069 GCA_964542255.1 uncultured Victivallaceae bacterium
AAATTTACGGTTTAATGATTGGGGCGGCGGCAATCAGCGACTCCAGCGTGCTGTTATGGCGCGGCGGCTCCGGAATATGACTGGTGGTATTGCCGGAACCAGGCATGACATTGACCTTGAACAACTTCGGGCTGGTCTGCTTCAATGTCTCCATAAAACCGGTGGCGGCATGTTCATCGCCGATATCGATTCCAGCGTGTTTCAATTTAAATTCGAGATAATCGGCATCGCTGAAATTGTATTTGCTCGCGATTTGATTCACACTGCTGCGGAAACGCATTTCCAGCAATTGCGCCGCAGCGGTATTTTTATCATTTTCGGCCTGAACCAGCTGCTGCTGCAATGCCTGCATGGTTTCGTTAAGTTTATGGTTAGCGCCTTCTAATTCCATAAATTCGCGCTGTTTATTTTCTGGTGACCAGTCACGGATATAATTGCGTTCATCATCATTTAATGGCTGACCCGCGCCGACCTTCTGCAAAATTTCGTACCAATTCATTATAAACCTGCTCCTCTCTTTACAATTTGAATTACTCTGCAATCTTACGCATTTTGTCAACCGCAATTCCGTATAATAAATCTGTAAATGGAATTGTAATTAGTATTTTAACGATGATTGAGTATATTTATCTGTGATACCAAATATTAGACTCTAGAGCTAATTTCAAAACTCTTTTGAGATTTTTGCATCTTTTTCGGTTTTTTGGCGACTTAAGCTCATCTTGAGTAGCGCTGCTACACTTGATTTCGCTTAAATACGTCAAAAACTTCGAAAAATCCTACAAAACTCAATTCAAAAATAGTTTTGCAATTACCTCTCTAGAGCTAATTTCAAAACTCTTTTGATACTGCTGCGTCTTTTTCTAGTTTTTTGACGCCGCAAGAAATAAAAATGAGGTTATAATAGCGATGAATTGGTTTTCATTACAGATGGATTACATCTATTTTTGCTCTGGAATAAGCTTCTTACTTCTCGCCATGATTGCTAATCTACGCGCTCACCGCGAAAAAATCCCGGCTTGGTCAATGCTGACTTACTCCGCTCTGGCATTCGGCTGCAGTGAATGGCTGTGCGTTCTGTCGCTGTCCTGGACTCTCCCGGCAATGAATATAACGCTTTCGGCGCTCCGCCTGTTTTCGCTGGTTTGCCTCTTTGAATTTGGAAGACGAATGCTGCTAATCCGCAACGGCAAAAGTTTCGGCGCGTGGATAAATATTCCCATCGCCGCATTTACGGGAATCGGCGCGTGTTACGGTATCAATGGATTTGACCTTTCTACCGGGCTGATGTTCGGTCTGCCGGGCGGAATAATGGCGGCGGCGGCGCTTTGCCGTTACCGGGGTCTGTTTCGGCCGGGAAGCCGTTATTTATTTATCGCGGCGGCGGCGCTGCTGGTCTATGGCATTTTGTCCACGGTATCGCTGCCGGTAAATCTTTTCCCGGCAACACTGTATAATCAAACTCTGCTGGCAAAATGGACTGGCATTCCAATAGAATTATGGCGTTGTATGCTCTGCATGGCAACCGCTCTGGCGCTTTGGCGCGATTACGCCATCGCTCACTCTATGCCCAAATTATACCGCCGTGAACTGTTGTGGTTCAGCGCCGCCGTTCTGATTACTGCCGGCGGCTGGATGGTTACCGAATGGAGCGGACGGGCCGCGGAACAAGAGAAAAAACAGGACTTGGTCCGTTTCAATGAATCAATGGTTTCGGCCATAGGCGCTGAAGAGTTGAGCAAACTTTCCGGCAGTCCAATGGATAAATACAATCCTGATTACAAGCGGCTGCAGAACAAAATAGCCGCCATCGGCAGCGCCGATAAGGCCATTGATTACATCTATATGATGGGCAAAAAACCAGATGGAAAAATATTTTTTTATTTGGACTGCGACACCAAACCCGGAAAAAATACGGTTAAGCCGCCGGCAGAACCCGGTGACATTTACGACGGACCTTTTCCCGGGTTAAGCGAAATGTTCACCACCGGCAAGGCGTTTTCTGAAGGCCCATCCGGCGATGAATGGGGAATTTTTGTCTCTGCTGTAGCTCCGGTCCGTCTTTCCGGCAGCGACAACGTTTTTGCGGCGCTGGGAGTTGACTTTGGCTTCGCCTACTGGCAGCGGCTGATTTACGCACGCCGGCTGTTATCGGTGCTTTTTGTGATAGTTATCGTTACGCTGATGATGGTGTTTTCACTGTATCGTCAACATCAAAGCGAATTATATTCCACGCTAATGAGCAAACATCAGGAACAGCTCTTTTTAGTGGATAACATCCCGAGCCAGATTTGGTTTTTGAAAGACATCAACTGTTACGGTGCAGTGAACGCCGCTCACTTAAACTTTTTGGGAATATCCCGCGAACAACTCGAAAACCAGCCGCTGCCGCCCGAAGTAAATAATGACGCGGCAAAGCTGCTGCTGGCTGGCAATAACGCCGTATTCAACGCCAAAACTCAACTCCGCGAACAACTCACGCTGCCCGACGCGCGCGGCAATCAGCGCCTGCTGCATATTGTCCGGACACCACTGCTCGGCGCCAATGGTGAAGTACGGTATGTGATTTGTACCGCCGAAGATATCAGCGTCTTTGATGCGGCCAAAAAACAACTGCAGGAGGAACAGGAATTTTCACAGTTGATTGTTGCTTCGGCACTGGTTGGAATTATCGTCTATAATGCTGAAAGCGGGCTGCGGGTTTTTTCCAACCCGCAGGCAGAACAAATGTTCGCCCAGCATCCCAAACTAAACTACCGCAATTTCCGTGAAAATCCGTATTGGCGCGAAACCGGCACGATGGAAATCGCGGAGCAGGTGATTAAAACAGGCACATCCAGACAAATTAGCGGGCGGGTTTGCCTCGACGCTGGAGCGGAAATGTGGTTTGAAGGCAACATATCGCTGTTCCATTATAATGGCTACCCCCATCTGCTGGTGGTAATCCGCGATATAACCGAAATGGTGAACGCCGAGTCAACCATGCTGCTGCAAAATACGATGCTGGAATCGTTAAAAGATGCCTCTATGGATGGAATATTAATGATTTCTCCGGAGAAAAAAATCATTGCCGCAAATCGCCGTTTAAGTGAACTGTGGAATGCTGCTGATGCCGTGACGGCCAACGATTACGAACAACTGCTCCAACGTATCGTCGGGCAACTTGCTGAACCGGAACAACTGACAGCAGCGCTGGCTGAAAACCGCGCCAGTATAATTGGTGAACTATTTTTGAAGGATACACGAATTTTTGAATGCTATATTTCTCCGGTAACCGGGACTAACAACACCAGCTTCGGTTTAGCCTGTTTCTTCCGCGATATCACCCAGCGCAAACGCAATGAGGAGGAATTGCTGCGGGCAAAAGCCAGAACTGACGCATCAAACCAGCAGCTGCAGTATGCCGTTGCCCGTGCCAACCAGCTGGTCTTTGATGCACAGGCCGGCAACCGTGCTAAAAGTGAATTTCTCGCCACCGTCAGCCATGAAATCCGCACCCCGATGAACGGTATCATCGGGATGACCGGGTTGCTGCAGGAAACCGAGCTGAACACTGAACAGCGTGAATATGTTGATACCGTCTGGAAGAGCGCGGAAACGCTGCTTGCCGTGGTCAACAGTATTCTGGATTTCTCCAAACTGGACAACAATCAACTGAAGTTAAGCAAGGGCAATTTTAATCTACAGGAAATGATTTCCGAACTTACCGGGTTAATGACGATGGTAGCGACAGAAAAACAACTGGAAATGCTTTGTTTAATTGCGCCGGATGTTCCGGCAGCGGCATCCGGTGATTCCGGGAGACTGCGCCAAATCATCTTTAATTTACTCGATAATGCTATAAAATTTACCGATGCCGGTACCGTTGCCATTCACTTTCAGATTGAAAACAAGACGCTGCGCGATTTTACGCTCCGTGTTGAAGTCGTTGACAGCGGCATCGGCATCGCCGAAGATAAACGGCACCTGCTCTTTCAGCCGTTCTCTCAAACCGATTCTGCCAGTGCCTACGCCAGAAAATATTGCGGTACCGGTCTTGGTTTGATCATCGCCCAAAAACTGGTATCGCTGATGAATGGGGAAATCGGTGTGGACAGCGAACCGGGCAAAGGCTCAAAATTCTGGTTCACCGCAAAGCTGCAACTCTGGGATAACTCGCTCCCGGCCGCATCAATATCGACGGCAAACAAAGAATTGTCAAAAGCCGCGGCAAAGCAACATAACATCTTAATTGTTGAAGATAATCTGCAGAACCAGCAGGTGGCAATCGAAATACTCAAACTCAACGGCTACTCTTATGCCGCCGTCAGCAGTGGCAAAGAGGCCATCAACTACCTGGAAAACAACAGTTGTGACCTGGTCATTATGGATGTGCAAATGCCGGAGATGAGCGGCATCACCACCACAGAAATTATCCGCGCCAGCACTAAGGTAAAAAACTCCAAAATCCCCATCATCGCCCTGACCGCCTGTGCCGATAACGAAAACTGCAAAAAATGCATGAACGCCGGAATGAATGACTATTTCCTCAAACCCATCACGCCAAACGCACTTAACTCTGCCATCAAAAAATGGCTGGCATAATACTTTGGAAAATATCCTAGTGTGACGTGAGGAATAAGGAGTAGAAAAATATCCAATATCCCGTTCTTCTAATTATACCACCCACTCGATCTGCGAAAGCACCACTATTTTAAAATCGGCTAACTGGCTTTAAATAGTGGACTCTAGCCTGAACGATGGCAACGATAAACACCAGAATGGCGACAAGGGTGAACGGGACGCTTGGGTTGGTTTTGTCGGCGATGATGCCGCCGGCGATGGGTCCGATAATAGAGGCAACGCCAACGATGGCTTCATTAATCGAGACATATCTTGAACTTTTCGTCGGGTGCACCAGCGAGTGGAAAACTAAATAAAAGAAAAACATCCCAGAGTATATCCCGTAAAGCAATGCGGCAATATAAAACGTTCCAGGTTGTGCGCCAATGCTAAACAGCAGCAGGCCAAGTACTCCGGACAGCGTAAGCAAACTTACCGGCAATGGACGGTACATCCACGTTTTGCTGCGGATAAAACACAATCCTGCTACCGCCTGCGTAAAGCTGACAATCGCCAAAACAACGCCTTGATCAATTTTAGAGAGCTTGAGTATCTCGGCATTCACAGGAAATAGCGACCTAACCAGGGCAACCGTAATGCAGCCAACCCCGGCGGCAAGCCAACCCAGCCATGCCAAATCCGGCATTTTAGTAAAATCTTCCTTTGCCGTTATTTTTGCGGTAATGGCGCTGTAATGATGCTGATGCACATATTTATTTAGTGTCCACACGCCGTATGCGATACCCAATCCCAGCAGAGCATTCAACCCGTGACACCACTGCCAGCCGAATTGCCAGAGATAACCGCTGACAAATGGCCCGCACGCCATCCCCATGCTCCATGAGAAAGTATAAAGTGCCGTGGAACGAATCACGCTGCTTGAACCATCATGCCCCAGCGATTTCATAAATATCTGGAATGGGGTGAAGAAAAACGCCGTCGTCACGCCCATTAATGCTATCCATAAATATTGCGCGTCCAACTGTGGAAAAATGATAAAACAAAATGATAACAACACTATCCCGAAACCGGAAAAAATAATTATTTTTGCCGCATTATTTTGGTTTACCTTTTTCCCAGCCCAGATGGAGCAAAACGAATAGACTAACGCCCACGTTGCCATTACTC
Source organism: uncultured Victivallaceae bacterium (assembly GCA_964542255.1). Taxonomy (GTDB): domain Bacteria; phylum Verrucomicrobiota; class Lentisphaeria; order Victivallales; family Victivallaceae; genus CAYMSF01. Next base: position 5,731 of record CAZITV010000143.1, read on the forward strand.
CTGTAACCGTCAAAGAACTGGCGTTACTCTCGGAATACCGCACCGCGGTGACAAAGAAAAAAGTTCCTGCCACCATATCCATCATCGCCGGAAATAAATAGACCAATAAACGAATCATACCCGTTCTCAAATAAAAATTAAAAATACTAAAACACAAACTATTAATATCGCATATTTTTGGCCTTTTTCAATTACCTGAACATCCAAGAGGCAAAATAAAACCACCCCATGCGGAATGGTTCAATCTTTCCCGCCGGCAATCGGTTTCCGGTTGACATTTGTCGTAATACTGAGTAGCAATCTAAAAGTTAGCAAAGACGAGGGAAATTTTGAGAATTA
>CAZITV010000144.1:0-6023 GCA_964542255.1 uncultured Victivallaceae bacterium
CAAAAATCGGAGACAAAGGTCAAGCGTTTGTCAATCAATGATTGCAAAATGGTATGAAATCAACAATCAATCTTCTATTAATTCCAGACTAGTTCATTAAAATTACGTTTCCTTAACGTATTTTCTAAGGAATGGTACTAATTTGAATATCAATGTTTTCTCAGTTTTTGAAACGTAGAACAGCCAGCCGGTAATCAGATAGATTAGACCAGCAGCAGCACCGATAGCACCCAGTTTGAAAATATTCCACTGCTGCAGTGTCCAGCAGGTGTTAATCCAGTAGAGAAATACGATTGTAGGAATGCAAACCAGAGGCAATTGAATAAAGATTGTTGTGAAATAGGGCAGCAGTGATTGGTGGAGAAATTTTATTGCAAAAGGAAAAATACAGAATACACTGATAATTATATTGGGAATCAATATCCCAAATGCGATTCCAATTACGCCAAATTTTATCGAAAGAGTGATACATAGTGAAAGACTGATGGCCGCTTCGATGACGGCAAGTGTCGCGACTAAGCGATGTTTTCCAGTCATTAACAGAAAATGGCTGGCGGTACTCCGGAAAGTTACCAATATAAATACCGAGGCAAGAATGATATGGGTTATTTTTATTACCATTGGCTGCGTTTCCGGAGTGATGTGCAGCCAGATGAATAATATTGGCTCTGCGAGTAAAGTAAATATAACAAAAACGCAGCCAGTGATAAATGCGATCATGCGAACGCTGTTATACATAATAGTCTGCATTTGGGCTGTATCTCCAGCTTTATGAAGTGACGCGGCAATCGGAGCGAGATTTTCTTGAAATTGAGTGGTCAGATACTGCATAATTTCCGGAACTCTGGTTCCGAGCTGATAAATTGCCACACCATTCATTCCGGTAACTATTCCCAAAATGATTCGGTCGGTTTTAAAAATCATCATATTTGCAATAGTAACAATATATGAAAAAATACTAAAGTCGGCAATTTCACGAAAATTGCTAATGGTAAAATGCCTGAAGGAAAGCCGCAGCCCGGGGAGAATGTTGAAAACAAAGTAGGCGATAACAATGTTGGTGCACAAATTCAAAACCGCAGCAAAAATTGCCAGGCTTAGCAATGAATAGTGAAATTTGAACAGCAGGTAGATACCAAGTAATTCAAAAAGCTTATTGAAGATTAAAACATAATTGCGCAGATATATTTTTTTCATTCCGACCAGCACTTCAGGGAAAATACCCGAGGGAAATACCAGCGATACGCCAACTCCGAAAATTATAAATACAGTACGGTAATAATCAGGTGATTGCTCGTTTTGCAATTTAAAAATATGCTCAATATAAAAACTGCTAATTATGGTGGCAATAATGATTATCAGCGACATTATAAAATAACTGCATAAAACCGCTGATAAAATACGGCTGAATTTGTTCATGTCGCCGGTAAATGATGCCTCAGCAGTGTATTTTTGCACTGTTTGACCGAAACCAAAATCCAAAAGCAGTGAGTAACCAAAAAGTGCCCATAACAGTGACCAGAAACCATAGTAATCGGTGCCTAAACCCAGGAAAATAATTCTGGTTAGGACAATGGCCGCTCCCATGCGTATTACTAAATAGGCATAATTGGTAAGCGTGTTTTTTAAAACCAATTGTCCAATTTTTTCCATATATTAAGCCCTGGCTCTAACGCCTCGTCTTAATTTTATCCAAGGCATTACTGTACAGCGGATACCAAGCTTGTGAATGAAGACTTGATCCCATTCATCTTTAAAATTGCGCTGGATACCTTCTGATGTATAAATATTTTGGACTATCGTAATAAAAGTTTTGCGGTGAACCAGCATTTTGGCAATTACCGCGCTACGAATTTCCTGCGCCGGAATTTTTCTGTTAATTAATTCCTGGACACCGGCAGCTACGGAAACCGCGTTGTTTTCTGCAATATAAACGTGTTCAGGCGTGAATAGCCCATCGCGTCCACCCTTGTTGGGCGTGGACACCAGTGGTATTCCGCAGAGGAGGTATTCGGCACTGACAAACATCGCGCCTTCTTCCTCCGATAGGCAAAGTCCGGTGTGAGCCTGATTTATCTCTTTATAGATGTTGAATGAAAATGCTTTGCGCTTCCAGATTGCCTGCGGCAAACCCTGCATTATCATATCCACATGTTTCTGCTCTGAATTATAATAATCGCCAATAATTTTCAGTCTGGGAATATTCGCCGCCAGCAGATGGCGCTTAAAAGGGGTAATCCGCGCGATATAGATGGCGTCGTATAGCTTGGCGGCGTTTGGAATAATACGATAATTATTTTCGTTTAAAAAAGCGTTTTGGTGGCAGTAGATACCGTTTAAATTGTGTTTTTTGAAGTTTTCTTCTTCAATTGCAGAATTGCACAAGAAAATAAATTTTATTTGCGGCGCGGCGCTGGTGATATCCATGACGTCATCCGCGGTGCTGATGACTCTGGATTCATCTTCATACTGCCATCCGAGCTGACATATCACATAAACATTAGGGACGTCTGGCAGCGACTTCAAAAATGTCGCGCGGTTGTTCATGAAATCTTCCCAGTAGGAAATAATAATTAATGGCGCACGGTTGATAACGTAACACGGCAAATAATTGCCGACAATTGAATTAACGATTTTTTTTATCATAGTTTTCGCTTTTGCCTGGAGTTAAAGTTATGTCAAACTTATTGAAAAAATATAGATACAATGAATAGACCGTTAATAATAAGAACATTACCGCCGAAAATGGAAAAACATCTATTTTGTAATATTTTGAGATATAAACAATTTCACCGATACCGGGAATTTCAGCCAGCGCTTCAGAAATACTACAGATTAATGAAAATGGCACGATGAAATATAGCGAGAACGCGACCGCCAATCCCGCTTTTATCCACTGGCGTGTGGACAGTAATAAAGCAACAAATCCGTATAGCAGCAGCACCACCAGAGATAAATCATAAAGCCGGTGGTAGGATATCAACATCGTCAGGCAGGATAACGTAAATAAATAATTCAACCCCAATGTGGTAGTTTTACGTTCTCTAAACATAATATAAGCTGCCGTTAATAAAATAACGATTTTGCCGATAGTATTGATATAATTACAGCGGAAAAATTCGAATTGCAGCATATTATAACCGCTAGTGGCGTAGTTATTAAATCCAGAATGTAAATCTTCACGCAGGACTTCAAAATAACGTTTATAAATAAAAATAATATCATTGCCAAGATAGAGTGGGAAAATTGCAATCATGAGAAAAATGATAAACGCTAAAATAGAAACCAAATAGTTTTTCTTCAGGAAAAATGCAGGTGCGAACAACGTCAGCATTGAATATTTGTATCCTGCGGTTAAACCAAAAAAGATTACTTGGCAGAGTTTATTTTTTGAAAATATCGTCAGCAGTAAAAAAAATGTACAGAATACCGTAATTTGACCATGACGGAATGTCATCATTATTGGCGAAGAGTTTAAATAAATAGCACCAAGCAAAACAAAGAACAGCATGTTCAACGTGGGGCGGCGAAAGTTTATTTCGCCCAAAATAGCAGTTTTGGCAAAAAACAGGTAAAACACATAAGCAGATAAGCTAAAATTTATACCCAAATCAATAAATTTTGAAACATATGTGCCAAAAAAAATTAACGGAAAATAAAAAAAAGTAATTCCCGGAAAAATAATCAGCAAGTCGTCCCATTTACGTAACACCATATTCTCAAGGCAATATGGGTCAAGGTTGCGCAAAACCGCCAAAGTAAAGTCAAAATGACAATAAAAATCCGTGAAGCTATTCGGTTTCAGCGATAAGAATACCCGTAAAAAACTAAAAAGTAAGACAAGAATTATAAGTATGTGAAGTATCAGACCGTTTATTCTGGTACTCATATTTAACTTTTTGAACATAAATCCTCAATTCTGAGTTGCATCAACTTAAAATAATCCCCAACCCATTTTAACTCAAATGGCAACGGTTCGGTACTTAAACAACTGGCGAATGAGTCTTTGTCCTCAGGGGCAAAACCATGCATCCCCGGCAACGCTTTAAGCCCCATGTCGCAAGGTTCAATTTGACAACCGGGGGCAGTAAGAAAAATCGCTTCGCCATACATATTGTCAGAGAAATTAATCCCATATTTAATTTTTTCATCCTCGCTGAGCACATGTCCATGCGGGTTGGCGGATAGACACGATAAAATTTTTTCTTTAGCTGAATGATTTAAAAACCAAAACCTGGCCATAGTCGAATCATAAACTGCAGCATAATCCCGGCCAAATTTTAACTTAAGCTGCTCAATGTCACTTTTAATATTGGTTACACTGTTCAATGGAGTCATCCCGTGGTCAGATACAACCGTAAAACTAAATTCTTTATAATTTTGCTTCGCAGTTTCAATTAATTTCTTGATGCGCTCCGCGTACCAATCCAGCTTTTGCTGAATTTTTTCCGGATTATTGACATTAAAGTGGAGCAATCCATCTAATGCGGCAGTATAAAGGAACGCAAACTGAACCGTGCCGGATTTTAGCTTATTTTCCAGCATTTGAATGTTCTCAGTCTCAGAAAGCCGCCAATTAGATATATGCCAGGAAACTTTTGCCGCAGCAAGGATGTCCGCCAGATTTTTTACCGGCATTAAACCGCCGGGAACAAAAATATCATTCTTTTCAATATAATCAAAGTAGGGCAAACGTGAGTACGGCATTGAATAAAGTTCAAAATATCCGGTGAAACCGTACAAATACGCAATGATTTTGGAAAGAATGTGCCGTACACGCCATCGGTCAAAAAAACGCCGCGGTAAATACTGTAGTAATAAATAACGAAAAATTTTGAACGGCGAAGTCACAGGTGAATAATAGTAAAAGCTCAAATGCTTGTGCATTATCGGCGGTTGCCCCGTCAATATTGTCGGAATTGCCGTAGATGAGTAGCCAAACTGCATCTTCGCCTGATGGCGGTGCGGCAGTGTATCCTCCATGAAGTGATGGCGATTGACAATTTCCCAGCCAAGCGCATCTATGAACATAAAAATATGCACTTTGTCCGGCATTCATTTCCCCTGATTTATAGCAGTTGGCAACTGGTTATTTTTTGCCCAACGGCACCGGTTGATAGGCGGATGGCGCTATTGCCGGAACCGCGGGAACTTTTGCCGCAGGAGCTGTTACCACAGGAGCTGCTACCACAGGAGCTACTGCTGCTGCAGGAGAGGTAGATGAAGAAACAGTAGTTGCACTTGACGGTTTAGCCAGCGGGAGCGGAGCAATTGGTTTGGTCATATCGATTACTTCATCGCCGCGGACTTCGGCAGGTTTTGGGGTGACCTTTTGTCCCTTGCCGCCATCGCCAGTATTTTCTTTTGCGATATATCCAACTTGGGCTAAGAACTTAGCAGAATAATTTTCATCATGGATTACCGCGTATGAGAGGGCGTTTCTTCCAACATTGTCAGTTGCATTTAAATCAGCGTGCCGGTCAATTAACATCCGTAGTACAGTTAAGTTGCCGCGCATAGCTGCAAACATTAATGCGGTGCGTCCCTGATTATCAGCCAGATTGACATCTGAACCGGCATCAATTAGATATTCCGCCATATCCCAGTTTTCGTAGTAAATCGCATACATAAGCGGTGTCCATTCATCACGTTTGTCCTGAAAGTTTAGCGGCGCTCCGGCTTTAATCATCTGTTTGGCTGAACTATTTTCGGCATTGGCAATGGCGCTGACCATCGACTGTCCTAGACGGTACTTATCCTCTTTGCCTAAATTGTAATTTGGTGTACGGCAAGCCGTAAAGGACAACATTACCGATACAAGTGATAACAATAAAACAGCAGCACTTAATATTTTTTTCATAGCTTTACCTTTTGTATTTAAGTTATTTATAAAATGTTCAAATAACCGGTCAATGATAATCTAGCAGTTAATATTTTCAATGTCTAGCAGTAAAACAATAAAAATTAATCATTTATAGCTATTATCATCACATAATTGTTTAAAACTATATTTTTTTGTTATG
>CAZITV010000145.1:0-6013 GCA_964542255.1 uncultured Victivallaceae bacterium
GGCGGTGCTCTGTCGCCGCCGGGCGTTGTGGTATAGGTCTTATGGGTCCGACAGTGCGACACCGCCAAATTGGCTGACTGCCAACTCCTAATACTGAATAGCAATCCCAATTCCGCACTTCCGCCACGATAGACCGTTTATATTTCTCACGATTTAGTGAATTTTATGCGCTGCTGCTGTTGACATTCTGATGAATTAGCTATATAATTAGTGTGTTAATTATACATGTATTTATCAGCAAGACGCATAGTTATTCTGTATATCCGTGTTGAATTATTTAACCTGAAACCCATTTTTTATGTGGAAACTTACTTTAATTATGATAAATTAAAGCAAAGTTTTTTTCTATCCCGCAATATTTTAGAGCTATTTGGCAGCAACTGAATGTAAAAAAGGAAGAATTAAGATGTCTATTGAATGGTGGCGCGAATCGCGGTTTGGGATGTTTATTCATTGGGGTATCTATTCCGGACTTGAAGGTATTTGGCAAGGTAAAGAGACGCCGTCACTGGGCGAGTGGATTCAAGCGCACATGAAAATTCCGGTACCGGTTTACCGTGAGCAGGCGAAGCACTTGACCTTGGCGAAGTTTGATGCTGAGTTTTGGGTGAATATGGCGAAAAACGCCGGGATGAAATATATTGTGCTGACCAGCAAACATCATGATGGTTTCGCGATGTACGACTCACCGGCCAGCGACTACAATATTGTCAAACAGGGGCCATCCGGACGTGATCCGTTACGCGAACTGGCGGATGCCGCCCGCAAAGCCGGGCTTAAGTTGGGACTCTATTACAGTCAATCACTGGATTTTGAAGACCCCAACGGCAAATGGAACGATTGGGATTATGATACCAGTAAAAAAGATTTTGATAAGTTTTTTTATGGTAAATGCCAGGCGCAGTTGCGGGAAATTCTCACCAATTACGGCGAAATTGCCCTGGTTTGGTTTGACGTGCCGATGGATATTACTGAAAAATATGGACGGCAGCTGCGTGACTGGGTTAAAACGCTGCAACCTGACTGCCTCATCAGCGGGCGCATCAGCGAATATCCCGGCTTTGAAGATTTTGGTTCATTTGGCGACAACAGTATTCCGGTGGGCAAGCTCAACGGTGACTGGGAAACAGCCGGTACCTTGAATCACACCTGGGGCTACAAGCGCAACGACCACCATTGGAAAACACCTGAACAAGTAATTAACAACCTGATTCAGTTGGCCAGCAAAGGGGCAAATTATTTATTAAACATCGGACCGAAAGCCGATGGTTCGATTCCGCCGGAGACGATTGATATTTTTGCCAAAGTCGGTGACTGGGTGCGGGTTAATGGCGAAGCGGTTTACGGCACTGCGGCGACGCCGTTTATCGCGGATTTCAGTTGGGGCTGGTGTACGCAAAAGGGCAACAGTTTGTATTTTGCCGTGACCGGCGAGCTGGATTCTGCCGCCTTCAGCGGCTTGATTAATCAAGTAAAATCCGGTTGCGTGCTGGGGCGGCCGGCAGTCAAGGTTCAAATCAGTCAGAACGGCATAGATTTGACCCTGCGCTTTTCTGAGAAACTGCACAAGCTGGAAGTGTTCAAACTCGAACTGGACGGCGCACCGCAGGTGGTAACGCTGCCTTGTCAGCAGATAAATGGTGAAGTAATTATTCCGGCGTACCTGGCAAAGTTGAATATAGTCAAAACCGATACCGCGGTTACCGATGCCACTGACCTCGACGCGGCAAAAAACGCGGAGGCAAATAATTTGGCGGCCAAGAAGGTGATGAATGTTGATTTCGCCGGGCTCATCGCCAACTGGGACAGCACCAAAAATAGCGCGGAATGGGACTTTGAAATACGGTTCCCCGGGAAATATATGGTTAAGGTAACTACTTTCGCGCAAAAATACAAAGATTGGGTCGGCGGTCACGAATTAAAATGCACCATCGGCAAATCAAGTTGTCAAGGCGTATTAAAGTCAGATTGCCGCCCGGAAACCGCCAATTCACAATTCTTCCAGGAAACCATCAGCCATCTGGGCGTAATTGACATCGCTGCCGCTGGCAAGCAACACCTGCTGCTGGAGGCAGTTGCGATTAACCCCGCCGACCCCGTGGGGGTGATGGTTAAGGAACTGATTTTGAGCAAAGTTGACTTATCATGATTATCAAACTTTTTTTAATAGGATTAGCAGCTATGGCAGTTACAGGATGTTCAACTCCGGCCGACCGTACCATTTGCAAATTTGATGGCGATGTGTTTTTGCCGCAGTATCAATGGTCATACCACGCCAGCAACGCGGACGGCAAAGAAGTATATATACCATTTGAAGGATTTTATCCGGACAAAGGCGGCAAACTGCGTTCACCAGCATTTGAACTCCCCGACGATAACGGCAAAAATCAATATTGCCGCCTGAAATTCAAGGCCTGGGCCGCGGAATCAACGTATTGGTGGCTGGAATATTTAGACAAAGACGGTAAATGGCTGCCAGACTGCAACAGCGCCGTCTATCCCGGCGGCGACATGCGCCAGTATGACGAAATGGCCATCCTCCCTGTCGGTACGAAAAAAGTGCAGGTGATGTTTGTCTCCAAAGGCAAGGTCAAGGTCAAAGATTTAGAATTATCCATCAGTAACGCAGCGGCGGCCGCGGAATGGTGCGACCAGTTATATGCCACGATTCCGCCGATAACGGCAAAAGTCACGCCGGCAGTTACCCTGAATTTATCCAAGACTACGGCGGCACTGCAGGATGGCAGAGCGTTCAAAGTTTTGATGCTGGGTGATAGTATTGTCAACGATTCGTATAATTCGGTATTTCCATCGCTGGTCAAGCGTCAGTATCCAAATTCTAACTTTACCTTTATTATCTCTGTCAGCGGCAGCACCGGCTGCCTGACTTATGCGCAAAATGATAAATTCAAACAATATATTGCGGCATATCAACCGGACCTGCTGCTCATCAGCGGAGTTAGTAATTTCGTCAAAAACACCCCGGAAGAAATCACCGCGCTTAAAACGGTTGTCAGCCGGGCAAAAAAAGAACTTGGCTGTGAAGTGGTGATTGCCACCCCGCCGCTGTCAGTGAACCCGCAGGAGTATGCCAACAGCACTGAACCGTGGCGAAAACTCATCAAAATGGAAAAAATGTACCGTTTCCTCGGTTATGAGCAGCATGTAAAAGTGGCAGCAGAAGAACAAGTCGCGCTCTGGGATCTGACTGAAGTCGTTCAGGATTATAAAGTGGCGAACCCTCAGGTAAAACATAGCCGTGACCCAGTTCATAATGATGATATCGGCAAACAATTAATCGGACGTCTGTTGGCACAATATTTTGCACAACTCGCTCCAGCAAACATAGAAGGAATAAAATAATGTCTTTAAAAAATGGCATGGCCGCGCTCAAAATGCAATTTTCACCAAAAATTCCGCGTACGGAATATTCCGCGGCGGATATGCATTTTGAACTGATAAAGCAAGTTACGGGAGAAACCGGCGACCTCAAAGATCCGCAAGTGATTGCCCGCGCCCGCAAAGAATTCATGCGCAAGTGGGATTACGGCATGATGTGGTCAGTGATGGTCAGCTACAGACAATTAAAGGAAGCTGGAGCGATTCTAACCGACATGGGTCATGCGGTTTATTCCGGCACCGATTTCAATGATAAGGTCACCAATCCGTATGAAACCACTGAAGCGGTTTACGCGGTTGACCCGGCCAAGCAGTATAAGTTCTTTGATCAGGCGGAACTGATTCGACAATTTGAAGAGCATTACCAGAAAAACGTAGCGGCGAACGGCGATGATATGGTCAACATGAGCGGAGTTTACGTATCAATGTTTTCCGGGCTAATCGGCATTTTCGGCTGGGACGCATTGCTGATGGCACTTGGTGAAGATGAAGAAAAATTCAATAAAGTGGTCAATTCCTACGCTATCTGGTCAGAACAGTTTTTTGACGCTTTAGCCAAGAGCAATGTCCCGGTAGTCATGGTACATGATGACCTCTGCTGGACTTCTGGTCCGGTAACCCGTCCCCAATGGTACCGCGACAACATCTTCCCGCATTTAAGACGCTTCATCAAAAAACTTAAAGACGCCGGCAAACTGGTCTATTTCACCTCTGATGGCTTTATTGAAGAATTTTATGGCGACTTCGTGGACATGGGCGTAGATGCCTTGGTAATGGAACCTTGCAACGACATCTTCAAGTTTGCTGAACTTTACGGCGACCGCTGCGGTTTCGTAGGCGGCATTGATTGCCGCGACTTAACCTACTCGCCCCTGCCCGAGATCAAGGCAAAGATGGAGAAACTGATGGCACTGGGCAAACGTTACCCAGGTTTTGTACTTGCAGTCGGTAACCACATGGCCGGCGATGTCCCGGCGGAACGGGCACTCTATTATAATGAACTTTACGAAAAACTCGCAGTAAGGTAATTTCCAATGGAAATGAATGAAATGTGGGGCGACACCGGCACGCAAGCGGCGGTGGCGGCTGAAAAAGCGCGTTTTTTTCGTGCTTCGAAGTATGCGATGTTTATACATTGGGGTTTGTATTCCGTGGCTGGAGACATTTGGCAGGATAAATACTGCTATGGCATCAGCGAATGGTTGATGCACTGCCAAAAAATCAAGGTCAAGGATTATGAAACGCTGGCGGCGCAATTTAATCCGGTTGATTTTGACGCGGCGAGATTAGTGGCGATGGTCAAAAGTTTCGGGATGAAATATCTGGTGATAACCGCAAAGCACCATGATGGGTTCGCGATGTTCAAGTCATCTCATCCCTATAACATTGTTGATGCCACGCCGTTCGGGCGCGACCCGCTGATGGAGCTGGCAGAGGAGTGCCGCCGCCAGAATATCGGACTCGGATTCTATTATTCACAATTTCAGGATTGGCATGAAATTAATCGTTGGGACGAACTTGACGGGCGCACCCCGTTTGAGCAATATTTTGAAAACAAATGCTTGCCGCAAATCCGTGAACTGCTCACCAATTATGGCAAACTGGCGATGATCTGGTTCGATACTCCCGGCACAATTACCCTGGAACAATCACAAAAAATCGTGGACTTGATGCGGTCGCTGCAACCGGAAGCACTGATCAACAGCCGCATCGGCAATGGCGTCGGAGACTACAGCACTTTTGGCGACCAGGAGATTCCATTAGTGCGCCAACCAGGATTGTGGGAAACAATTGACACCACCAACGACTCTTGGGGCTTCGCCTGGTATGACACCAATTTCCTCAGCACTAAAGAGTTGCTGTGGCGAATTGTACGCATGACGGCCCGCGGTGGCAATTACATGCTCAACCTCGGCCCTGACGGCAAAGGCAACATCCCGCAAACCGCAGTGGATACCTTGCGCAACGGTGGGGAATGGTTGGCACGCCATGCTAAAGCAATTTACGGTGCGGACTCTTCACCATGGAAAAACACGCAACCGTGGGGTGATGCCACGCGAGTTGGCAACTATCTTTATTTATTTATCCGTAACTGGCAACCGGGACTGGCTATCACGCTGCATGGCTTGAATCAGCCGGTAAAACGCGCCGTATGGCGCGGGCATGAACTGAATTTTGACCAAACTAATCTAAACTTCCAAAAAATCTCCCTGCCGATGTCACGCGCCGTGGATTTGGTAGAGATGGTGGAATTGGAATTCGCAAATCCGGTGTCGGATATTGACAGCTTCGGCATTGACCCGGAACTGGAAACCACGCTGGAAGTTGACTTGGCAAAAACTGAAAATTGCCAATTGGCGTCGCACAGCTGGATGGAAAAATTCGGTGAATGGAAACACTTCAGCTATGTCGCGCTGGATGGCGAAAACGCTGCGATTAAATGGGAGTTTGAAGTCGAACAGCCCGGACTATACCGCGTTGACATGTGTTATCAGAATCCGCGGCAACGCGCCTGGCGGTTGGTCAGCGATGAAAATGAAAGTATCCATTTGTGGGCACGCAACGCTACCGCGGCGGGAACAACGCAACGCTTTGTCAGTTTCAACGCCGGAAT
>CAZITV010000146.1:0-6005 GCA_964542255.1 uncultured Victivallaceae bacterium
CTCATATTTATTATTTACCACCGGATTAATCTGCCGCGGCGTGGTGCCGTTTAAAATCATACTGAATGTTTCAGCGTAACTCAGTCCGCCATCGCGCGGCACCGCTTTCATACTCATCATTACGCCGGACTCAACAAATTTAGTGCCGTACGGACTCCATGACGGAATTTTATGTTCCCAAAGCGGCTCAATGACGTTCGTTAAACAGTCATCGCCGATAAACGTTGTGACCCAAACCGCGTCAACTTGTTTTGCCAGTTCATCAAATCCGGCGCGCAGCTTTGCCTCGGGATTGCCGCTGGCAGCGTCATATTGATTTACCGGCAAAGCCACCAGCGTAAAATTCATCTCGGCGGCGTATTTCTCCAGCAAACTCAAATTGCTCAAAACTTTGCCTTCCGGGGATGGATCATAAATTACCCCAAGTCTGCGAAATCCGGTCAGAATATGGAACATTCGGACTTGCCGCAGGATAAAGTCGGGGTCATAACGCAGAAAAATGTGATTAAACGATAGTCCATGTTCCCGCAGCACCCCGTAGTCAATCGGGTTAAGTGAACTGATAATCAGTACCGGCACCCGGTGCAGATTGCTCGCCAAATCCTCGCCGCTCCACAATCCTGATGCCACTACCAAATCAATATCCCGCTCCAAAGTTAAACGGCGCAGCACCCGCTTGCGGTTTTGCTGCCGCTCTTGAAATTTCCATTCTGATGACCAGAACGCGTTGCGTTTAAAAGTCAGATAATCGCTGACCGAGTTTTCCGCGATATAATTCCACAGCGTCTGACCGTCCACGTTCTGCGGCAGATTTTGCCAGCTGCAGCTTTTAATCCATCCCAGCTTAACCAGCCCTTCAATCAGGGACTTCAGGTGTTCCTTACTGTAAGAGTAATCGCCGCTCTGAACGCAGCCGATTTGCCATTTTCTACCGTTATTCAAACAAGGCGCGGTAGTTGCCCGCTCGGCAGAACTTAAGCGAAAAACCACGAGTAGTAATACAATTACTGCCAGGGCTATTAATATTCCTGCGGCGAATATCTTAAAACTTTTGTTCATAACAAAATTCCATCCCGGCATATCTGGTCATTTTTACTAACCGGACGACGCCATTTTTACAGAATATCACCGTGACCAATGTTTGCAGAAGCTTTTCGGCAAACAGAACTTCATCGTGACTCAAGCGCCGAAAACAGTAATCAAAGCAAAAATATTAATATACATTTGAAAATAACGCTATAGAATATTATCTCTGATAGTGTTAATTTCAAGCAGTTATTGCATAAAAATTATTAGAGCAATAACAATATACGGCGCGGATATTCTTGCCAAAGCGCCATAACCGGGTATATTATACTAGAATAAACGAACCGGCTTTGACCGAAAAGAGTGGATTTTAGCTAATGAATTTTCGTTACCGCACAGATGTTTGAGATTATATGAGTTTATATCCTGAATCAGCAATTATTCTCGCCCCGCTGGCTGGCTATACCGACCTGCCCTACCGTGCATCTGCCCGGCGGCACGGCTGCCAATTCTGCTTCACCGAAATGATTGACGCAGGCTCGCTGGCATTCGGCAACTGGCACAATGCCAATTACTTGAAACGCGGCGAGGATGAAACGTGGCTGGGCGTGCAACTGGTCGGCAGCAACCCGGAATGGCTGATTAAGTCAGTCGAAATCATCAACAATCACCATTTTGACGTCCTCGATTTCAATCTCGGCTGCCCCGTGCCAAAAGTCACAAAAAAAGGCGCCGGCGCCGCGCTCGGCAAAAATATTCCGGAAGCTGAACGGTTATTCAGTATGATTGCCGCCAAATCACGGCTCCCCGTCAGCGCAAAAATCCGCATCCTGTCGGTTGATGACCCAGCACCAACTGTCGAACTAGTCCGCAGATTGGAAAATGCCGGCGCCGTGGCGGTAACTATTCACGGCAGAGTCAGTGAAGCATTCTACTCCGGCAGCGTCCATTGCGGTATCATCGCCGCGGTTAAAAACAACGCCAAAATTCAGATTATCGCCAACGGCGGCGTGATGGGAACAAACGGCTATGAGCTGCTCCGCCGCGACTCCGGATGTCAAGCAGTTATGGTTGCGCGCGGCGCGATGGGCAATCCCTGGATATTTCGCGAATTATCTCAGCTTAACCAATACCGCCCCCCGGACATTAATGAATTATGCACTGAAATCGAACTGCATGTCAATGAAACTATGGCAATGTATGGCGAAACCACCGGTCTGGTGCTGTCCCGCAAAAATGTCCTTGATTATTTGCGCGGCCGCGGCTTTCCCGGCACCCTCCGCGCCGCCGCATCATACCTCGCCACCACCAGCCAATTTCAAGAATTCATCGCCCGCACCAAAGCAGAGCACACCGACAAATACCGGGAATGGCTTGCCAAAAATCCCAACGCCGAACGCCGGCTTGCCACATCATCATCCAAGAGAGACGTGAGGAGTGAGGAGTAGAAAAATATCCCGGGAAAAGTGGGAAAATATTCACTCTGTATGAGAAAGAGTCAGGTTATTTTGTACGGTTTCTCTAATTAGCCGGGGCGCAAACCACCCGGAATCCGATATTTTTGCGGAATGCTTTGTAATCATAGTTGTAGCGTGCAGAGGCCTGGAGGTCTTCCGCCCCGCTGGTGAAACTGCCACCGCGCAATACTTTGGTATTGTCCACCGAACTCTTCGGTCCTTTCGGATTTTCCGAGTCAAAATTAAGAAAATTCTCATCGCTCCAGTCTGAACACCATTCCCAAACATTACCCGCGGTATCGTACAAGCCCCAGGCATTCGGTTTTTTTTGTCCGGCAGGATGAACCGCGCCGCCGCTGTTTTCGACAAACCAGCCGTAATCGCCGAGTTGCTCCATATCGTTGCCATAATAATATTTATTATCTGTTCCGGCGCGGCAGGCGTATTCCCACTCCGCTTCGGTGGGCAGCCGGTAGAGGTATCCCGGCGGCAGCCGTTTTGCAGTGCGTTCTGATTCGGTCAGCCACTTACAGAACATATTGGCGCCCTGCCAAGTGATTCCGGTCATTGGCATTGCGGGGTCGCCCCAGGTTGCGCCCTGCCCCGGTTTAATTTGATAATCTTCAGTGAGCGGGCAGACATCTTCGCCGATATTCAACTCTTTTTCAATTTGATAGCGGTCTTTTTTATTATTGATTTTTAATGAATTGAGATAATAGGTAAACTGGTGCAGAGTTACCTCGAACTTGCCAATCCAAAATGGTTTGGTGAGTTTTGCCTTATAGCGGATTTTAGGATTTTTTGGGTCGGCTCCAGGTTGACCGGTCAGCACTCCGGCTTTAACCGGCAGCATCACCAGCTCGATTTCCGGAATCACCCACATCCCCTCTGCCGAAGGTCCACCGTACATCGTCTTTTTCAGAGTTTCTATTTTGCCCACTAACTGCTCTATCCGTCGCCGTGTCATCGGCGACAGATAAAAACTCTTGTCGTTTAATAATTCATTGAGCGGATTCAAGGCTTCGTCACAAAGCTGCCGCGGGTCTTTATCTTTTTCCTGCTGCTGGCGGTTTTTGACTGCGGAGAGATATTTTCTGGAAGATTCCTCCAGCGCCAGCTCCAGTTTTTCACTGTTATTCTTGAAAAGACTTTTAGCAATTTCATTCAATTTAAGCAAATCACCAACGTCTTTATTGCGTTGAATCGCCCACAGCATTTTGCCTGCCGCCTTGGTATCGCCGGCTGCGAGCAAATCAATAGCTTTGTCGAACATTTGTCCTGCTTCCTGCGGATTGGAGGGAATATCCAGCTTGGAGTCCGGCGGCGGATTATTTCTAATGTCGCCAACAATCTTTCTGATTTTGTCGGCCGGGACAATCCGCACCATCTCCTGAAATGACTCAAAAGCGGTTTCGTAATCTTTTTGTTTCATCTTGCTGATCCCCAACTCCAGAAATTCACCCGGGGTCATCGTCAGCTTATTGGCCAGCGTCTCAATCAGCACGGATACAGGCTCACTGATTTTTTCGCCGGGCATATCAAACATCCAGGCGTCAAAACTTTTTTCCACTTCGCCGGCTTCCTGAGTAACATCCAGCATCTTGGCAATCATAATCAGCCGCTCGCCCTGACGTTTCAATTCACCGGTTACGATAAAGTTAGCCTGAATCATTTTGCCCAAATCGGCAGGACTAATCGAATCGCTGGCACTGATATTTTTTTCTTTGAGCACTTTGGCAATTTTCACCCTGGTGAGCAGACGAAAACGGCCGGATTTGGTCAGGCGGTTTTCCATTTCCTCCGCCACGCCCCAGGCGGTAACCCCCTCTTTCGTCAATTCCGGCGCAACGGTAAAATCATGCACCGCCAGCCACGGCTTGTCCGCGGCAGATAATCCGAACCACGGCAGCAGCGCCAAACAAAACAAGCACCATAATTTTTTTTTCATATTGACTTATCCAAGCTCAAATGAAGTAACCCCGTAAATATTTTCCATCTGCACGTTTGGTATTCCGTTGGCATACATCCGCGCTGTTTTAAATACCGGTCGCATCAAATGTTCGTCCGCCAGCGCCAACGCCTTCGTATTAGTCGCGGGAATATCCATAAAGAAGGTCTCGCCTAACCGCAGCTTTGCCGTTAAATTGACGAATAACTTCCGGGCAGTCCCCTGATTAAGCGCAAATAAAGGGCCTATCTTGTAGCCGTTGCGGCACTTCCGAATCACCCCGTATCCCTGAATTTTACCGCCAGTATAAGCCGCCAAACTGAAACACTCCGGCTGATTAATCCACATCGAAAGAAAACTTTTGCGGTTCGCCGGAAAAAACTGCCGGTCAAAGGCAATCAGTTTATCAAACGGCAACTCGGTGGCCTCGACTAATCCGTCACGGCATTCCGCGTCATCCACAATTCCTTCATACCTGATATTATAGTGTGCCAGCTTGAATCCGAAGTGCTCGTAATTATGCACTTTGTTTTCCACTCCGTCCACGCCGATAATCCGGGTGCCAAGGTACTCCATGGCTTTGCGTCCCAGCTCAATGCCGACCGCATGACCGCGAAATTCCGGTTTAACAATAAAAAATCCAATAAAACCAAACGCGGCATCATACGCCACTGCCGAAATCGCGCCGATAAGCTGCTTGTCTTTGAACGCCCCAAAATACCCCTCCGGATCAACAGCATGAAAAATCTCCGGATCACTGGCGCCAATATTCCAATTCTCCGCCACCGCCCATTCACTCAATATTTGAAATTCATTGAATGACAAATTCCTAATTTTCATTTCCATCTTTACCTCGCTATCGTATGAGGTTAAATCTTTCGCCGCCAATATCATAACCATTCAAAATAGCCCGGAGTTTTAAAAACTCAATCCGCAAAACCACGAAAGCATTAAATTTTATCCCAGATGTTAAAATTTAGATGAACCCGGCAATCCTAAACTTTCAAATACAGTTGGACACCCGGGTGGTTGGCTGCTATGGGTATGACTAAACCGTTACGATGCCAAAAAGACAATGCAATTACAAAAATAAGCCACCCGCATTACTATGCCAGAACATCCTGACTTGAAAAAAACTTTTCCCCATCTATTTTATTTATTCCGCAATCAAACCACCATAATTGGTCATTGGGGTGTTTTGATGTGTCCACAAATGGCTCATAGAGTGCGGGCGATTAGCTCAGTTGGCTAGAGCGCTACCTTCACACGGTATAGGTCGGGGGTTCGAGTCCCTCATCGCCCACCAGTTTATCAGCATCAAGAACACGAAAGCTAAAGTTTGACCACGCTATCCCTGGGACGCCTCATTCGGCGCTTAAAATATTTCCACCCCAAACGCCGGAATGGGACTTTCATGAATTCGGATAAAGCAGAATATTGGAATTACTGGCCTTCATTGTAGAAAATATAGAGTCCGTCTTTGCCGGGGGCGATAATGTCCAGCCTGCCAGTTCCGCGCAGGTCGGCGACATCAAAGTATATCCCCGTTCCTTTTGCTTCACCGATCGGACCGT
>CAZITV010000147.1:0-5945 GCA_964542255.1 uncultured Victivallaceae bacterium
TTAGATTTATCAAAAACTTATTGTTTTTGGGATATATTAACTTGAAAAGTTTCTTTAAAGGAATACTTTACCCATGGCTTATAGTCTTAAAATATTTACAGAAAGCACAAATTGTAGTTTTATTGGTAGTGGTGAAAGAGATGCACGTAATTTGAGAAAGAGCGATAGATTAAGATAGTTCAATCCACAAAGTCGGAGAGCGCCGATGAAAATAGTATCAAGAAAATTTTTTGTATTTTTCTGCGCGGTGGCGTTAATGGCCAGCTGCGCATTTGGCTCAAGCGATGATATACTTAAAGGGTTGCAGGCAAAGGTTAAATTTCAGCCGACGCCGGTGGCTCAGGTTAACAACTATCCAAGCTCAAACCAGAGCAGCTGCGACTGGCTGGCTGTGCACATCACCTATAATACGCCTTCATTAAAAGATAAAAATGGTTACAAGTGGCTAGATGATGTTACGATTGAAACAGAAATTTTATTCCCCGCGGAATTTGGCGGAAAAAATGTTTTAGCGCTGCTGACCGGAAAAACACTTTACTGGTCGCTGGAGATGGACGGTAAAAAACACCAGGAAATGATGTTGGTGCCGCCGCAAATTATCAAACGGCTTGGCGGTAATACCACTTCTAAAAGCATACAATCAATCGCAGTCAAAGTCTCTTTCTACACGAAAGACCGTGTTCTTCTGGGAACCGCCTATGCTGACCCCAAAGGAATGACTGATAAGGATACCGCCGCATTATTTGAAAAATACAGTGGCCCGATCAACAATTCGTTGAAGCTAGAGAATACCGTTTTATCTCGTGACAAAACTCCCTGGGCGGATGTCAATTATGACTATTACGATTTAATTAAAATAGAGAAGAAAAACTAATTTATGGCGAAAGAAAATACAGTATTAGCAATTGATATCGGCGGGGACACCCTGAAGATGGCGGAATTTACTTTTCCGGCCGCCGGTGGTTTGCGTCTGGAAAAATTCGCATTTATGGAGTATGACCCGGAATTAAAAGAAGCCAAATTTTCCGAGGTTTTTTCCAGACTGTATCAGCAAATGCTCACAGAATATAAGTTTGTCTCAAAAGGGGTAAGAATTTCTATTTCCGGTCAATCAGCATTTACCAGGTTAAGCAAATTGCCGCCACTTGGTGATGATAAGGCCAGAATTGAGCAAGTCGTTGAGTATGAAGCCAAGCAGACCGTGCCGTATCCGATGAACGAAGTAATTTGCGACTACCAGCTGGTAAAACACACGATCCAGTCAGCCGCCAA
This sequence comes from uncultured Victivallaceae bacterium, assembly GCA_964542255.1. Taxonomy (GTDB): domain Bacteria; phylum Verrucomicrobiota; class Lentisphaeria; order Victivallales; family Victivallaceae; genus CAYMSF01. The sequence goes on from CAZITV010000147.1 coordinate 1,273, forward strand.
GACAGAGATACCTCCGCCGGCAGATGGAGAACAGACACCGCAGCCGGAACCAGAAATAGAAGCCATCGATGAAATGGAAGCACTGTTTGTCGCGGTTAAAAATGACGTTGTCGTTGAGATAACTGATATCATTCAGGCTTCTGGTAAAGATATTATCTCCATCGAAATTGCCCCGACCGCGTCATTCAATGCGGCACGGGCAAACCAAATTGGAGTAAATCAGTGCGATGTAATTTTAAATATTGGCGGACGCTGTTCCAGCTTGATTTTTGCCGACCAGTGCCGGATTTTTGCAAGAACCATTCCGATTGCCGGACATTCAATTACCCAGCAAATAAGCAAAGAATTCAATATTAGCTTTGCTGATGCAGAAGAGTTAAAACGGCGCCACGGCTTCGTAGCATTGGGCGGCGCATACGAGGAGCCTGACTCTGAAGTTTCTGCCACTGTTTCCAAAATCGCCCGCAATGTTATGACCAGACTTCATGGTGAAATTAACCGTTCGATTAATGTTTGGCGCTCACAATACGGCGGCAACAAACCCGCACACCTCTACCTCAGTGGCGGCAGCTCGCTAATGGCTTATACACCGCGTTTTTTCAACGAAAAACTGCGTATTCCTGTTGACTATTTAAATGTCTTTCAAATTGTTTCAATCGGCAGCGAAATCAATAAGGAGCAGTTATTGGAAGTTGCGCCGATGTTTGCTGAACTCATTGGTCTTGGCTTAAAACATATTGTGGATTGTCCAGTTGATATTAATTTAATGCCGTCTTCCATTAAAAAGTATAAGGCGCTGCAGCGCAGGAAACCATATTTCTTTGCCAGCTGCGCTGCCGTTGTTATGTTGCTGGTGGTGCTCTATATCGGTGTGACCAAACGGCTCTCGTTCGACAAGGACCGTGTTGAATTTGCCAAAAAAGAAGTAGAAAAAACTAATGTTATGGTGGACAAAGTTAAAGCGTTGAACCGCGATTTACTGGCGGCAAAATCTGAATATGATGAAGCGGTGGATGTACTGCGCAAACGCCAGCAATGGATAAAATTAATCAACGACTTTGAAGGCAGTCTGCCGGATAGGGTTTGGCTTACGCTGTTTGAAGGTGTAGGCGAACTTTCGTCTAACCAAAAGGCCGCTGCCACACCAAAACGCGGCGGGCGCGGCGGAGCTCCTGGCGGTAGAGGCGGAGCAAAGCCTGGAGGAGCAGCACCGCCGCCAATGGCCGGACCTGAAGTAGATATGCCGCAGCAGGTTGTACAGTCACAAATTCAAGAAATCAATTATATCCGGGTCGCTGGACACTCGCTGGTGCTGATAAGGAACGAACTGCTTGAAGAAGAGCTCAAACTTAGTTTGAAGAAAATGCCTTTTGTCGTGGAAGGTGAGGAAAGCGTGGTTTTTGAGAACTATGTTCCACAAAAAGGTAAAAATAATCTCACATCCTTTAATCTGCGGATAAAACTCAAAGAACCCATTAAGAAATAAAAGCCATGAATAAAGTTATCAAAAAAAATCTTGGTTTAATTAGCGCTTTGGCGCTTACCGCCATCATCTCCGCAGTTATGATAGTGCTGGTGTTCATGGAACACGACACCATGCAGCGGTATATTAATGAAACTGAGGCGTTAAAAAATACCATCCGTGACCTAATCAAGCAGCGCCCTGCCCCGGTTGAAGGTAATTTAAGCCGTATCAAAAAAGACACAGAAGCTTACAGAAAAAAATTTATAACCCTGCGTTCTTCATTCGGTATTATCTACGAAAAAGCCATCGATAATTTTGCGGCAACCGTAGAAATGAGCACTGCTGATTTTAGAAAGAAATTTATAGACCACTGGGAAGCAAACAAACAATCCGGTGCCACCCGTGAACAAATTTATATTATGTTTAAATCTGGCTTCAACAACGAAAAATGGGATAAAGCAATGCGTGAATTCGGCGTTGAATCCCAAAAATATACCTCAGAAACTGTAGATGATAATAACGTGGAAGAGATTTTTCTTGATGCTTTAGGTCAAGAACGCAATTTAAGTAACTCCCCGGTTAAGTGCGACGCTTATATGCGTAATTTACGCTGGAAATTGTTAGAGGCATTTGGCGAGGGATTTCAATTCGGTGCCACTGCGTCTGCATTTTCATTTGACATGAAAGCATTGCCGGACAAAGATTCAATTCCAAGTATTGTAAGATGCTGGAGAATTATTGACGATTTGGCAAAACGAATTGCCAAGTCAGGCATAACCAGCATGGAAACCTTTGAAAAAGGCAGTATGGCTGGCACAGTTCAGGGGAATTATACCTACTACCGGTTTACTTTTACAGTCCGCGGCGATTTAAACAATATACGCAAACTTGTTGATAATTTGTATAAAGCTTATACAGAACACCGGATCTATGTCGTTCGCGGAATATCTATGGTAAAATTAATGGATGAAGCCGCGACAGTGTTAGCCGAGACCGATCGTTCACTCCAGGGCACCGGCAAAAGCGCCCGGGATGAAAACCCCGATTTGCAGAAAACGAACGATCCAAACACAGCAGGTATGCCACCAGGTGCTCCAGGTGCTCCAGGCGCGCCGGGAATGCCGGGAATGCCACCATTCGGAGATGCTCCGGCTGAAAAGAAACCGGCATCTGCCGCAGAAGAGTTAGCTGCACATAAGGCGCAGCAGGAGGCGGCTCAAAAGAAGAAAGATGAAGATCCGGAGAAGGATATACCGTTTAATGAGCGTAAATCATATGGCAAACCAGTTATAGGTTTTGACAAGTCGTGTCAAGCTATCATAGACGTTGATTATGTGGTTTATACCGGTGAAATTAAATAGAATTTTCGCACTGGAGGATAGGAATTTTGCAATTTTTAAAACGACATTATGAAAAAATAATTTTAGCAGCGCTATTAGTGCTGTTTATTCTTTCGCTTATTTATTTAATTCAAATTTTTGAGACAACGAATAATGTCACGAAAGCGGAATTGAACATTCCTACTCGCGAGCCAGACTATCAACCCATCAACTTTAAGGCTCCGGAATTTTTGCAAGAGGCCATTTTTGTTGACGGAACTATATGGAAAGACTACGGTCCTCGGGGACAGGATTGTAAAGTTTATACCGATTTCCTCATTCCGTTTAAAATAGCCCGGTGCCCGCATTGCGGACGTCTGGTGCCGGAATATAATTTTATCAATGCACCTAATAAGTGCCCGATTTGCAGCGGTAACTTACCGGTACCGCAGCGGCGCACCAGCACTACTGTTTCCGGCGGCGCCAGGATGGTTAACGGGATGATGGACTCTGATGGTGATGGGATTCCCGATGCCGATGAAGAAAAATACGGGATGAACCCGAAAGATCCGGAAGACGGCGAAGAAGATATGGATAAGGACGGTTTCCCGAATTCATTTGAATACAAGATGAAAACCATGCTCGACAATGCAAAATCACACCCGCCGTACTTTATGCGCCTGACCCTGGATTCATTGCGCAAAACACTGCTGGATGTTACTTTAAAGAAGGTGATTCAGCAGGGCGACCAGTACGATATCCAGTTAAATTTGGAAAATGGCGCAAAAACTAAATTTTTTACCCTGAATGAGAAGGCAAAGCTGGAAAAGAACAGGGAATATGAGATCACTAAGATATCACCTAAATTTATTAAATCAAAACAAGGTAATGTAGTGATTGAAAAAGATGAATCTCAGGTTACCTTTACATCTCTGCCGGATGGCAAGTATACGATTGAGATGAAAACTGGTGAGCCGGTTTATTCACCAAATCCAAGAGCGTTTGTTTTTGATGAAGGTAATGGTGATGTATTAGAGCTGGATGAAGGCGACACCTTCAAGATCGGCAGTGAAAGAGCAGGATACTCGTTTTACAAGGTCAACAAAATAGATATTGAAAATGAAAATGTGGAAATCATTGATCCTAAAACCAAGAAAAAAATATCTGATATAACTAAAAAGGCGAAAATGCCACAAACAAAACGGCGCGTGAGCAAAGACGGACAGCCTGGAGCACCGCCGACGCCTCCTGACGCTGGAATGCCGCCTGGAGCACCGCCCAGCAGCGCAGTACCAAAAATTAATTGATTTAATATAAAGGTGATTGACAAATGAAACATTTACAAAAATATATATCTGCTGGTCATGATACGCTGAAGCTGCTTTTGACCGGCGGGATTTTATTCTCTGCCGGAACATTAATTTTGGCGGCTGATGATGACGATGAACAGGTTGAAGCGGCAAAAGCAAAAGATGCTGCGATTATCGAAACCGTCAAAGATGCAAAAAAAAGCGGGCAAAAGGAATTAGAAAAGGTTGATAAAGTTATTAGCCAAGGCAAAGCTCTCGCCAAAGAAGGCAAGTTTGCGGAGGCTGTCGGATTCCTGCAAAAAGCACAGTCGCAGCTCGAGCAAATTGGCGGGGAAATGGCAAAACAAAAATTACGCAGCCTGAATACATATGTCAATAATTTTCGTCACCGCTGGGCTGATTCTATTATGGATAAAGCCAGAGCTTCCGCGGTAGCCGGCAAATACGAAGAAGCCATTAATACCGCCTCTGAAGCGGCATTGGCAGATCCGACAAAAAACGATGAAGTCACTAAGTTTATTGACCGCTGCAAAACAATGCAGGGTGGCAAAGAGTTCCGCGACAAAACCGCGCTGAGCA
>CAZITV010000148.1:0-5933 GCA_964542255.1 uncultured Victivallaceae bacterium
AGCGCTGATTCCATCGCCTCCAGCGGACCTTTTTTAATAATTTCGCGATTGTCCTTAAAATGCGGTGCCGCCGCATTGATTGCGGGAAGAAAATCTTTCACGATACCGGTGATTTCACCGAGCAGTTTTTCCTTGGGGGTGCTATCAGCCGGTTCGAGCAGTTTCCATCCGGACACCGCATTGACCCGTGCCGCTAATTGGCATAACTCATCAATATCCAAGTCAAATGCCGTGGCTGCCGCATAAGCATAAACATCGTTATGGTAAAAAATTTTCCGGCAATAATCTTCGATGGCTTCGCTGATGAGTTCACGATCATCCGTAACCAGTTCCGTATTCAAGGTTTCGCCACTCTCCACCGCAAACTCACGTAACATTCGTGCGCAAAAACCGTGAATGGTGCAAATCGCGGCGCTGTCAAAATTTGCCAGTGCGCTTTTCAGCCGCAACCTCACCGCGTCCTCGCCGGAATGCCGCACCGCGTTTTCCAAAATTTCCTTGAGTGTGCCTTCCTCAACTGCTGCCAGCCCTTCGATTGCCTGAACAATTTTCGCACGGATGCGCATGATCAATTCCGCCGTGGCTGCCTCGGTAAAAGTTACCACCAGAATTTGGCTAACTTCCGGTATTGCCGGCACACCGCCGGCTTGCTTGATTCCATCCAGCAGCAAGCGGATAAACAGATGCTCAATCGCGGTGGTTTTGCCGGTGCCGGCGCTCGCTTCCACCAGCACAGGTTTCCCCGCTTCCAGCGGACAAGTAACAGCGTTGAAATTTTTAAAATTCATCATTCCACTTCTCCGTTCAATGCCGCGCAGACCTTTTGGCTGATTTCGACAAATTCATCCACGTCCGGAAACACACCATTGAAACATAATTGAATACAGCGGTCGTCGGCCTCACCCGCGCCCCTATATTCGCTTCCTGTCCAAACCGTTTGCGCCGCGCGCAGCGCCTCATCCATATCATTATTTTTCACGATTCTGCCGCAATATTCCTGAGAGGCAACCGGAAAAAACGGCAATGGGCGCGTCATCCCAATGACATAATAATACAATAAAACTTGCAGCGCCGCGCGCGCCGCTTCTTTCCCGCACGCAGGATAATCCTCAACGCCGTCTTCTCCTACCAATTTAGCCGCTACCGGCGTTTCTCCGAGATTCGCCGCTAAGCGGCTGATTTGCGCCGCAGTTCGGTCTTTCTCTTTGATTTTAGCGCACCGTCCCAGCACCAAAGTCGCGCCGCCGTCAGCGATAAAAATTCGCGGAAAGTACCCTTCCAGGGTTATCGGCAACTGCGAAATGATGTTTTCAGGCGGAAGAACATAATCCACCACAAAATTTTCCTTTGCGCCAAGCGCCATTACGGTGTTTTTGGTAATATGGGCTATCTTATCGGCGACACTTCTGGCAGTGGCACAAACTTCCGCAAGCTGTGCTTGCCCTAGGGAACATGGCGGCAAATCGCCAGAACAGCACAATGCGCGCCGCTTGGCGGAAATTTGCTTCTCGTCTCCGGACAGCATAACATCCAGCAAATCCTGCTTGATTTGATAAATTTCAAATGCTTTAACATCCATCGGCTCGCTGGCATCAAACTCGCTTTCCGCCGAAACTTCAGGATTGACATTCAAACGGTGGCGCAAAAAATATTTAGCCGGGTTTTTATAAAATTCAATCAAGCTGGACAAAGGCAAAATTCCATCATCAAACGAAGGCGGCGGCAGTGTCACCTGACAAAAAATTCGCCGCGCGTCGGGGGCGCGCTCCGCGTTTTTTTTCGCCGCCACGAGATTTTTTTGGGAATAGGAATGCAAGTTCGGCTCGGAACCGTCAAAGTACCTGCGGCTGAATGGATGCAAGGGATGCTTGAGTTGGACGAAATCACCAATAGATTTGAAACCGCAAGGGGGCAGGTAATCATACCGCACCAGATAATCGAGCAATTCACTGACCAGCACACTTGGCGGCAACTCACAATTGTCCTTGATATCCTGACCAAGGTAGCTAAGATAAAAGACATCGCGCGCACTAATCAAACTCTCCAAAAACTGCGCCCGATCATCAGCCCGCAACGAATGGTCGCCCAGACGCGCCCCGCCCTGCCCAAGCAAATCCAAACTGTCCCGGAACGACAAACGGGGGAAATCACCCTCATTCATCCCCAGCAAACATATCACCCTCGCCGGCAAACTGCGCAACGCTTTCATCTCGCAGAACGTAACTCCGCCTCGGAGAAATCCTCCGGTGCTTACCGTCCGGTCAAACTCCGCAGCCAGCAAATATTCAAAAACTACCCGCGAAAATTCCATCCCCGGCGGTGCGATTAAAGCACGACAAACCGAATCCCGTAACCCCTGCACCGCGGCAGTATGCGGTTCTTCATCGCTGAAAAACAGGCGGATGACATCAAGGGCGAAATCGCGCCAATACTCCGCGTTACGCGCCACTCCGGCTTCAAGCAGCCGTTCCCGCAGCGCAAACAATTCCTCCATGAATTCGCTGAATTTTCCGAGCAATGCGGCGCTTGCTTCGGGAACCATAGCGCTTACCGCGATGTCACCGGACGCGCCATCAGCAAATACCGGCACGGCGTCATCGCCCAGTGAGCCGAAAGCAAAAGATGCCTGCAGCCGTGCCAAGCCTGCCCGCCAGGAGTTGGCATCAAATTCGACTCCGAGCGTTTCCTTACGAAAATCGGCGTCAATTCCCCATTTGATGTTGGTGCCGCGAATCCAGTTCCGCAGCAGCGGCATTTCATCGTCACTAATGCCAAATTTGGCGAAAACCGCCGGGACTTCCAGCAAAGCCAAAACTTCCATAACCGTGAAGCGCCCGGAAGCAATTTTTAAAAATCCGGCCAGTGCTCCGGACTCCACGCCGTAACGTTGGCGAATATCAGCGATGGTCGCGAAAAAGTAGCCGGGGGCGTCCGGTGGAAGATTTTTAAATACCGCATCCAGGTAAGGGGCGTATTTCGCCATATCCGGCACCAGCACCATTATTTCATGCGGTTTCAAATTGGGCAAACGCTTGAAGCAGTCAAGCAAAAAATCACGCAGTATCTCGGTTTCACGCATCAAGCTATGGCAGGAACCAATCCGCAAGCTGAAATCATCGGCGGCAACCTGAAAATCGCCGGCTCCGGGTTCGCGCGCCTCAAGCACATCCTGCTGAATCCGCGACAACAACGTCGGCGGCGCGTCATTCCCGCAAAAACAATCCTCGCGCTGCGCTTCATCAAGGCTATTGACTAATTGGAAAAATTCCCGGCCTTGCCCGCCGCAATCACGCAACAGCGGATTTATAAATTGTTCCGCGTCATCCGCCACCGGCGGCGCGTCATCACCTTCTCCGGCAATCATCGCCCGGCGCATCCGCGCCAGCTCTTGCCGCGCCACTTGTTTGCCGGAACGGTATTCCTCCCAAATCTGCTCGCGGCACGGCACCAGATAATATAAATTAACCTCGCAGACCTTAGATGCCGCATAGATTATATCCAAATATGCCGGCGGCAAAGTGGTGAAACCGAAAAAAAATACCCGGCGCAACTTTGCCAGTTGCTCGAATACCACCGGCAAGGTTTTCGCCTTAGGATATATCTCGGGGTAAATCTGCTCCAGCAACAGGCGGTAAAATGCAGAAAATGTTTCGGGATTAAGTTGATGCCACAGTGCCCGCTGCCAGGTACAGTCCGGCAGGCGGTCAGACAGGCAAGGCCGGTTTCCGCGCCACGCCTCCACCCAGTCCGGGCGGAACAACGCGTAATTATCCAGCAAATCTGCGAGTTTCTCCGCGATCTGAATTCGCCTCAATCCATCGGCATCGTGTTGCAAATACTGCCGGATGAACTCATCGCCGTCGGCGTGGAAACGCGGCAGCAATTCGAAGATTTTCCATGCCAGCTCCGAAGTTGAAACCGGCATAGCGATTTTGGTTGCCGCTGCCAGCGGCCGAAAAAGGTATTCGTTGATAAAGGCTTTTGGGAATGGGCATTTAAAATTGGCGGCGATCCCGTTGTGTTTTGCCAACTGCATCGAGAGCCAGCGGGCCATTCCGCCGCTCTGCACGACAATCATTTCGGAATTGAAAATATTTTCAGCTGGTTCGCTTAATTTTTCCGCCAGTTTCCCGGCCAGAAAATCCAAGCGGTTGCCATAGATAAGATGAAAATTGTGGTTTTCGCTAATTACGCTCATTTTCTCCGCACTGCCCTCTTTCAGTACAAACAATCAAAACGCAAAAAAACTGCTGTTGCAGTGATATCACGAGAAACCGTAAAAAATACACTAAACAAGTATCGCACAGTACCCCGTGAATTTTTTGTGATTTGCCCGGAATATTTCTGAAGGTATGCAATTTACAGGCGAACACAACAACATTCAAGAGAAGGCGAAAATGTAAAAGTTATTTTGAACGGCTCCTCAATATTATCAAACTCAATAACTATCGTGCTTCGCGGTTTTGAAAACCAAACCACATAATGGCGCCCCCTCACTTGCAGCGCGCCAATAACGCAAATCAATAACCAAAACCGCGCAAACAACTCTATAGAATGAGCTAAATTTAAAGTTATTTAAATTCAGCTCAAAATAACAAGCTAACTGCAGAAAGCCAGTTATTCCTTATCCTTATCTTCAGCGTCACATGAGCATACGCAACCCATGTGTTCTTTGCCGCGGTGATCCTGCAGTTTATCAATCAAATGGGTAATCTGATGGTCAATTTTTGCAATAGCGGCATCAATGGACTGATACATATCGCGTGATTCGTCATCAGCTTCGAAGGTATGATTTTTCATATTGACAATAACTTCTGCTTTGCAGCGGTCTTTTTCGACGTCCAGCACGACTTTGACGCTGGTGATTTTCAACTGCGGTACATCAAGCACGCCGTTGAGTTTGCCTTCAATGTGTGCTTTCATAGCATCAGTTACAGTAACATGACGACCAGAAATGGTAATCTGCATGATTGTCTCCTAATTTAATATTATTTGAGCCGTCTTCAAAAACATTTTGTACGGCTCAACTTACTTACTACATTGTAAATTGCGGTCCCAGATAAGTTTCCCGTGCCTTTTCATCATTGACCAAAAAATTGCTGTCACCTTCCAGCAGAACTTTGCCCTGCGCCATCAAATAGGCACGGTCAACTACTGAAAGCGTTTCGCGGACATTGTGGTCTGTAATCAGAATCCCCAGATTTTTTTGTTTAAGCTGGAAAATAATCTGCTGAACATCATACACTGCAATCGGGTCAACGCCGCTGAATGGTTCGTCCAGCAGGATAAAAGAAGGATTGGTAACCAGTGCCCGGGTAATTTCTAACCGGCGCCGTTCACCGCCGCTCAAGGTCATGGCTTTCTGTTTTGCCAGCGGAGTCAACTCCAGCTCGTTCAGCAATTCTTCTAATCTGGCGAACCGTTCTTTGCGTGAAATATCCAGCGTTTCCAGAATTGCCAAAATATTCTGTTCCACTGTCAATTTTCTAAATATTGATGGTTCCTGCGCGAGATATCCCATTCCAAGCCGTGCCCGCTTAAACATTGGCATTTTGCTGATATCTGTGCCCCGGAAGAAGATTGAGCCGGCATCTTGTTTCACCAAGCCCATAATCATATAGAAACTGGTGGTTTTTCCGGCGCCATTTGGTCCCAGCAGTCCGACCACTTCGCCTGCTTGAACGTGCATCGAAACTCCGTTGACAACACGTTTGCCGTGATATGCCTTAACCAAGTTTTCCGCCCGTATCAAATAATTATTATTTACTGTTTCAGTCATCGAGTTATCTTTCAATTTTGCGGTGAAGTTTCAGCCATAAAAATACTGAATCAGCAGTGCCCGCTATGACGCTAAACTATCACAATTTTGCTGATGTTCAAGCCGTAATTATTCACAACAACAAAAAAACTATATTTCTTTGGTAATCGGGGGG
>CAZITV010000149.1:0-2067 GCA_964542255.1 uncultured Victivallaceae bacterium
ACGGAGCGCGCAGCGGGATATCGCCATCCGCCGCACGGAGCACTAAATATGAATTATCTTCACCATTAACTATTGACTATTACTTTGTAAGCAGTATTGTTTTGGTAGTGATTAGAGTTTAACGCTATGCTTTGTGCTACCCAATTGGAGGTTGTCATGCCCGCGAGAAAAAAAGAAAAAAGCACCGTTCCGGTAATAACCGGCAGCACCGTTGATATTGTACCAAAGAAGACTGTAAAGAATACGGCTAACACCTTTCCCATTGTTGGCATTGGCGCTTCGGCAGGCGGCTTGGCAGCATTTGAAGAGTTTTTTTCCGGTATGCCGGAAGAAGTTGAACCGGGCATGGCTTTTGTGCTGGTGCAGCACCTTGCTCCTAACTACAAGAGCATCCTCACAGAAATAATTAGCCGCTTTACCAGCATGAAAGTTTTTGAAGTTACGGATGGGATGCGGGTTAAGCCAAACTGCGTCTATATTATCCCGCCCGGCTACAATATGGCGTTGCTCAGTGGAACGCTACAGTTATTTGACCCATCCCCGCTACGCGGTCAACGGCTGCCGATTGATTTTTTCTTTCGCTCCCTTGCCGCGGATCGACATGAAAACGCTATTGGCGTTATCCTTTCCGGCAGCGGCAGCGACGGCACTTTGGGAATCCGGGCGATTAAAGGCGAAAACGGGCTGGTGATGGTGCAGACCGCGGATTCTGCCGAATATGACGGGATGCCGAAGAGCGTTATTGCGACGGGTTTATTTGACTTCAATCTGCCTGCGCCGAAAATGGCTGCCGCACTCATTAGCTATGCGGCGAGACTTAAGAAATATTCTCAGACTGATCAGGGCGATGTGGTGGATAGCGGTGACAATGCACTGAATAAGATATTCATTCTGCTGCGTTCCCGTACCCGGCACGACTTTTCCGGTTACAAGCTGAGTACCATCAACCGGCGCATTGCCCGGCGCATTGCGGTTAACCGCCTGGACAACATTGATGCCTATGTCAAATATCTGCAGCAGACGCCAACCGAAATTGAAACACTGCTGCGCGAGCTATTGATTAACGTCACCTCTTTTTTTCGTGATCCGGAGGCGTTCAAGGCACTTGAGCAGGTTATCCCAAAAATCTTTGCCGGCAAGCCGGACAACAGCGTAATTCGGGTATGGTCGGCAGGCTGTTCTACCGGCGAGGAAGCATACTCGGTTGCCATACTAATGCATGAACAGATGGTGAAACAGCAGCGGGACATCAGAGTGCAGATATTTGCTACCGATACTGCCGGTGACGCAATTGCCGCTGCCCGCGCCGGGATTTATCCTGGCAATATTGCCGCGGATATTACGCCGGACAGGCTGGCGCAATACTTTACGGCCGAGACAGGCGGCGCATACCGTATCCATAAAAATATCCGAGACTTACTGGTTTTTTCTGAGCAGAATATTATCCGTGACCCGCCATTCTCCAAACTCGACCTGATTATTTGCCGCAATGTAATGATTTATATGGGGCGGGATTTGCAGAAAAAGCTGATGGATGTATTCCACTATGCACTTAATCCCGGTGGACTGCTCTTTCTCGGCACGTCTGAGACGGCAAACGAGGCAGTTGAACTGTTTACTGCATTTGACCAAAAGTCGCAACTCTATCAGCGCAAAGATGATTATCAAGGTATGCGGACTCTTTCACCGATGCGTTTATTACCATCGGAGAAAGCGTTTACAAATCCGGCAGCACTGCCTATGCCGCCGCCGCCACTGCGGCAGTTACCGCCGACTCAGCAACACGGCAGCGCCGCAATTAAACCTATGTCTGTGCCGACACCGCCACTGTGGCGGAAACCGCCAACTCAGCAACACGGCAGCACCGCAATTAAACCTGTGCCGACACCGGAACTGCGTATTAAAACCAATGCCGGCGATACCGTCACTTTGAGCTTCCCCAATAATGACGCGGGGCAATACCGGCTGAGTCCGGAGTCGTCAGCGCCTGCCGCAATAGTCAATGCCGAGCACGGCGGCGGCACCGCGGTGCAAAATATTTCACTAAGCGTTGGCGCCAATACCGGC
>CAZITV010000149.1:2167-5923 GCA_964542255.1 uncultured Victivallaceae bacterium
CGGCGGCGGCACCGCGGTGCAAAATATTTCACTAAGCGTTGGCGCCAATACCGGCTATGTTGACACCGCGGCGCAGATTGCCGCGCTGGAGCAGGAAATTCTAGTTAAAGATGAATTTATTCAGACCTCGGGTGAGGAATTTAAATCAAGTAACGAGGAAATGCAATCGGTAAATGAAGAATTGCAATCTGCCAATGAGGAGCTGGAGACCGCCAAAGAGGAGATGCAGTCAATTAATGAAGAACTCAGCACCGTCAATGCTGAACTGCAAAACAGCATATCGGAACTGACACGCACAAATAATGATATGAATAATTTGCTTGCCGGCACCAACATTGCGACAGTCTTTGTGGATAATCAACTGTGTCTGAAGCGCTTCACCCCCGTTGCCACCATAATCATTAACCTGATTACCAGCGATATTGGCCGTCCGATTGCTCACTCTGTACTAAACATCACCGGCTATAATAGTCTGGTGGCGGATACGCAGCGCGTATTGGATACACTGATACCCATTGAGCGTGAAGTACAGACCAATAACGGCAAGTGGTTTATGATGCGCATCCACCCCTACCGTACCTGCAATAACGTGATTGAGGGTGCCACCATTACTTTTTTTGATATTACCGAGACCGTGCGGATGCGTGAAGAGCTGGATAAAACCAATACACTGTCCCGTCTGGCAGTGGTATTGCACGATGCACGCGATGCCGTTACGGTACAGAACTTAGATGGCCGCATAATCGCATGGAATCCCAGTGCGGCTAAAATTTACGGCTGGAGTGAAACCGAGGCACTGGCGATGAATGCCAGCGACCGGATACCGGCGCAACTATACGAAGAAGAATTAAACAAAATTCGACAGCTGATGAATGGTGAACTTTTGGAGCTTTTCCCGAGCCAACGGATATGCCGTTCCGGCAAGATTATTAATGTAGCGGTAATCTATACCGCGCTGGTCAACCAGGACGGGCTGATGTATGCCGTCGCAACCACAGAACGAGCAAAAGACGTCTAGTAAAAACAAAAAGTAAGGTAATATACCTGGAAGAGAGGGCGATGATGAGTAACAATAAAAATCAGTCCGAACCAAACGCGGAACTGCGCCGGCGTGCCGAGCAAATTATTCAGATTGAAGCCGTCGAGCATCCGCAATCCACCGATTATGAAGATACCCAGAAATTACTGCACGAGCTGTCGGTACATCAGATTGAACTTGAAATGCAAAACGAGGAGCTGCGGCAGTCAAAAATTGAAATGCAGGCTATGCAGGCACGGTATTACGACCTTTATGAATTTGCCCCCGTTGGCTACTGCAGCGTCAGCAGTAACGGGTTAATCGAGGAAGCCAACCTGATTTTCAGCAGCTTACTGGGAATGACGAGGAGCGCGCTCATCAAGCAGCCCTTTAGCCGGTTTATCCTCAAAGAAGATCAGGATCTCTATTTTCTTAACCGCAAACTTGTCCTTGAAACCGCGGAACCCCGGACAATCGAACTGCGGATGGTAAAAAAAGACAAAACAGTATTCTGGGGACATTTGGATATTTCCGCTGGTCAAGATTTCTATGGCAACACCGAGTGCCGCATCGTAATGAGCAATATTGATGAACATAAATTTATCGAAGAAGTACGCGAATTGACGACGCGTTTGCTGGTATTGATTAATACCATTGGTGATTTGCGCGAACTGATGTCGGAACTTACCGGCGCACTGCAGCGCTGGTCCGGATGCGAAGCGGTAGGAGTTCGACTGCGCGATGGCGGCGACTATCCATATTACGTGACCAGCGGGTTCCCGCCCGAGTTTACCACCTTGGAAAATTCGCTCTCCGCGTATGACCAGAATGGTGAACTGCTGCTGGATGAGACCGGCGCGTCCCTGCTCGAATGTATGTGCGGCAATATTCTCTCCGGCCGCACTGACCCTGCCAATCCATGTTTCACCGCAAAAGGCAGCTTCTGGTGCAACAGCACCACCGCTCTGCTGGCAGGCATGGATAAATCTGACGTAAAATCCCATATGCGCAACCGCTGCAATTCAGAAGGTTATGAGTCGGTGGCGCTGATTCCGCTGCGCGTCAATCTGCAAACGTTTGGCTTGCTGCAATTCAATGACCGCAGTCCAAACCATTTTAGCCAGGAACTTATTAATCATTTTGAAAGACTGGCGGACAGTATGGCGATTGCACTGTTTGGGCGCCAGACTGAAGCAGCGCGGCTCATTGAGCAAAAAAACCTGCAGGCAATGTTCACGGCGGCGCCGGTAGGGATGCTGGTCTTTGATGAGTCCGGGGTGATTGTGAATTCCAATGCGGTGACTGCACTTTTGGTATCCCGTGCTCAAAGTCAAATTACCGGGCAGCGCTGCGGCAGCGGGTTGGGCTGCGTGCACAGCTTTGAGGATAAAAAAGGCTGCGGTAGTTCCAAGTCTTGCCAGGATTGTCCGCTGCGCCAGGCACTGCAGACGGTTTTAACCACCGGCAATTCGGTACACGGGATCGAGATGACATATACCATTATGCTTAATGAGCAGCCGCACACACTCTGGCTGAGCGTCAATGCTGAACCGCTGCTGCTTGAAGGACGCAAACATGTCATTGTCGCGTTTGACGAGATCACCGCGCGCAAACAGACTGAATTTGAACTTATTGCCGCCAGAGAAAAAGCTGAAGAGAGCAGCCGCTTAAAGTCAGCGTTTCTCTCCAATATGAGCCATGAAATCCGTACCCCGATGAACGGTATTCTGGGATTTTCCGATTTGCTGAAAGATCCGCATTTAACCGGTACGGAACAGCAGCGCTATATTGGTTTAATAGAACAAGGCGGCGACCGGATGCTCAATCTTATCAACAACATCATCAATATCTCCAAAATTGAATCAGGCACCAGTGATATTTGTCTTAGCTCGATAAATCTTAACGAGCTGCTTGAATCCATCTACAATTTTTTCAAGCCGGAAGTAGAGCGCAAAGGTCTGAAGTTCAGTTTTAAAAAATCGTTTTCGGATAAGGAGTCGGTCATCCGTTCCGACCGTGAAAAGGTTTATGCGGTGCTGTCCAATCTGGTTATGAATGCCATTAAGTTTACTTTTACCGGAGCCATTGAGTTTGGCTATGTGCAGCATGACAATTTCCTGGAATTTTATGTCAAAGATAGCGGCATTGGCATTGCGCATGAAAAACAAACCGCAATTTTCGAGCGTTTTACTCAGCTCAATATTGGCAATAAGCGGGCGTTTCAAGGCGCCGGCCTGGGTTTATCCATTGCCAAAGGATACGTTGACATACTAGGCGGGAAAATTTGGGAGAACAGCGAAGAAGGTGTCGGAACAATATTTTATTTCACCATCCCGTACGTTACCGCGTCGCAGGAAAAAAGTGATTCTGCAGCGGCGGCAGCTGACGCCGCCGGAAAAAACGAGCCGCAGATTAAGCCATTGAAAGTATTAATCGCCGAAGACGATGAAAAATCAGAAATGCTGATTACTATAGCAATAAAAAAGTTCAGCAAAGAAATTTTACGGGTTGTCAACGGTGCTGACGCAGTAACCGTCTGCCGCGATAACCCGGACATTGACCTGGTGCTGATGGATATCGAAATGCCTAAAATGAACGGCTACGATGCAACACAGCAAATCCGTCAGTTCAACCCCAACGTGATAATCATCGCGCAAACCGCTTATGCACTCACCGGCGAACGGGAAAAAGCGCTGGCAGCGGGCTGCAATGATTATATCGCCAAACCTTACACGACC
>CAZITV010000150.1:0-5892 GCA_964542255.1 uncultured Victivallaceae bacterium
GTTTTGCCATCTATGAGCTCGATGCCCTGTGGTAAAACGGCTGTGGTTTTCTTCATTAACTTCATGTCCCGCCACAGGCGGGTAAACCCTCATGGTAAAAACGGCTGTTTATTTTTGCCACCGGCAATGAAAACCATCTCTAAATTCCTAGAAGAGTTTTGAAATTAGCTCTAAATAAAAGTCAATATTAGCTTGATTTGTCTCTTTTATAGAGATAGATTATGATTAATAATCAAATGGAGCGTCAGGCTATGAAAGCAATTATTGGCGATTTAATTAACGAGTTTTATGAGCATGATTTACCGGAGTTGCAGAAGCGCGATATTCACTTTCCACGCATAGCGCGTAAAGCAACGGTGGTGATGGGAATGCGTCGTACCGGAAAGACTTTTTTTTGCTATCAAGAGATGATAAGTTTGCTTGATTCTGGAGTTTTGAAGAGTCAAATTCTCTATATAAACCTTGACGATGACCGCTTAATTAATTTTTCTGTCAATGATTTTCAAACGATGCTTGATGTTTATTATGCCCGATGGCCTGAAAATAAGGCGAAGCTATGTTATTTTTTCTTTGATGAAATTCAGACGGTGACAAACTGGGAGCTGTTTATCCGTCGGCTGATTGATACTGAAAAGGTTCAAGTTACCCTGACCGGTTCATCCTCTAAGCTGCTTAGCACGGAAATAGCCACAACGCTGCGCGGGCGCACCATCAGTTGCGAGGTATTCCCATATTCCTTTAAAGAATATTTATTTGCGCATAAATTATTTAAACGTATTCCGGCGCATCTGACTAGTACTGACAAAGCCAAATTGAGAAATGCGGTGGCTGATTATTTTGTTTGCGGCGGTTTCCCGGAGGTTCAGGGATTATCATTTTTTGACCAGTATAACATTTTGCAGAGTTATGTTGATTCAGTAGTTTTGAAAGATGTTGCGGAGCGGCATAAAATTTCTAATCATCACGTACTTCGTCAAATGGTGAGTACGGTGACTAACAATGTGGCAGAACGCTTTAGTGTAACCAACTTTTATCGGATGCTGAAAAACGCCGGGATTTCTAGTTCAAAGAATGTGCTTTACGATTATTTAGAATACTTTACTGATGCATATCTGTTTTATCAGGTACCATTGCATACCGAGTCAATCAGAATGCAGCAGGTAAATCCGAGAAAACTTTATGTAATTGATAACGGTCTGCAAAAATCCATGTCGCTTGATCCATCAAAAAACTACGGGCATCTCTTGGAAAACTTGGTCTATCTTGAACTGCGGCGAAAACAATATACCATCGAATATTTGATAACCAAAGAAAAGTATGAAGTTGATTTTTTCGCGAGAATGCGCGGCGGCGATGACAGGATGCTAATCCAGGTCGCATATCAATTGAACTCACCAGAAACTTTAAATCGTGAATTACGCGCAATGCAATCTGCAGCTGAATATCTTGCGGTGACAAATTGCCTGATTGTAACTTGGGATGATGAACGTGAATTCGAGAACGGCATTAAAGCAGTCCCCATCTGGAAATTCCTGCTGCTGCCATAAAAATCAATTGATGTGCAATCAGCTTGAACCCAATTGTCCCAAGCGCCTGCGGCCTGAACACTTTCTGCGGGGTATGATATTGCCACCGGCAATGAAATTCATCGCAACAGGTTATATTTCGTGATTTTTCGAGCGTTTCGTGGTTAAAAACGGTTTTATTTTTACTTTGTGAGCTACAATTTCAGCTTATCGAGTTCGCTCCAGGCATCATTGCCGCCGGAATCGTTATGGCAATCGCATGGTTTGAGGTTTTGATTATTGCCGCAAACAGGACATAGTCCCTGGCAGGCATCACTGCAAATACAATTAAGCGGGATATTGATGACCAGCTCTTCGCGGATGTCGTCAGTAATATCCAGTTCGGTGCCATTTACTTCCTCGTAAAAGCGGCAGATATCATTATTGGCGATAGGTATGGTGACATGTTCCAGGCACCTGCCGCAAATTCCTTCGGCGGTGGTTGCGATGGTGCCTTTTACTAAAACGCCCTGATTGACTTTACAAATATTTAATTGATATTGGGCCGGAGCGTTGAATTTAAACACCGGAGATTCTTCAATATCCAAAAACGATGATGGTTCTGAACCAGCCAGATCTAGCGGCTGGTGTTCCAGGTCTATAATGTCAAATTTTATCATAATTGTCCTGTTGCGATTTTATTTCTAATGGCATCAATTACCGGAGCCGGAACATGCTGTGTAAAATCACCGCCCAGTTTTGCCACTTCTTTAATCATTCTGGAACTGACAAAAGAATTTGCGGCGGTGGGCATCATAAAAATAGTTTCACATTCCTCTTTTAAACTGCGGTTCATTAATGCCATTTGCAGTTCATATTCAAAATCCGAAAACGCCCGCAGACCGCGCAAGATGGCGCTGGCGTCAAACTTGGTAATCGCGTTGATGACCAAACCCTGGAAAGAAACAACCTCAGCGTTGGGCAAGTGCCCGCAGCATTGCCGCAGCAGCAGCATCCGTTCCTCGGTAGTGAACAACGGTAATTTGTCATTATTGACAGCAACGGCGATGATAACGCGGTCAAAAAGATGACAGGCGCGTTCAATCAAGTCAAGATGACCGTTCGTTACCGGGTCAAAACTGCCGGGGTACAACACGGTTTTTACTAGTGAAGCATTCATTTTTGCAAAATCCTGTAATCTTATTTTGAATCAAGGGTTGAATTTTTGTTGATGAAATATAATTTTCTTTTAGTGAAATTTCAAAAGTCATCCGGTATATTTTTGACTTTTAGTTAAAAATGGTCTTCCGGTTTAAGTAAATGATGCGTTTTGGGTTGGGATAGACTAGGAAAACAAAATGACGAATAAGGCAAGTGCGGTGAATGTTTCGTCACTGGATGCTTTGGCAGGACACGGTATCAACCGGGTATGTTTGGCAATCGGTGTTTTTGACGGCGTTCATTGCGGACATCAACTGCTGCTGCGCCGTCTTCTGGCAATGAGCAAAGCGCACCACGCGGTACCGGTGGCAATGACTTTTTTCCCGCACCCGCGGCAAGTGCTGCAGCCGCAAAACGCACCGTCATTGCTGCTGCCGCCGGAACAAAAAGTGATTTTGCTGCACGAATTTGGAATGCACGGTGTCGTCACTGTCCCGTTTTCTCGAGAATTCGCGGCGTTGCCGCCGGAAGAATTTATCAGTGACTGCTTGAATTCGCCGCGGGTTGAAATTTGTGGTATTTGTGTTGGCGAACAGTGGCGTTTTGGCGCTGGCGGCAAGGGCGGCAGCGGGTTGCTGCGGCAATTTGCTTTTGACGGACATTTTGAATTTGACGCAGTTGCAGAGCTGGCTATTGACGGCAATATTGTCAGCAGTACTAATATTCGGCGTGCAATCAGCAGCGGATTACTGGAACACGCCAAAGTAATGCTGGGGCGGCCATACAGTCTGTTCGGCAAAGTTGAAAAAGGCTTTCATCTGGCTGGTGCCGAATTAGCACATCCAACCGCAAATATCCGGATGGAATACGGAATTCTGCCGCCGGACGGAGTTTATGCGGCAAAAGCCGTCATTGGCGGAGTAAAACTGGCGGCAGCGGTGAATATTGGTATTTCGCCGACATATCACCGGCAGGATTCTGCCAGACGTGTTGAAGTGCATATTCTTGATTTTAATCGTGACCTATACGGTTTGCCTTTGGAAGTAGAGCTGATATTGTATCTGCGTGAAGAACGCTGTTTTTCTGACACTGCCGGGCTAAAGGCGCAAATTGAGCTGGATGTGACGGCCATAAAAGATGCTTTTAAAACATAGAGTTATCAAGATTTATTGGCGATGACTCAATAATATTAAGGAAAAAAATAATGAATGAACGCAAGAGTTATGCTGTGGTTGAGCTGGCGGAACTGGTTAATGTTCCGCGCACGACGCTAAATGATTGGCTGGAACGTTTCTCACAATACATCGAGAATGAAGTGCGCGGCAAACGCAAGGTCTATTTTGATTCTTCTGTGAAGGTACTGAGGGAAATTGCCGAAATGCGCAACTCCGGCCTGGCCGCAAATGAAATTGAAGCAGAATTGACTAAACGTCATCCGGTACAGGCGGAAATTACCGCTCCGAAAAATGCCCAGGAATCAGCTCCAACGCCTGAATCCGGCGAATTAATTGCTCCGGCAGCCCGGCAGCAGGCCGAAGCTATCGGCAGGATGCTCGGCAAAGAATTGCAGAATATTGCCGAACGTCTGGAGCAGACACGGGAAGTTAACCGTGACTTTGCTAAACGTTCATTGCGCTGGTACATTCTGGCGATAGGTCTGGTGGTTGCGATGGGAGCTACCGCAGTAGTATTTACCTTGAAAACAATGGAATTATTGAAAGTACAGGATGGCCGCTCATCGGATACTGCGGTAATGGTGGGAAAGCTTACTCAACAGGGAAGCGCGCTCTCTGTGGAAATGAAAAACCGCGGCAATGAGCTTCAGAAGCAAAACCAGGAATTGCAGAAAATGACGACAATGCTCGACAAAAACAGTGCCGATTATCAAAAAAATATTGAGTCACTGCAGCAGGAGCTCGCCAAACAGCGTGAAGATTTCAAAACTATGCTGGAAAAAACCGCCAAAACCGCCGATTCAAAAACCCAGCTTGAACTGGCTGCCATGAAAGACTTTTTTGCCCGAGAAAAACTCGATTTACTCAAAAAATCTGAAGAATTAGCCAAAGAAATCAGTGAACGCAATCAACAAGTAGAAAATCTCAAAGCTGAACAAACTAAAATTACCGCCGAAAATCAGGAAAAAATCACCAACGCGGAAAAAAGAGCTCTTGAAGATAAAAATGACGCCATTAAAAATTTAAGCGAATCCAATAAGAAAGTTCGTGAAGAAGAATTCAAAAAAATAACCGCAATGTCCCGGGAAATCGGCGACAAAGATAAAAAACTCAAGGAGTTGCAGCAGCAGCAGGAAGCTCAGCAGAAGCAAATTGCCGAGCTAAAACAAAAACTGGAAGCAGCGTTGACTCCTGCTCCAGCAGCAGCTAAGTAAAACATTGATAACGCGCGCCACGGCATAATTTTTTAGAATTATGCCGCACCGCATGGAGCAAAAAATGAGTGAAGCCAATACCGAACATTACTCTCCGGAAATGATTTTATTGCTTGAAGAGCTATGGGGCGAGGGGTTCCTTTCGCCGGGCGGACCGGATGAGGTCGCCAGGATAATTACAGGGCATAGCCTGCATGGGCTTAATCTGCTTGATATTGGCTGCGGCTCGGGTGGCATTGATATTGAACTTGTCAAGACTCACGGTGCCGCCAGCGTTACCGGTATTGATGTGGAGAATGGAGTGCTGTCACGTGCTTGTGCTCTGGTGGAACAGTCTGGATTGTGCAGCCACATTAAACTGCTCAAGGTTGAACCTGGTCCGTTCCCGTTTCCTGCGGCAGAATTTGACGTGGTCTTTTCTAAAGATTCCATTATCCATATTCACGACAAACACGCGCTGATGGCAGAGGTTTTTCGAGTCCTGAAACCTGGTGGACGGTTTTTGGCATCCGACTGGTTGACCGCAACTGAGCCGGTATCACCGGCAATGGCGGATTATATCGCCGCCGAGGGGTTGGATTTTCAAATGGCTTCGCCGGAACGTTACCGCGATGCCATGGAAAAAGCCGGATTCACAGATATCCGGATTGTATCACGCAACCAGTGGTACCGCCGGCAGGCCCGCGCGGAGCTTGCCCGGCTTAAGGGTGATGACGGCAAAACAGCCGCGGCAAAACTGGGCTGGGAATACATCAACTATAATATCAGCAGCTGGGAGCGGATGATTGCAGTTTTAGACACTGGCGAGCATTGCCCCAGTCATTTACACGCATTCAA
>CAZITV010000151.1:0-5884 GCA_964542255.1 uncultured Victivallaceae bacterium
AATGGCAGTGTCAAACGGGCCGCAAAAGGCGGCGGAGTAACCTGAATCCTGCAAAGTCTTGCCGTATAATTCGCTCAATGGACGCTGCAGCAGCTCAACCGAATTAGCTGAGAGATAAATCATTTTGCCGCTGATATCAAAACGGAAAATAAATTCAGGGATATTCTTAACGAGGGTTTGGATTTCCAAGTTTTTTTCTTGGACTATTGATTCAAAAACATGGCGCTCGGTAATATCGCGGGCAACGGAAAAGATCTTGTCACCTTGCGGGTTTGAGCACCATTCCACCAAGTGACATCCGCCATTTTTATCAATGTAGCGGTTCCTGAAATTGGCAACGGGTTCGCGGATTGAACGCTGGAATACGACCTCGGTGGCATCACGATCATCCGGATGAACAAAGTCAATAAATTTTCTCCCGAGCAGCTTATTGGTCTCGTACCCAAGCAGCTTTTCCCAGGACTCATTAAGTTTAACGAAATATCCCTGAACATCGGAGATACAGAACAAATCCAAACTCTGGCGGAAATATTGATCCAACTCTTCAGACTTCTGCCGCAACTCTTTTTCAATATTTTTTTGTCCGGTGATATCCATAATGACCAGACCAATCTGTCGTTTAGTAAGCTGAAAACCATTTATTAACAGATGCTTAGCGCCACCATAATTGTGTTCAAATGACACCTGCTTACCGCTCGTCGCCAACTGACGCAAATGCCCCAGCATCGCGGAATTTTTAAAATCTGGACACACATCAAAAAAACGGTGTCCGATTAATTCGCAGCTTCTTAATGCGGCTAGGAGTTCAAAGCCCGGATTTACCTCCACAAAAACATATTCATCCTGATTGCCCGGTGCCGTTGCGACAGCATGCAGTACCGCCACTCCGTTGGTAGTAACGTTAAACAACCGCCGGAATTTTGCCTCGCTCTCGCGCAGTAATTCGCGGTCGTGATATTGCCGGCTAATATCGTGGAAAGCGATGACCACGCCCTTGAGCTGATCATTCGGTCCTGGAATCGGCGCTGCGCTGCAACTAACCTGTCGTGCTGTGCCATTTACCGCCACAATTGACACCGGCTGCGTCAGCTTGGCAATTTTGCCAGTTTTAATCACCTGGTAAATCGGGTTTAAAACAGACTGTTTAGTATCCGGATCAACCAGTTTGACGACATCGGAAATAAACTGTCCCACTGCCTTTGGAAAAGTCAATCCGGTCATCTCTTCCGCTTTCAGGTTCATACGCTCTACTTTGCACGATTTATCAGTAACGATGACACCCTCATCAATAGCGTGGAGGGTGGTTGCCAGATATTCTTCCTGTTCCTGCAGTTCTCTGGTACGGGATTTCACAGCGGTTTCGGCATGAGTTTTTCTGGACAGTGCAAAATAGAGATAGAGTGCAATAAAAATGGTCAGCAGGATACCGCTAACCAGGAGCAGTTCATCATAAATATAGGATTTGTTTTCAACGAACTTGGTGTCCGGACGGACACCAAGCTGAAATTGTTTGCCTGCAAAACCAATAGCGCAATTGTAATAGAGGTCATCATCATAAACCGTTGCACCTGACAAACGGCTGCGGTGAATATAAAAAGTTTTGCCGCCGCCGCCCGGTCCAATTTGCGAGAGGGTAATTTCCACTCCGGCCGGGGTCGTTTCCTGAATAGCAAAATTGATAAGTTTTTTAACATCAATTCTGCCGCACAGTATTCCCTTTAATTTTTGTTTAGCTTGCGGCGTGTCCGCTGCCGAAACTTCATAAACCGGCATAAAGAGCATGACATAAGCGCTGGAACTGCCGCCTGCAGTAACGGTGACCGGGTCGGTCGAAGTGATAATACCGGTATCACGGGCTTTTTTGATTTCCCGCTGATAAGCGGGAATAGAAAACAGGTCAAAACCCGGTTGTGCTTCCGGTGCTGTGTCCATCGGAATGCAGTAAGTTACCGGATAGTACAAGCTGCGGCCGCCGGCTTCAACCGCGCTGCCGTTTTTGTCAAATTCAAGCAGGCGCGGACTGTTAACTCCCGCCTCTTTCAAGCCATTGAGATATGTCTCCCGCTGCTCAATCGAGAGTTCAGGTGACCACATCAAATTACTGAATCCGGAATTCCGCAGTAAATGACGGGCAAAGCGGGTAAATTCATTTTTATCAACAAAAACCGAGTCATTATAAAACTCACGCAGAATCTCCAGACGCTGTACTTCATCGTCCGTCGCCCGGATGAGCATCTGCTCGCGTTCATGCGCGAGTGCAGTAAACTCTTGGCGCACATCCCGCTCCAAGCCCTGACGCGATTCCCAAAACAGCGCAAAGGTCAGCAGAAACCCCACCAAGAGCGTGGTCAGCATAATTCTTACCGCTGATGAGTACATATATCTCCAAATTGTTCACAAATGTTTACAGCAAATTAGGTTGAATATTTAAACTTAGATAGCGAAAATTTTTGAGAATTGGTTCGCATTCTGAGAGACCGCCGATACCAAACTAAAAAGTTTATAATCCCGCAACTGCGGGACGAGCATCTTGTGGCTCTATTTTTCCATTCCTCATTCGGACGATGTGGGTATCGCCATTCAATCGGAACGATAAAATCCAATTCACAATCTTGCTCGTCTATTTTTATATTTTCAACCTAATTGAGTATAAACACCACCAGCCGCGCGGCGGTACAAAATATAACCGTATTAGCGCTAACCAGCACCCACGCTGGTCAAGCGATCCTGCGCATGTTTATTGTGTTCTATTACAAATTAAATTACAGCAACAAAATATAATGTCAAGTCATCACGAGAAATAATTATGAATAGTGCTGAATAATACTGATTTTGAGATTGGTTTAGTGATAAATCCGTCACAGCCGCAGTTAAAGGTTTTTTCGCGGTCTTCGACCATTGCGTTCGCGGTCTGTACGATAATCGGTAAATTGGGTTTTTTCTCTTTAATTTTTTGCGAGGCTTCCCATCCGGTGAAATCCGGCAGCCTGATATCCATCAGCACTAAATCCAGTTCTGCGGTATTCAGCGCCATATCGACAGCCTCCTGTGCAGTAGAAGCATGAAGAATGGCGACACCGGTGCTGTCCAGTAATTTTTGCAGGAGCATAAAATTGATTTTATCATCTTCAACAATCAAAATAGTTTTATTTTCCCAGTTGAATACGTTAGTTTTCATAATACTCTGCTGGCGTGATTCTTTGACCGATTCGCGCGGCGGACGTTCCAGCGGGATAGTGAAGTAAAAACAGCTGCCTTTGCCGAGCTCGGATTCTAAACGCAGCGTTCCGCCTAAAAGTTTTACGAAATTTCTGACAATTGCCAACCCCAATCCGGTACCGCGGTATTTTTTGGAGAGCGACTCCTCTGCCTGGCGGAATGGTTCAAAAATTGCTTCATGTTTATCTTTAGGAATGCCGATACCGGAATCTTTGATATAAAATTCGATAGCGCTGCCCTTCTCGAAATAACCGAATATAACATAGCCTTGATGAGTGAATTTAAGTGAATTACTGATAAGGTTGATGATGATTTGCCGTAAACGGTTTTCATCAGAATAGATAGTACATTCGCCATCGCGCAAGCTCTTTTTCATCTCAAAAGAAATATTTTGACCATCTTTATTAACCAGCGGCTCAAAAAAGTTGTAAAGTTCGCTCATCATTTTATTGAGTGAAAATTCTGCTTTTACCGGTTTGATGCCGCCGGCTTCAATTTTGGAGATATCGAGAATATCATTGATAATTTGCAGCAGACTGTTACCGCATTCGGTGATGACGCGCGCATATTCGTTGCGTTTATCATCCGGCAGGTCGCGCTGCTGCAGCAGTTCGGCAAAACCCATAATGCCATTCATGGGCGTACGGATTTCATGACTCATATTGGCCAAAAAGACAGTTTTGAGTTTATCCGAATTTTCCGCTTTTTCTTTTGCCGCCACCAGTTCATTTTCAAAATGTTTGCGTTCAGTAATATCCTGAATATACAAGCAGGCGTATTGATTACTGCCGATGGCAAGGAAGTCCGCGGTGTACTCGACCGGGAACCGCTTGCCTTCAACGCTGACTTGTTCACCTTCCATGCGGATATTGTTGCCATCCTTCAATTTTTCCCAAAGTTCGGCAAAGCCTTCCCCGCGGAAATTTTCATCAATGTTCTGAATTGGCATATTTTTAAGCTGGGTAATACTGTAGCCAAGCCGGTGGCAGGCGGCGGTATTCGCATAGTGACAAGTACCGTCCGGATTGTAAACAAAAATCTCAATGCCCGAATTGTCCGCCGCCAAATTTAAAATATTGCGTTCGTTCTCAATTTGGAAGCTCTCGGTCAAGTCAGAGAAAATACCGGAAACGCATTTTTTGCCGTCAATTTCAACTGCGGAACCGGTAATATTAACCAAAATAAAGGTGCCGTCACGTTTGCGGCAGCGGATTTCCGACAAAACAACTTTTTCGCCGGGCTGTAGATACCCCCAGCGTGAATCCGCTTCAAAACGCTCGCGCTGATGCAGGTCACGCAGCGAAATCAGCATAATCTCTTCATGCGAATAACCCAGCATTCGGCAAATTGCCGCATTGGCATGTTTAATTTTGCCGCTGCCAATTTCAATGACAAGAATCCCCTCGGTGATATTTTCGAATAATGCCCGATAGCGTTTTTCCGAATCAAACAACGCCTCCTCCGTTCTACGGGCATCGGTGATATCTTGAACGGTGCCGAATGAACTGGCTGGATTGCCGGAACTGTCATAAATATGGTGACCGCGAATCTGGACATAACGCACAGTGCCGTCACCCAGCAGCAAACGGCAGGAAATATTAAATGAAGTTTTGTTCTGCAATGATTTATTGAACGCATTCTTCACCATTTCCAAATCATCGCGGTGAATGTATTCTACCGGCTCTTTCCGGGTCGGAGTATAGCCTAATTCGTGCCGGAATTGGACAATTTGATAAACTTCATTAGACCAAATCCAGCTTTTGCGCAAATGGTCAAAATCCCAATGCCCAAGCCGTGCAATTCTTTCCGCATCCTCCAGCCGCTCCGCATATTCCTGTAAGCGGTGCTGGGTCTGAACACGCTCATCCACATTGGCGCAGGTACCGGAAATTTTAACCGGGTGCCCATCGCTGTTCCATTCCGAAACGTGCCCCCGGCACAGCACCCACAGCCAAGAGCCGTTTTTAGTGCGCAGCCGGTATTCCACCGCAAAGGGACGGTTTGAGGCAATGCTGGCATTAATCGTGGTCAGAGCCTTATTGCGGTCTGCCGGAAACAGCATACTTTGCCATACTTCCAGGGTTACCGGAAATTCATTGTCGTCATAACCGAGCATTGTATAGCCGCGTGAATTAAGCAGCATTGGTCCGCCGGCAATATTCAGTTCAAAGATGCCATCATCAACGGCATTAATCGCCTCGCGGAAACGTGCTTCGTTTTGCCGTATCGCATTTTCGCCGGCGCGGTATTTTGCATAAATGACCGCCGCCAAAAGACCGCAGCACAGCGCTGCCGCCAAAAAAATAATCCGGTAAAAAAGCGAATAAGAGGAGACGTTGAAAACCAGCGCGTCCAGCAGGGTAATCGGTTCATTGGAAACCATATAAATCAAATTATCTTTAAAAAAGAAAAGCTGGTATATGGCATCAACAAACCAAAACAGCAAGCCCAGCAGCAAACCGCCGGCAACAATCCATATCGTCACACTGTTATTTTTCAAATTCATGATTATTTCCGCTTGATAGTCGCAAAACTGTTATCGCTAGTCAGCACAATGCCTTTCGGCAGTTTAAAATCAGATTTTTTTGCCGCTGCCAGATTTAGAACCAACTCATATTTATTATTTACCACCGGATTAATCTGCCGCGGCGTGGTGCCGTTTAAA
>CAZITV010000152.1:0-5639 GCA_964542255.1 uncultured Victivallaceae bacterium
TGTTCCTGACTGCCAAAAGGGCCCACACAGAATCCTGTGTTGGGCTCCATTTCTTGAAAATCACCGTGGCGGAAAATTCCGCCAAAAACAAACCACGTTTTCATTGTTATACCTTGATATTTAAGCTACTGAAAAACTTGTTCCACACCCGCAGCGACTGGTAGCAAGTGGGTTGTTGACTACAAGCTTGGAACTCCAAGCATCTTTGTGATAATCCACAGTGCTTCCTAGCAGATACATTACACATTCCTGTGGTATTCTCACTTGGTATTCACTATCAAGTGATACTGTTTCATCTCCTTTTTGCACGTCTTGAATTGGTACAATATCAAAAGTATAGCTTAGGCCATTACACCCTTTGCCACCAACACCAATTTCCAAACATTGTGCGTGTTGTTGTTGCAACACATGTTTGATGTAGTCAGCTGCTCGGTCTGTTATAGAAATAATGGGTTTCATCAGCACGCTCCTCTATATTAGTGTTATTTACCAGTCAATATTTGTCAATATTGACCTATCTTATACAGTCTATTATATTTGATAAACTGTCAAATGGTTGATATGAAAAAAGCATTTATTACTGGAATAACAGGTCAAGATGGCAGTTATCTAGCTGAACTTTTATTACAAAAAAACTATGAAGTTCATGGTCTAATACGGCGGTCTAGTAACATCAATACACAGCGCATTGATCACGTTTACGATCATCCTCATCTTAAGTTGCATTATGGTGATGTTACAGATAGCACAAACCTAACTGCTGTGTTAGCCCGAGTTGCTCCTGATGAAATCTACAACTTGGCTGCACAAAGTCATGTCAAGGTGAGTTTTGATCTCCCTGAATATACAGCACAAGTGGATGCTGTAGGTACATTGAGAATGTTGGAAGCCATGCGTGCGGTGGGCTTGCATGACGCAAGATTCTATCAAGCTAGCACAAGTGAACTTTATGGCCAAGTTCAAGAAACACCACAAACAGAAACTACACCTTTTTATCCACGTAGTCCTTATGGTGTAGCAAAACTTTATGGTTTTTGGATTGTCAAAAACTATCGGGAAAGTTATGGTATGCATGCCAGCTCAGGGATACTTTTTAACCATGAAAGTCCACGCCGAGGTGCCACATTTGTCACACAAAAAATAGTTCAAGGCTTACATGCTATTGCACAAGGAAAAATGCCCGTATTGCAGTTGGGAAACTTAAATGCACTACGTGATTGGGGACATGCTAGAGATTTTGTTGAAGCCATGTGGTTGATGTTACAACAACCACAGCCTGATGATTATGTTATTGCGACTGGTGAACAATACAGTGTAAGGCAGTTTGTTCAAGCGGCTGCTCCTTATTTTGACATGAATATAGCATGGCATGGTAGTGGTTTACATGAGCAAGGTATTGACACTCAAACTGGTCAAGTAGTAGTAGAAGTAAATGAAAAATACTTTCGTCCCGCCGAAGTGGAAACACTTTTGGGAGATTCCACTAAAGCTAGAAGCAAACTCAATTGGCAGCCTACTAATAGTTTTTCTGATTTAGTAGCAGACATGTGTTTGGCAGTGTTAAAATAGGAAGATAATGAATATTCATTTTTTAAGTTTTGGAACAACTTGGAACTACAACGGTGCGTTGCAACGAGTAGGTAGACAGGTAAGCGAGTGGAAAACGTCTCAAGATACCAGCGTTTTCAAAACAGTTAGCATTTGTACTGAACAAACTTTAGTAAAACAGTTTCCAGATTTTATACAAACTCATTTAAATTTTTTCCAAACACATCCTAGAGGATTTGGATATTGGTTATGGAAAAGTTTTTTAATACAACAATGTTTGAATGCAATACCAAAAGACCATGTGTTATTTTACATGGATGCAGGTTGCCAACTCAACTTACAAGCTTCCAAAAGGTTCTGTGAATATTATTCCCTAGCTATGGATGCAGGACTATTGTGTTTCCAAGTAGGCATGCCTGAGTATGAATGGTGTAAAGGGGACACTGCTGATTTAATTGTCCAGAATGACCAAGAAATCATGTCGCAAAGCCAAATAGTTGGTGGCATTCACATGATCAAGAACACTGAGTTCAATCAACAACTAGTTGCTGAATGGCAACGTATAGCGTGTCTTGATGGATATCGCTATCTTACAGATAGTCCCAGCATAGTGGTGAACCATTCAAACTTTAAAGAACACAGACATGATCAGGCAATCTTTAGTTTGCTTGTAAAAAAACACAACCAATATCATGCATTATCAGATGAAACTTGGAAACCCAACTGGCATGTTGATGGTTTGGAATATCCAATTTGGGCCACACGAAACCACAGTATTAACTTAATTTAAAGGTGTTTTATGGAAAAAAATGCAAAAATATTTGTTGCAGGACACCGGGGGCTAGTTGGAAGTGCTCTTGTTAGATATTTAACTCGTTTGGGATATAAAAATTTAATCCTGAAAACTCGGCAAGAACTAGATTTACTAGATAGCAATCAGGTTCAAAGCTTTTTCCAAAAATATCAACCTGATTATGTTTTTGACGCTGCGGCAAAAGTAGGTGGGATCCACAGTAATGATACATATAGCGCAGACTTTATATACGAAAATACAGTTATCCAAACCAACCTTATTCACCACAGCTGGAAGTCAAGTGTAAAAAAGTTTTTGTTTATGGGAAGTGTTTGCATCTATCCCAAGTTTGCATCAGTTCCTGTTCACGAATCACAACTCTTACACGGGTCGTTGGAACCAACTAATCAAGCTTATGCTATTGCCAAAATACATGGGATCAAGATGTGTGAAGCTTACTACAAGCAATATGGGTTCCAAAGTGTTTGTATAATGCCTAGCAATCTTTATGGCCAAAATGACAATTTTCACAGTTTGAATGGCCATGTAATCCCAGCTATGATACAAAAGTTTCATAACAATAGTTCAGGTGTAGTAACCCTGTGGGGAGATGGAACTCCACAACGAGAGTTTTTGCACAGTGACGATATGGCCAGTGCGTGTGTATTTTTAATGAATCATCATAATACTGGCCAAGCTGAGCTGATCAATGCAGGTAGTGGAGAAAATATCAGCATATTAGATTTGAGTAGCAAGATAGCCAAAATAACAGGATTCAGTGGAACGATAAAATGGGATCAATCAAGGCCGAATGGTACACCTAATCGTCCACTTGACAGTGGTAAAATTTTGCAAATGGGTTGGAAACCTCAAATCAGTTTAAATCAAGGTTTGATTGAAACATACAGAAATTTCTTAGAAAAACAAAATATAGAGGTCTAATGCATGGATACAATAGGTAGTCTTATAGACAAGCTTACAGTAGTAAACATACGAATTTGGATGTATGAGGATATCAAACGTGATGCTAATGCATTAGATGAAAAAGTTGCACATGCTACCCGTGTAACAAACATTTGCAATCAACAACGTAATGATCTTATTCAAGAAATAGACGAAATGATACAAAATGCTATAATTAATAAACAGTTGCCAAAGCTTTATAAGCAAGGACAAACAAAACTTTATGGAAAGACCTAAGCTGCACATGAACGCTACGCAAGAACTATTCTCATTAGGTCACTTGTATCCCTCAGATTTCCTTGAGTCCGGACAAGATCCACGCTCACCTCCTGTGGAATTAAAAATGATAATGGATACAGCATCTAAACTAGTAAAGTTGGAACAAACTGCGGTAAAATCCAGTATGTATGGGCGCTATTGGTATAGAAGCGGTATTAACCCAGCTATGAAGCGTGAATTAGAAAATATTGTTACAAGCACATTGTCACGTATGAAAATACAAACAGGCGATATTTGGTTGGATATCGCCTGCAATGATGGAACTTTGTTAAGTTATGTGCCTAAGAACTTTGTAAGGATAGGTGTGGATCCTGCAGATGATAGTTTTCTATCTGAAAGTCAACTACATGCTGATTTAGTAATACAGGATTTTTTTTCCAAGAAACTATTGGAAAAAAATCATATCAAGCAAAAGGTTAAGGTAATAACTTGTATTGCAATGTTTTACGATTTGGAAAATCCACAAGAGTTTTTACATGATATTCATGACGTTTTAGATGATGGTGGATTATTTATTTGTCAGCTAAGTTATACACCATTGATGATAGAACAACTGGCTTTTGATAACATCTGTCATGAGCATGTATTTTACTACACACTAACAACACTTAAAAATATGTTCAACTCGCAGGGTTTAGAGATAATTGATGCAGAACTAAACACAGTGAACGGTGGTAGCATAAGAGTATATGCTGTGAAATCACCCCAGACTTATAAGTCTAGTATTAATCAGCAGTACTTTGATGTGGGAAAAATGCGTGTAGATTCCCTCCTAAATTATGAAAAGCAACAACAGTATAACTCTCCTGAAAAATGGCAATCTTTTTATAAACAAATACAAATCTTGAAAAAACAAACTTGTGAGTTTGTTAAAGAACAAGTTGCTCAAGGAAAAACTATTTGGGCATATGGTGCAAGCACAAAAGGCAATACATTGTTGCAGTATTTTGGATTAGATAATACGTTGATAAACGGCATAGCCGAGCGAAGTGAATTCAAATATGGACTGAGAACTGTAGGAACTAATATTCCCATTTATAATGAGCAATATATGAGGCAAAGTCAGCCAGATTTTTTATTGGTTCTTCCGTGGCATTTTATTGATGTATTTGTTGAACGTGAACACAAATGGCTAGAACAGGGTGGAAAGTTTATTGTTCCTTGTCCTAAATTTGAAATAATAGGTTTAAAATAATAGCTATGTTAGACAGGTTTATATTGGTTTCAGATTGATTTACAGTTAAATAACAACATGTTTACATTTGTATCAAATAGCGCAACGAGTAAGCCCCAAATAGTCCTTTATCATCATTTAGGCTTAGGTGATCATTTTATTTGTAATGGGTTAGTTAATCATTTTAGTGAACAAAAATACATACATTTACCTTGTCAAGACTCATATGTTGACACAATAAAAGCTTTGTATAAGGAAAATACGAATGTTACGGTTTTTAAGATTTTCCAAGAGCCTGCGGATATTGAGTTGTATGCACAAAAGAACAACTTACCGGTGCTAAAAGTGGGATTTGAAAACTTATGGAAAGATACTACAGTTTGGTATCGATCATTTTATGCACAATACAATATTCCTTATGAATATAGATATGAGAAGTTTAAAATACCCAGTAACTTGCCCAGTGCTAACGATCTTTTTGATAGTTTAGATTTATCTGGGCCTTATGCAGTCGTGCATAATGCAAGTAGTGCAAGCAGTCAAGGTTACCCTATAAACTTAATATTAGATAGCCATATTAAAAAAATTATACATATAGATCCTACAGTATCTAAAAACATGCTAGATTGGTTGAACGTTATACAAAATGCTGCTGAAATTCATGTAGTTCCTAGCAGTGTATTTTGTCTTGTAGATAGTATTGCAAACACTCTAAAATCTAAGTTATACTATCACGACATACGTTTAACAGATACCCCTATCTTACATGCTGATATTTCACGTCCACACACAAACTGGAAAATAATTAAATATGATCAACAACTATGAGTATGATCAAAATGGTGTAATAAAGCAGTTACATAAAACACCAATTGAATATAA
>CAZITV010000153.1:0-5619 GCA_964542255.1 uncultured Victivallaceae bacterium
TACAAAAATACCACTTATTTCTTTACAACTCCTTATAACCAAAATCCATCGCCAAGTTCCTAATCGTTATTGTCTATGACTGATCGCTCATTGGTATTACGAACTTGTAAGGCTGAATAAAAAAACCCGTTTACCGCTGTTGCCGGGCAGATTAAATTCTGCACTGGTTGCCCAGCTAAATCCATACGCCGCGGATGCTTTGCATAAATCATCCAACTCGCCATTTATTTGCTCTGGTGTTTTGTATAATATAAATTGTCCTCCCGGCTTGAGCAGGCGGCGGTTTTCGCGAAAAATGGTTCTGGCATCAGCGACAGCCCTGGCAGTAATGATGTCGAAATGGTTTTGCCACTCCGCCTGGCAGGACAACTCTTTCGAACGACCTGTAACGGTGCGAAGATTGCTGAGGTTAAGTTGTACCGCGGCGCTTTGTACAAAATGAGTTTTTTTGCCAATCGAGTCGATGGCGGTCAGCTGTAATTTTGGGAATGCCGCCGCCAGCGGCAATGAAGGAAAGCCGGCGCCGCAGCCAATATCGGCAATTTGATACGGCGCGTCCACCAGGTACGGGAAAAATTTGGCAATTGATATGGAGTCGGCAATGTGCCGTGACCAATAATCCGGCGCGCTTTCGATTCGGGTTAAATTAACATTTTTATTGGCTTCGGAGAGCAGCAGGTAAAGCGCATGGCATTGCTCCGTAAATTCAACCGGCGCGGTAATGCCGCACTGGCTGAAAAATGTTTCAAGTTCAGAGTCTGCCGCCATGGTCATAGCTCAACTCCGCCAGCAGTGAGAAATTCCGGCAAATAACGTTATTCCGGCAAATCCGGCAAAAAACAACAGCGTTCCGAGCCGCCACCGGCTGCTTGACGACAGGCACCGGATGAAATCGCGCAGCAGATGCGGCTTCGCTGAAAGAAACAATCCGGCAATACCCAGCGCCCAGCAAAAAATAGTCAGTACCGCCGCCAGCGGGGTATGAAATGTAAAAGATTCATGCAGCAAAAAATATGCCGATAAAATCAGCAGTCCGCCAATTGCCCGAGATAACAAATAATCCAAAAACAGATAGGCTAAAACCGTGCAGATAATCACCAGTGGAAAAAGCCAGGGCAGCATCCAGTTCCAAACAATGGGAGTGGCATGCGGAATACACCACAGCAGACCCAGAAACGCCAGCACCGCACCGCTGCCGCGCCAACGCGGCAGACTTTCGTATTGCGGCAGTCTCTGCGGATTCATGCGGTAAGCGGTGATTCCGATGCTTGCCGCGGTGATTGCGGCGATTATCAAGGCGGCGGTGTAGATATGGTATGGAGTGATTGTCATAGTGGAGTTGTTTCTGTGTAAATTATTATTGGTGTTCTTTTAATGCTTTATTTAGTTTTATTTCGATATTTTGGTGGTTGACTTCATGGCTGTATATGAGCAGTGACATCCGCCAGTATTTCACAGCTTCGGCAATGTTCCCGGCGGCGTACTGAATATCGCCGGCATGTTCAGCAATGACGGCGTTTGGATACTTGCCTTGTTTTTCCAGTGCAATCTTGATGTTGCGGAGCGCCTCAGCGTAATTGCCGCGCCGGTAGAGTACCCACGCCAGGCTGTCATAATATTCGCCTTTATCCGGCTCTTTGTCGATAGCGTAGCGGATTAGTGTTTCGGCATACTCAAGCTTTACATTTAAATCTGCATAGGTATATCCAATGGCGTTTGCCACCATCGGCTCTTTTGTAGAGAATTTTTTAATAACCAATTCTGCATACTGGAGTGTCAAATCCTTCTGTTTAGTCTTTTCGGTCAGCATCATAATGTAAAGATAAAACATCGCATCGGTCGGCTCAGATGTCTTCTCGGCGGCAATTTCCGCCTGCTGCAGCAGCGCCAGCGCCGCTTTATAATTACCCTGACGGTCTTCGGCAATGCCGCGCAGTTTTAAACACATAAAACTGTCGGGAAGCGGGCTTAATGAGCGCGATGCCCATTCATATTGACCCAATTCGATATAAACCAGTCCCAGCATTAACCGCGCAACATTTTGTTTGGGATTGGCGGTTAAATAACGCTGATAAGCGCTTGAGGCTTCATTGAAATATCTGGCATAAAAAGCTGCATCAGCATAGGCCATTAAAGAATCGTCTTTTAACTTAAACCGGTTGCGGGCAGCCCGCCACCATAACATTGCTTTGGCATACTGTTTGTTTTTTTGATAATAACCGGCCAGCGCGGTAAAAATAACGGGATTGGCAGGCTCGCTAACAATTCGCGCCAGCAGCAGCCGCTCCACTTCATCCGGCATTTCCAGCATTTCATACATTCCGGCGATTGAAGCAAAAATCTCGTGTTCAGCCGGATTGGCAAAATTAGCCTTGATCTTATCTAAACACGCCTGTTTCAACTGCAAATAACGTTCTTTGTCACTGCGCCAAAACCATAGGAACGGCGAATCGTCGGCGCTCTTCGCCGCTTTATGATAGAACAGCACCGCCGATTCAAGTAAATAATAGCTGCCGCGGTAACTTTCATCGTCTAAATATTTCTCCAGCAATCTGTCGCCGCGGGCAAAATTTTTCTCGTTTAGCGCATAGATAGAGGCAAGGGCGCCGGCAAGACTGGCGATAGCTTTTTGATCGGACGCGCTCAGATTATTTTTGCCGCGGTAACATTCCAGCGTTTTATTGGCGAGTTCTTCGGCACGCGGGTTATTTTGACCTTTGAGCAGCAGTACGGCGGCGAGAGACAAACGCAGTGCGTCAGGATTGGCGGATGCGATGGTTGCAAGATCATTGGTGATTTTGCCAATTTGCGCATTGGAATTGATTTGATTGAGCATTAAACGCAGCGGTAATTCTGCCGATGGGTCTTTACGCAGCGCCTCCAGCAGCAGTTCAATGGTTTTCTCCGGCTTGACACTGATGATGCCCAGCGCGAATGCGGTCAGCGCGTCGGCTTTTTTCTGTTCTGTATCAGACAGAGTGATTGCCTCCGGCACGGTGGTATTTAATTCAATATCGCTGCGTAAATCGGCGTAATCAGCGGAAATAGCGGAAATCCCGGACAAGCATGCGCCGAGCAATATTACCAGGCAATATTTTTTCCGTGGCATTGGATTTTTACATCTTTGGTTGGGCTGATATGCAGTAACAGCATTCCAAGTGAATAAATAGAGAGTTGCTGTTAATACAGCTTGATGCAGTTGGCATAAGCCGCGGTCACGATTCCGCAAAACAGCGGAAACTTTGTCAATCTTACCAGCCCGGTTGTTTAAAATAAGATAAACCCTCCCGCCGTAACCCGGCAGGAGGGTGCGTATTCTTATCGTAACAAGTGGTTACTTGTTCTTATGACGCAAAGCTTTAAGCTGTTTTTTCCGTTTATGCTTCGCGATTTTTTTCCGACGTTTCTTCTTGAGATTACCCATTTCAGATCCTTAAATTAATTACATGAAAGCTACCAGAGGCACCCGCAAAATTCACGGTGTATCAAATACCCGCGCAAATAAAACCCGCACCTCACCCGGCTTCAACAAACCTTAAGCAATTGTTGAGACCAGACAACAATCCTTTAATTTAGCTCAAATTTAGAAAAATTCCTGTAAAAAAAATAAAAAAACCGATTTTTTATGATATTGAGTTCATAAAATCGCGGTTTTTAATCAATGCGGGAACTGCCATTGCCGGTAAAGGTTACATTTTGAGGATTTTCATTGTCAGCAGTATCATCAATTTTCAGCAAAATGAGCAAGCCTGCGACAAAGAGCAAGCCAATACTGAGAAAGCCCAGACTAGATTGACCAGTAAGTTGAATAATCACCGCCATCAGCAGCGGACCGGCAACCGCGGCAAATTTACCGAATACATTGTAAAAACCGAAAAATTCCGCAGAATTTGCTTTGGGAATTAATTTGCCAAAATATGAACGGCTCAGTGATTGTACCCCGCCCTGCGAGGAGGCAATTAACATCGCCAGCAGCCAGAACATTATCAGCCGGTGCTCTTTTGACGCCAGCAGCGGAATCGTGCTGCCGACAAAGGTGATAACCGTGTACACCGCTATGCCTACCGCCAGTAATTTCCGGGTGGAAAATTTGGCGGAGAGGTAGCCGTACAGCAGCGAACAGGGACAGGCAACAACTTGAATTGCCAAAACAATCAATACTAAATTGGTGGCGCTCATTCCCAAATCATGACCATACGGCACCGCCATCTTGACTATTGTGCCAATCCCGTCAATGTAGAGAAAATAGGCACCCAGAAAAATCACCGCGTTCCGGTGCCGGCGGAGCGAATGAAAAGTCGCGCCAAGCTGCCGGAATGAGCCGATAATTGAACGTCCAAATTCTGCTGAATGATATTTTTGTTTAACATGCAGCAGCAGCGGGATAGAGAAAACCGCCCACCATAGCGCCGTGATGATGAATGCCCATTTTGCCGCAGCGGTTGAGTTTGAACTGCCCAGCACATAAAAAATTACTAAAATTACCACCATCGGAATGACGCTGCCAATGTAGCCGCAGGCAAAACCAAACGAAGAAACCCAGTCCATCCGTTTATTGGGTGATACATCAACGAGAAAAGCATCATAAAAAATATTGGCACCGGAAAATCCGATAACACTGATAACAAAAAGTGTCAGCGCCAGCAGCCATTGCCCTTGAGTTATGACCGTCAGCATTACTGTGGCCAGCAGACCCAGTATCAAAAAAACCGCGAATAAACGTTTTTTCATACCGGGTTGATCCGCCATTGTGCCCAGCACCGGGGCGAGAATGGCGATAACCAGTGATGCCAGCGCGTTGGCAAAACCCCATTTCGCCGTAGCATCCGCATCGGTACCGCCGCTGAATGCGAATGTCTTGAAAAAAACCGGCATAATCGTGGTGATTATCACCAGCGAAAATGCCGAATTTGCGACATCATAAAATATCCAACTCCGCTCTTCCCTGGATAAATTAAACACTGAGGTGTGCCTTTATCTTATAAGCTAAAGAATTTTTTCGGCTGTTCATAAGCAATGTTCACCGCAAGCTGTTCGCCGATTTCCTGCGGCATTTGCCCGTACTCCACCATTTTACCGATAACATCAGCGAGAACCCGGCGGAACATTTCGAATCTTGAACCGTAGGAGAGCAGTTTGCGTGAATCTGAAACCATGCCGGCGAAATTACTCAGCAGATCGACACTGCCGATGTATTCCAGTTGGCGCCGCATCCCGATTGGAGTATCACAGAGCCACCATGCCGAGCCCAGCCGCACTTTTTCGCCAAAAGCTCTGGCTGTGGTCGCCAGCAGCGGCTGCTGCGCCGGGTCAAGACAATAGAGCACCGTTTTTAATCTGCCATCAAAACGGTTCAGAAATTTATTTAACGGGATCATCTGATTTTGGAAGTGATTGCAGATGTCGCCGCCGCTGTCAGCTCCGATATTTTTAAAGAGCACATCGCGGACATCGCGCACCGCGCCTAAATGCAGCTGGCAGACCCAGCCTTTAGCAACGTTTAACTCCGCGGCTTCGCCAAGAAAATAGCTCATAAATATTTCTGTTTCCTGACAGGAAATTTTCTCGCCGTTTCTGGCTTTGCGGTAAACCGTATTGGCGTCATCGTATGCGGCGGCA
>CAZITV010000154.1:0-5578 GCA_964542255.1 uncultured Victivallaceae bacterium
GAGTTTAAAACAAAAACACCTTTCACCACTGCGTGTAATTTAAAAATAAGGGCAAATGGGCGTTAATTTTAAATAGATTTTTCTTTTTTGTTTGTTTTTTTAAGAAAATTATTGTGGTAAAGGAGAATATTAAGCTCAAGCGTGATGATATTGCGTCATTTGCGTTAAAATGTTTTTGACTTACCCTCCGTGCCCCGTGCCTCAGTGAGAGAATAGGCTGTTTCGGATGTTGGCTGGAGGTTTGACATCTGCGTCAACCGTTCCCTGGACGAATGTCTCACCATTGAAACAGCCTAACAGCCCGGCGGCGACAGAGCACCGCCATTCCCAACTTTTGTCTTGGCTGTTTACCAGTCACCAGCCACCAGTCACCATTTACAGTCCTTAATATATCGGGATGACACCGTTTTTACGGAACTGCGATGGTGTTTTATGTTGATATGTTTTGAAGGCGCGGATGAAATTTGCCGGAGTCTCGTAGCCAACCGCGTCAGCAATTTCTTTACAGTTCATGCGCGTATCTTTTAATAAATGGCAGGCGTGAATGATTTTACGCCGGATGATAAATTCATTGAGTGTTATTCCCGTCTCTTGTTTAAAAATGCGGGATAAATGTTCACGCGAAAAGTTTAGCTTGGCGGCAATCTGTTCACAACTGAGCTTTTCGTGAATGCGCTCGATAATCATTTGCTGCGTTTTAAGAATGAGCTGTGAATAGTGGTTGGCTTTGTGTTCGTTTTCAAAAGTCGCCGCGAGCATATTAATTATCGCAAAAATCAAGTTGCTGCCCTCGTGCGGCGCCATCACGTGCACCGGCTCCGGCTGTTTCTGCAATGCCAGCAGTTCTAAAATTACCGGATGGGTCGCCGGAATAGAGTAAGTGCGCCCATAACGCCGGATAAGACTTAGAAGCATATTCTCAGCGTATTCGCCTTTAAATGTCAGCCACATAAATGTCCATGGTTCGACCGCGTCGGCAGGATAATAATATTTAACTCCCGGTTCAATGCCGGAACAGATATAAGCCGTGCCTGGCAGCAGACGATGCACCCGTTTATCCGCCTCTTCAAAGCGCCCCTGCCCTTTTAACGTATAAACAAATAATCCATTAAAACTGCCGTCAGTATTACAGTATGAAGGGTTAAACTGAGTTTCTGTTTCCAAATGCAGCGGTATCGGAAAGTTTTCCAAGTTGCGGTAAATTTGAAATGACACTTCATGTAATATCATATATCACAACCCGATAATTAATATCATATAATGAATACTATTTAATACTTTAAGCAGTAGAATTATTTAAATAATACTGCAAAATATAATTATATCAAATGAATTTTGTAAAATAATAATGCAATTGCCAGTAAACATGAAAGGATTTAAAAAATGTCACTAACACCGCGCGAAAATCTAATAAATATGTGGCGGCGTCAAGGTTATGAATATGCACCAGCATTTTGTATACTCTGCCCGTCCCTGGAAGACGAATTTAAAAAGCGTTATGGTAGTGAAGCAAATCTTGATGAGCAATTTCAATTCCCATTCCGCGGTGTCAGCGCGGCACAAAAAGAGAATAATCAGGATTGGATGAAATACTACCCCGGCACTACTTTTAACCCCGGCACCGAGATTAAATGCGATGGTGTTGCCTGGGAACCGCACCCGGGTACAATGCATATCAAGCAGATGCATCACCCAATGAAAAATTTTAGCAGTGTAGAAGAATTCCAGGCATATCCATATCCTGAACTCCGTGACGACTGCGTACAACGATTAACCGCTGAAGTTAAGGAACTGCATGACCGCGGTTTGGCAGCAATGGGCGGTCCCGGTTCGCTTTGGGAGGATGCCTGGTATATGCGCGGGATGGAAGAGTTAATGATTGATATGCTCACCGGTGACGAAAAAGCCGCCTATCATCTCGACAAGATTGCTGAACTGGTTACGGAACGTTATGTCGCGATGGCAAAATCCGGCGTGGACTTCATCCATCTCGGCGATGACATTGGTATGCAGCATACGATTATGATGTCCGAAGAGCTCTACCGCGAATGGATTAAACCGCGTTTTGCCAAAATAATCAAGGCGGCGAAGACAATTAAACCCGATTTGCTGATCTCCTTCCATTCCTGCGGTTACATTGAACCGTTTATTCCTGACCTGGTAGAAATCGGCGTTGACATCCTGAACCCAGTTCAGCCGGAATGTATGAGCTTTGAAAAAATTCACGCCGAATACAGCAGCGTCCTCTCCTTTTGGGGAACCATCGGCACCCAGACGACAATGCCGTTCGGCACCCCCGAAGAGGTTCGGTGCGAAGTGCTGCGCAATCTGAAGATTGCCGGCGCTAAAGGCGGTCTGCTGTGCACCCCGACGCATATGCTCGAACCTGAAGTGCCTTGGGCAAATATCGAAGCATACGTCAAGGCGTGCCGTGATTTTGACCCCAAGGCGTAATATCTGGGAACATTTCACCACAGAGATCACCGAGGGTACTGAGGAAAACCAACAGCCGCTTTCTACCACTGAAAACACGGAAAACACAGAAGAAAAACAAAAACCTTTTCACCATGAAGGACGTGAAGGATTAAAAACAGTAAAACCAGAAGAATTTCTACCACGAATGACACGAATTTTCACGAAAGAAAACTAAAACCTAATGCGGTGCTCCGTACGACGGAGGGCGTTATCCCGCTGTGCGGTGCCGGACCAGTTGGATAGAACACGGTTGACACGGAGGTCAAACCCATAGCTATCAAGCTAAGGCTCGAATATCCAATATCCGTCCCGCATTCGCGGGATCCCGCCTTGCGGGAGAATGTCCAATAACGAAGTAAAGACTAAATGCATTTTGTTTGAATGCTGGATGTTCAAATGAGTCCATTTTTCCTTAGCTTGATAGCTATGAGGTCAACCCTCCAAGGAACACTCCCGCACTCCCATTACGGCTGCATTTTGTGTTTGCGCATCATTCCCGGACTGATTGAAAAATGTTTTTTGAACACCTGAGAAAAATAGAAGACGTTTTGATAGCCGGCGACTTCGGCGATTTCCGCGATAGTTCGCGCTGAATTCATCAGTAAGTCATGCGCCAACGTCATCCGCTTGCGTTCCATATATTGATGTGGTGACGCTTTGAAATAGAGTTTAAACAACCGGTGAAAATAGATGGGGGCATAGTTGGCGTGCTTGGCGATTTCCTGCAATGCGGGATTGCGCGTGTAGTGGCTATTAATAAATTCCAGGGCATTTTTTAATTCATTCGGTAACTGCGCGTCAGCGGTGTGCACTTCAA
The DNA here is from genome assembly GCA_964542255.1 of uncultured Victivallaceae bacterium. Classification (GTDB taxonomy): domain Bacteria; phylum Verrucomicrobiota; class Lentisphaeria; order Victivallales; family Victivallaceae; genus CAYMSF01. The sequence continues at coordinate 3,293 of CAZITV010000154.1, forward strand.
TCATATTCAATACTTTGGCGATAATAAAATATACCAAAGCGTATAATTCGAATGCGTTACTGCTACAATGCTTTAAGTCAATTTCATTGGTATTGTCCAGTACAGCGTTGAATAACGCCAATTCAGCAAAATTCCATTTTAGTACAACATTAACCTTGGACAACAGTGATTCCAGCAGCATTGTCGTCGGAACACCGTGAATATACAATACCTCCATCCGCTTGGCGCAATGATTGATAAACGGCTGATTGCCAGGAACAAAATAGATAAAGCCCGGCTCAAGCTTGTAATCTTTGTCGCAAACCGTCACCATCCCGGCGCCGCTGGAAACATAATAGATTCGAAAATGCGGCACTTTTAGCTCAACATAAGTACTCCAGCGCGGCGTGCATACGGCATGCCGGCAGGCGGTAATTTTTAGCGAATGTTCAATCATATATTTTCATTAAGTTAAGATTTTATAAATAAATATTAATTTATTGAATATTAAAATCAATATAAATATACTATAATTATAAATGTGAACATTCATTACCATACATATATAAATAGTTTATTCAAATTTGCAATATAGAAAAATGTTTATGTAGAAAATTAGTACAAGTAGTAAAATATTAAGGCATTATTGATCAAAAAAGGATCAAAAGAAAATGAAAAAGTTTTTTACGTTGATCGAATTACTCGTGGTTATCGCGATATTGGCAGGAATGCTGTTGCCCGCACTGAATAAAGCCATGGAAAAAGCAATAGCAATAAATTGTACTAATAATCTAAAAATACTCGGTCTTGGCTTGGTATAAAATTAAATCTTTAGAGCTAATTTCAAAACTCTTCTGAGATTTTTGCGTCTTTTTCGAGTTTTGGCATCTTAAGCTCATCTTGCGTAACGCTGCTACGCTAGATTTCGCTTAAAATCGTCAAAATCTTCAAAAAATCCTGCAAAACATCAATTCAAAATAGTTTTGCAATTACCTCTTTAAAATAAACTTAACTTTCAGGACAATTATGACGATGACCTCAAAAGAACGGATTACTGTTGCACTCCAGGGCGGCACACCGGATACCGTGCCGGTAAATCTCGGACTCAGCGAAATAATTCCGGTACAATACACCACCAATGATTATATCGAATTTTTCTTCAAAGCCAAAATTCAGCCGTGGAAAGTAAGAACCGAACTGGAATATGACCATTTTCACGCCGATGCGTATTTGCACTTGGGACCAGAGCCATCGCTGGATGACCCAGAATGCGTCCAAACCATTACCAAAGAAACCAGCGACGAAATTTTTTATACGCTCAGCTATAAAACCAAATTCGGTAACCTTGACGCCGATTATTTCATCGGCCGCACTTGCCCCATCAGCGTTTTGAACCCGTTTGTAAAAAATCCTGAAACCGATATCATCAAAGTCCGCGAACTGCTGCTGCACCCAACTACCAAGCGTATGGACGAGCTAAATAAGGCTTATGACGCCATCGGCGACCGCGCCCATGTCGGCTTTTGGCTCAATACTCCCATTGACTGGTGGGTGGAAATGCGCGGCGTACAGGATATGATTATGGATTTAATGCTCTATCCAGAATTAATGCGCGACCTGTTCGCGGAATACACTACATATTGCACAGCGCTGGTTGAACACGTTTTTGCCAACAGCAAACTGGATTCACTGGCATTGGGCGGGTCTTCAACCTCAATGAGCGTGATTTCGCCAACTCTGCACCGAAAGTTTTCCCTGCCGTTTGGTCAGGCCATGAGCAAAACAGCACATCAGTGCGGGAAAATTGTTCAATATCACATGTGCGGCAAATCCCGTCAAGCCCTGCCAATTACTGCTGAAATGGGTGTGGACAGTTTTGACGCGCTGGAATGCGCCCCGACCGGTGATATTGACTTAGCTGAAGTTAAACGAACGTATGGCGCCAAGTTCTCACTGCGCGGTAACATCAATTCCATTCATATCATCGGCAACGGCACTGTAGCAGATGTCGAACGTGAAGCCGTTAATTGTCTCAACGCCGCTAAGGCCGGCGGCGGTTACATCCTCGCCGTCGGTGACCAAACCCCAGCCAATACTCCGGAAGAAAACCTCTTCGCGATGGTGGAAACCGGACGGCGGCTCGGCAAATATTGATTTGTGAGGTAATTGTAAAAGTATTTTTGAAAAGAGTTCTGCAGGATTTTTCGAAGATTTTGGCGTATTTAAGCGAAATCAGGCGTAGCAACGCTACGTAAAATGAGCTTAAATAGCCAAAATCCCGAAAAAGACGCAAAAGTCTCAAAATAG
>CAZITV010000155.1:0-5572 GCA_964542255.1 uncultured Victivallaceae bacterium
AAAGACAGGAAGAAGGGAAATGCCCAATATAGACTCTTTCTAATCAAGTTACCGGTCTGTTTCTGAGGAAGAGTCGGCAAACCCGGTGTTGACAATAATAAAATTCACTGTAGATTTATTCAGTGCGCAAAATATTTATGATTGGAATAATTACCGGAACAACCGCGGCGTTTTTAACAGGGAGTAATGCTTTATGGTCAAGGTGAATACAGCTTTGGGGTTAAGTGCGGAATTTGAAAAGCTAAAAGATGAATTGACCAAGCGTCAGGCAGAATATTCAGAACTTATTGCGCACTACGATGAATTACGTACAACAATATTGCCGAATATTGAAACCGAATACATGATGAAAATTGGCCGCAAGGAATACCAGGTATTCGCACTTCAGATTGAAATACTGCGCTGCAAACGCGAAATCTCGTTATATCAAGCTGCGGTTAATCAAGGCGAAACTATTTCTCGACTCGAAGTGGAAAAAATATTAATCAAGGAATTTACCGAATATCAACAAATGCTTGCAGCGCAGCAGCAAAAAATCGCCGAAGCTCAAAGCCGTTTTGCCGCTGCCAAACTCGACCCGGCGGAATTCAAAAAAATAAAAAAGATGTACCTGGAGCTAATTAAAAAGCTGCACCCTGACTTGAATCCGAATTTATCGGCAACTGCATCCGCCCTGTTTTTGCGGGTTGTTGCGGCATATGAGCATTCAGATTGGCCGGAATTGTATTTGCTATACGATATGGCGGATGAGTTAAGCGCAACCGGCGAATATCAGCCAGACAATAGTGTACAGCGAATTCGTAAAGAACTTGATAATTTGTCTGACAAAACCGCATTATTAAAGACGCGCATGGCGGAGATGCAGGAAGTTCCGCCATTATCCTACACCTCATTACTCAAGGATAGCGACGCTGTAACTAAAAAACGCACCGAACTCAGCGAAACTATCGCCAGTTTAACCAAATATTTAGATGAATTAAAACTTATGCTGACCACGATTTCAGGAGAATAGCCATGAGCAATATCATCACTGCCGGTGATTGGAGCAAAATTATTGCCGCTTTCGGTTCAGGCGGTGCCCCGATGCCGTTCGTCAAAGAAATATTTCTGATGGAATGCCGCATCGCAGGAACAACTTTTGTTGAGGGAATTTCCCAAAAAACTGACCAGATTGAACCGGGAACGGTTTTAGGATTCATCCGTGAACCGGACAACCAGCACGATAAGCTGGCAGTAATGATTCTAAACCATAACAATGAAAAAATCGGCTATATCCCAAAAGAAAAAAATGAAGTGCTCGCCAGGCTGATGGATGGCGGCAAGTTGCTCTTCGGCAAAGTTGAAAGCAAACGCACTGCCGGAAAGTGGCTGCAAATCGAGGTGCGTGTCTATATGCGTGATTTGTAGTGCCTGACATCAAGGCAACGTGTTCCACTATTCCATGGACAGTTTTCTATACATTACTTTTTTATTATGACAAATTATCTATTTAATCCGGTTGGTTATGTCTGCTGCGCACAGCAATATCGTTTTGAGGCGCCGCGTCAGGGAGTTTTCGCTGATAATGAGGGGATTATCCGGATGAACCCCGGCAACAATTTTGAGCAGGCGCTGGCAGATTTATCGGGATTTGAACGGATCTGGGTAATTTATTGTTTTCACCTCAACAATAACTGGAAGCCGCTGGTGCGGCCGCCTGTGGCAGGCATGAAAGAAAAAGTCAGTGTTTTCGCGACACGTGCACCGCACCGCCCGAATCCGATTGGTTTAAGCTGCGTTGAACTGGTGAAAATTGATAAATTAGAGTTGTTAATCCGCAACTTTGATATGCTGGACGGCACCCCGGTATTGGATGTAAAACCATATATTCCGGCTGTTGACGCATTTCCCAACTGCGGTACCGGCTGGTTGAAAGACGCCACCACAGAAAATTATACGGTAACATTCAGCTGCGCTGCGGCAGCCAAAGCGGAATGGATTCAGCTGCGCTGCGGGTTAGATTTAGTCAATTTCTGCTCGATTCAGCTTTCGCACGAACCCTTAAATTTCACCCGCAAACGGCTTAATCAGGACGAATCTGGTCTATTCATTATTTCGTGCCGAATGTGGCGGATTCATTTCAGTGCTGAGTGCGATTCACGCCAAGTAATGATTAAAGAGATTGAGTCGGGTTACACCGCGGCAGAATTGAATCAAGCTGAAGACCAGTATCAGGACAAAGAGGTGCACCGCGGTTTCTGCCGCCGCTTCAATCTTGAGTGATACGCATCAATTCGGTTTCAACCTTTTTGCGCCACTCTTCCAATTGCTGCTCAGTTAGATTTTTAGGAATATAGATTGGCTTGGAGAGCACCAGGGATAATTTTGAGAAAGGCTTCGGTATTTGAAAATTATCCCAGCTTTTCACCTGCCAATAACGGCTGGCGTTAACACTTATCGGAATAATCGGCGCGCCGGTAACACTGGCCAGGTGAATCGGACCGCGGCTCAACACATATTTCGGTCCGCGCGGGCCGTCCGGAGTAAAACTCACATGATACCCCTCTTTTATCGCAGTTATCGCCTCCATTTGAACAGCAGCACCGCGTTTATTGCTGGAGCCGCGCAGACTTTTAAGTCCAAAATGCGAAATCAGGTCTGTGATATATTGACCATCACGCGACGGACTCACGACCGCGATGGTGCGCCGCCGTGTCGGCACCGGGAACATTGCCGGAAAAAACAGCAGGCGGTTATGCCAGGTAACCGTGACTGTGCCGCGGGCAGTTTCGATAGAATTTTCCGGGTCATCGATTCGGGTACGCATACAACAGCACTTTAAAAACTTAAGCAGTGCTGCCGGAAACCAAAACAGCCAAGTTGGCAGCTTTTGAATTTTACGGAATTTTTTTGAAATTAATCTCATAATTTTTATTGCTTGCTGGTTACACAAATTTTAGTTAAAACACAATTCTGACAATCGGGTTTGCGCGCCCGGCAAACCCGCCGTCCGTGCGCGATTAGCAAATGCGAAAAATCCGTCCAGTACTGTTTCGGCATTGCCGCATTTATTTCCGCCTCAATCTCCACCGGTGAATCAGATAACGTCATTCCCAGCCGGCGCAGCACCCGTTTAACATGAGTATCCACCGCAAACCCGGGAACATTAAATATATTGCCCAGCAGTACGTTTGCTGTTTTGCGGCCAACCCCGGGCAATGTTACTAAATCGCTCATATTATCCGGTACCGTTCCGTTAAAATCTTTGACGATTATTCCTGCCGCGGCAATCAGGTTTTTAGCCTTACTGCGAAATAACCCCGCGGAAGCGATAAGGTGTTCAACCTTAGCCTGTTCCGCCTGTGCCAGTGCTGCAGCAGCAGGGTATTTTTTGAATACCGATTGCGTTATAATATTGACCCTGGCATCAGTACACTGAGCGGAGAGTACCGTCGCGACCAGCAACTCATAGGCATTGCGGTAATTTAAGGCGCAGCGCTGCTGTCCATATTCTTCTAATAAAGCACGAAAAATCGTTAACAGCGCCTTGCTGCGCGGCAACAGTTCCATGGAAGGAACATTCATTGCATTTCCGCCAGAATTGACTTGATACACTGAACTTGTGCCTGGCAAATCTCTGTCTGCTGGTTTTTTGCGGCAAGTTCAAGGTTTTTGCCTGCTTCAGAGAGTTCATTGGCGCCGACATTTGCGGCGGTGCCTTTGATGGAATGTCCATTACGGTTCAAATCATGCCATTTGCCGGCAGCGAGATTTCCTTCAGCGCTGGCAATATTATCCCGAATCGATTCGATAAAAGCATCGAATAATTCTATTGCGGAATCACCCTCAATTTCAAAATTTTCTTTTAAATACGCCAAAACTTCGGCACGGCGTAAATTTCCAGCATCGCTCATCATTACACCTCTATTTGTTTTACAGAATTAACGAAGTTGCGCAAAATCTGAATTCCGGCGTTCTGACTCTTCTCCGGATGAAACTGCGTTGCAAAAATATTGCCGCCGCCAATTATCGCGGCAAAGTTTACAATATAATCACAACTGCCAATGACCTTGTCCGGCTGAGTCGGAGACGCGTAATACGAGTGAACAAAATAGAAATAACCGGCATCAACAACGCCGTCCAGTAATGCCGACGGCTGCATAATATTCACACTGTTCCAGCCAATATGCGGAATTTTTTCCGTAGAATCAGGAAAGCGTTTGACCTGGCCGGCAATAATTCCCAGACCGGCCACGCCAGGTGCCTCCTCGCTGCAGTCGAGCAGCATCTGCATACCGAGGCAAATCCCCAGCAGCGGTTTTCCCGCCCGCACCGCGGTGATCACCGCATCAGCGAAACCACGACTGCGCAAATGTTCCATGCCATCACCAAAATTGCCAACACCGGGCAGCACCACCGCATCCGCCTGTGCCAGCGTCCCGGGGCGGTCAACGACACGGATGTCCCCGCCAACGTATTCCAGCGCCTTGCTGACACTCAGCAGGTTACCCATATTATAATCTATCAAAGCAATCATTGATTTATATCCCGCTCCTGCCGCAAAATAGCGGCGCGCGCGTTAATCCGCTTATACTCCGGAGAAGGCTGAGAATCCACCATCGACTGGAATTACGGTACCATTGACGAATCTTGCGCCTTTTTCATCTACCAGCCAGAGCAATGCGCCAATCAAATCTTCCGGTGTACCGAATTGACTCATAGGAGTATGGGCAATAATCGTCTGTCCGCGCGGGGTCAGTGAACCATCGGCATTGGTCAATAATGCGCGGTTCTGGTCAGTAAGGAAGAACCCAGGTGCAATCGCATTGACTCGAATATTGACTTTAGACATATGCACTGCCAGCCATTGCGTAAAATTGCTGATTGCCGCCTTGGCGCCGCTGTATGCGGGAATCTTTGTCAGCGGAGTAAATGCATTCATTGAAGATATATTGATTACTACGCCGCCATTATTTTCCGCCATTTTCCGGCAAAATATCTGTGTCGGCAGTAATGTGCCAAGAAAATTTAAATTAAAAACAAAACCAACTCCGACAGGATCTAAATCAAAAAATGTCGTCAACTCTTTGCCTGCTTTGGCCAGGTCTTCTTTAAATAAATATTCGCGGCTGGTCGTGCCTTTCGGATTATTGCCACCGGCGCCGTTAATTAGAATATCGCAAGGTCCTAATTGCTCACAAATAATTTTTTCCGCGTTTTTCAGGCTGTCATATTCCAGAACATTGGCAGCAACACCAATGGCAATTCCGCCGGCCGCCTTGATTTCATCCGCTACCCTGGCGGCATTTTCTTCACGCAAATCAAGTACCGCGACTTTTGCGCCGCATTCGGACAATGCTTTAGCCATTACCCCGCAAAGGATACCGCCGCCGCCGGTAATAACCGCCACCTTATCTTTTAAATCTACTTTGAATGGTACACTCATTTTAAAAACCCCTTTTTTACATAATCGAGCTAATTTCAAAACTCTTTTGAGATTTTTGCATCTTTTTCGGTTTTTTGGCGACTTAAGCTCATCTTGAGTAGCGCTGCTACACTTGATTTTGCTTAAATACGTCAAAAAATTCGAAAA
>CAZITV010000156.1:0-5569 GCA_964542255.1 uncultured Victivallaceae bacterium
GAAAAAATTCAATATTCGAGTTAACACTTAAATAATATTTGTCGAATTTTCTTAAAAGATTTTGATGTGACAACCGAATTGTTTGGTAACATTTTTACAGAAAACATGAAGTTAATGAAGAAAGTAAAGCAGTTTTTCAACAGTTTCATAAAAGTTATTTTGCATTCAGTAGTAATGTGCTATTTTATACTAAGAGCTAATTTCAAAACTCTTCTGAGTTTTTTTCGTCTTTTTCGAGTTTTGGCGACTTAATCTCATCTTGCGCAGCGCTGCTACGCTAAATTTTGCTTAAAATCGTCAAAATCTTCAAAAAAATCTGCAAAAACATCAATTCAAAATAGTTTTGCAATTTCTATATTATGCGCTGTTCAAAATTGGATATGAATTTTATGAGTTATTTAATAAAAAATGCACTTGTGATTGATGGTTCAGGTGCTCCAGGGAAAAAGGTTGATGTTCAAATAACTGGCGATTATATCTCAGATATAGGCAGTGAATTGCCTTGTCGCGGCCGTGTTGAGGTCATTGATGCTGAGGGGATGGTACTTGCTCCCGGATTTATTGATGCTCATTCACATTCAGATATGTCAATTTTGGCGGCGCCGGAAGCTGAAGGTAAAATATCTCAGGGTATAACTACCGAAGTTATAGGTAATTGCGGCTTGTCGTTGTTTCCTGTCACCGATAACAATCGTGCCCACCTTGAAGATGTTTACCGCAACTATGGTCAAAAGATAACATGGCAGACATTCATAGAGTATGCTGCGAAAATTCAAAGTTGCAGCCCCGCGGTAAATATTGCGTCATTAGTTGGTCATAACACGCTGCGTTCAGCAGCAGCAGGTTATGATAACACAGTATTAAGTCAGTCTCAAACTGCTGTTATGAATCAATTGTTGTTGAATACGCTGGCGTCGGGCGCAGCAGGTGTATCAACAGGTTTGCTTTATGTGCCGGGAAAGTTTGCCGATAAAGATGAGATCGTGAATATATTGAAAAGCACCAGTAAATTTAACTTGCAATATGCCACTCATCTGCGCAGTGAAGGTAATAAACTTATCGAAGCTATTGACGAAGCGGTGGATGTGTGTCGTGCGGCAGGACAGCAAAAATTGCATATCAGTCATTTTAAGGTAGCCGGCAGCGGCAATTGGTGTAAAATAGATGCCGCAGCCGCGTTAATTCAGCGTTCACAATCTGACCGCCTCCGGATTACTGTAGATTGTTATCCTTATACCGAAGCCATGACGCAATTGAGTGTAATTGCGCCACCGCCATTCGATGATATGGATGACAGTGCGTTAATGCATACGCTTGCAGACAGCAAAAAATTTAAGCAGTTGCGGGATTATTTTAATCAGCTTCCCGCGTCACGCTGGGACACAATCCGAATGGTTAATACCAATTGCAGTCACTTGCTGCCGTACCGCGGATTGACGTTTTCTGAAATCGAGAAAATTGTAAAAATTACCGCAGGACAATTGGCGGCGGAACTGCTGCGTGACGATGCGGTAAATGCTTCTGCCGCGTTTATGGGAATGTCGCAGGAAATTGTGAATTACATTGCCGCATTGCCATATTCTGTATGTGGTACCGATGAAAGCGCCAGGCCGCAAGATTACAGTATCGGCAGAAGTCATCCGCGCGGGTTTGGTTCGGTGCCGCGTTTTTTCAATTTAATTTCTGCGTTACTGCCGCTGGAATCGGTGATTTACAAATTAACCGGATTGCCGGCTTCAATTTTTAATTTGCATCGGCGTGGTTTTATCGCAGTTGATGCCTATGCGGATTTGGTTTTATTTTCTCCATATAAATTGAGTTCCGGTGCAGATTTTTCTGTGCCGCATAGACTGGCGGCGGGGATACATTCAGTATGGGTCAATGGGAAAATGAGTTACCGCGAACAACAGGTTTTGCCACAGCGGCATGGCCGCTTTCTGAAAATTAACTGTCCGTGCTAAGTGAGCTGTATGAATTTCAAAAAGTTCACTGCTTGTGTTTATTATACCAATTTGCTTTCATTGATAGACAAATGATTGACCTTTGGCACCGATTTTTGCCATAAATCCTCGTACGATATTTATATCGCCCTGCGGTTTATAACCAAAATCCATCGCCAAATTCCTAATCGTTATTGTCTATGACTGATCGCTCATTGGTATTAGATATTTTGTTAATTACTGCAAGTAACTGTTCAAGTTTTTTGTTCGCATTTGCTTTGGGACTAAGTTGTGGCAAGGTGTTATTGCCGCGGTAGGCTGCTATGCTGTTTTTAAGAGAAATTTTATTGTCAGTTACGTTGATGCTGTTATAACCCGCTGCGGCAGTAAGAATTTTTATCTCTGTTACTTTAAACATATTTATTCCTGACTCATTTAATTTTCCGAACCGGTCTTCTATCTCATTACGGAAGTCTTTTAACTTGGCAACTGTTGGTATCATTCCCAATCGCCGATAAACTTCAATCCTTAAGCGTTCCGACGGGATGTATTCGGGCTGGAAGCCAGCGGCTAAATGGCCAGGTGAGGCATCGTGGGCGAAATCAATAAAATCAATATTTATATCAACCGATGGCAAAAATTGCTCCTGCCTGCCGTTCATCCTGGCAATTTCTGAACGCAATAACTGACAGTAAAGGTCAAAACCAATATTATCAATATGACCGCTTTGTTCAGCACCCAGTAAATTGCCGGCGCCACGAATTTCCAAGTCCCGCAGTGCCAGCCGGAATCCCGCGCCCAGATGGGTATAACGGCGGATTGCAGCAAGGCGTTTTCGTGCGTCTGCTGAAATTATTGTGTCACGCGGCAACAACAGATACGCAAAAGCTTGTCTGCCGCATCTGCCGACACGTCCGCGTAATTGATACAATTCAGCTAAGCCGAATCGGTCTGCCCGTTCAATAATTATTGTATTTGTATTGGGGATATCAAGGCCTGATTCAATAATTGTAGTGCAGACCAGTACATTAATTTTCCCATTTAAGAATTCATCCATTATCATTTCAAGTTCATCTTCGTCCATCTGGCCGTGAGCAACCGCAATCGCGGCGGCGGGCAGCATTTGCCGTAAGTGTCCGGCGGTTTTTTCAATAGTTTGGACGCGGTTATGAATAAAGAAAATTTGCCCGCCGCGCCTGATTTCGTTATTAATTGCTTCTACGATTAATTTGTCATCGTATTGCGCCACTGTAGTTTGGATTGGCAGTCTTGAGCCAGGCGCAGTCATAATTGTGCTTAGGTCTCTTGCCCCGGTCATTGCCATATACAGCGTTCTTGGAATTGGTGTGGCTGACATGGTTAAAACGTCAACGATTGAACGGAATAGTTTTAGTTTTTCTTTGTGTTTTACACCGAAACGCTGTTCCTCATCAATTATTACCAACCCAAGATTGGCAAATGCAATATCATTTTGAACTAAACGGTGTGTCCCGATGATAATGTCAATGCCGCCATGTTTAATTCGATTTATAATAACTTTTTGTTCAGCGCTCGAACGAAACCTGCTTAACATTTCAATGACATACGGGTATTTGGCGAATCTTTCGCGGAAACTGTAATAATGCTGTTGCGCCAGTATTGTTGTTGGTACAAGTATTGCTACCTGATATCCTGCAGAAACTGCCTTAAAAGCTGCTCTGATGGCAACTTCTGTTTTGCCGTAGCCGACATCACCGCAAAGTAATCTGTCCATAGGCCGTGATTTTTCCATGTCCGCTTTTATTTCAATTGCCGCTTTTTTTTGGTCAGGGGTGTCATTATATGGAAAATCTTCTTCAAAAATGCGTTGTTCAAGAGTATCCCCGGGGAATTTAATTCCGTCTGAAGAGTTTCGTACTGCTTGAAAACGCAGCATGTCGGCCGCGAAGCTGCGAACAGCAATTGCCGCGCTGATTTTAGTCTCATTCCATTTTTTTTCGCCGAGTTTATGAATATTTACTTTGTGCTGAGCGCCGATATACCGACTTACGAATCCGGCCTGCCACATTGGCACGTAAATCAAAGCGTTGTCTTTATATTCAAGCAGCATTACCTCGCGTTTCATCCCGTTGCTGATAATTTCGCGAATTCCTTTGAAGATTCCGATACCATAGGTGATATGGACGGCATAATCGCCATCGTCCAAGTCGGCTTGTGCTGAAGCTTCATCGCCGCCATCATCTGAAGTTGCCGGCATCTCTGGATTGAGCGCTTTGTGATTTGTATGATTTGAGGCGAATAATTCATTTTCGGTAAGTAAACAAATTTTTTCCACGGGAAAAACAACGCCATTTATTAAATCACCAACGGAAATAAGCAAATGTCTGCTGTTTAAATGAAAATTGTCGCACCATTGCTTTATGTGGAGGCATGCATCTGGATTACTGCCTAACAAAATTACATTATACTGTGTGTCTAACCATTGTCTGACGCGGGAGGCAGTAAGCTGCCTTAGCAATTCAATTTCTCCATTAATAATTTCGATGGGAATTGATTTCTGTAAGTGAGATATTGTGGAGTAACAATGATTAATCGGAACTGATGTGCCGGCGGTATCGGCGGATAATCGGAATATGCGTTGTAACAAATGTTCCTCTTGAAAACGCTTGAATTTATTTATTTCAAATTCAGAGGCAAATTTTTCCAATCTGGATTCGCATTCGTCTGGAAATATCAGTATGGTTTTTGGTGCGATAATTTCTAAATAATCGGTAAAATCATGTCTTGAATTGCCAGGTTCAGTTACCCCTGCACGAGAAATAATCTGATATTCTGTTACAGGTTCTATTGAACGCTGGGTTTTGGGGTCAAATTTACGGATGCTCTCGATCTCGTTACCAAAAAACTCAACTCTAACCGGATAATTATACCGCATTGAAAAAATATCAATAAGTCCGCCGCGCCTGGAAAACTCGCCTGGCACGTTGGTCTCAAACTCATCATCGTAATCAAGTGATACTAACTTGGCAAGTAGTTCATGAATTGAATACGAATCCCCAGTACGCAATGTTATTGGCGACCCGCATATTTGACGCGGTGGCGGGACTCTGGATAATAACGCGGCAACACTTAAAATTATATAATCATATCGTTCTGTCAGTGCGCAATACAGCGCCTGCGCCCGCTTCGGTTCGTTTTCGGGAATAAAATGACCTGATTCAACAGTTTCAGGAATAAATAGTATTTGCTGCTCAATTTCGAGTTCGTTTAACCAAAGCTGCATTTCCGCTGCAAGTTGTTCGGCCATAGTTAATACCGGCAAAACTATTAGCATGCAGTTTTTTTCATAACGTTTTTTTTCCCGCAGCAGCAGCGGGGCAAGAGTCTCTTCATCAACATCAACCAGATCGGCAGCCGCAGGATTTTGCAGCCATGACTTGATTTTGATTTTCCAAGATTCCATAACTTTTAAACCATGCGGCCTTTACCAGTAGAAGGATGGCAAATCGAAAATACCGATTGAGCTAATTTCAAAGCTCTTTTGTGATTTTTGCGTCTTTTTCGAGTTTTGGCGACTTAATACCAATTCGCTTTCATTGATAGACACTCGATTGATTTTTGCCATAAATCCTCGTCCGATATTTATATCG
>CAZITV010000157.1:0-5420 GCA_964542255.1 uncultured Victivallaceae bacterium
CTAATTTGAGAATGGCACTGGTGATAAATTACCATTCACGGCAGGTTTTGTAAAGAAAAATAACGGACAATATGGAAAATTCAGACGGTAAATTATATTTAGTGGCAACTCCTATCGGCAATCTCGAAGACATCACCCTCCGCGCATTGCGAATATTAAAAGAGGCCGACGTCATCGCCGCCGAAGATACACGGCATACCAGGATTTTACTCGACCGCTATGACATACATACCAAAATGGTGAGTTATCACGCATTTAATGAACATCATAAAACCAATGAACTGCTGGAAATGGTAAAGTCCGGCAAAAAAGTCGCAATGGTTTCCGATGCCGGCACTCCGGGTATCGCCGACCCAGGCTTTTTACTCGCCCGAGAGGCAGTCAAAGCCGGTATCGCGCCGCAGATTATTCCAGGTGTGTCCGCGGTAACTTTTGCACTTGCCGCTGCCGCACTGCCGATAGACCGCTTCACGTTTTATGGTTTTTTGCCGGTAAAATCAGGCCGGCGCGGCGTGGCGCTGCAGCAAATTGCTGCTGAAAATAAAACCTGCATTGTCTTCGAATCCCCCCACCGTATCGCCAAATTAATTCAAGAGGTTGTTAATATCATCGGCAGTGACACTCCCATCGCGGTAATTCGTGAGGCCACCAAGGCGTTTGAAGAGGTCTGCCGTGGTACTGCTGGCGAAGTTGCGGCGGTTACTGCCAATAAAAAATGGAAAGGCGAATGCGTCATGATTATCAATCCCAGGCAGCAGGATTTATGCAGAAATGATGGCACCGAAACAGACGTGTGAACTTGTTATTAGTGCTTAATGCGCTATATTTATAGCAAGGGCGATTTACTGCCAGACAACGCTGAATTTAACAACTCCTTACTGAGAATGGCCTCAAACTAAAATAATTATCGGATATATTAATTACGATGTTCAAGATACTCAAACATATATTTTTATTGATGATTTTGCTGGTGGCGGTTTTTGCTGTTACCGGTTGCCAAAGTGTGCCTTTCACCGGCCGCAGCCAGTTTATCGTTACCGGCGAATCTTCTGAAATACAGATGGGCGAAGAAGCCTGGCAGGAGATGGCAAAACAGACCAGAGTTTCAAAAAATAAGTTTATGAACGATGCACTCAACCGTGTAGGAAAAAACCTTTCTGATGTCGCAGATAAGCCTGAGTATAATTGGGAATTTAAAGTATTTGAAATGGCTGAACCAAATGCCTTTTGCCTTCCCGGCGGAAAGGTTGCCGCTACCACCGGCATCTTTGCATACTTTGACAATGATGCAGAAATGGCCGCAGTCGTGGGGCATGAAATCGGACACGCGATTGCCCGTCATGCGGGGGAACGTATGGCGCAGGGAATTGTACAGGGAATTGGTGCGGTGGCGATTTCTGTTGTTACCAGTCAGCCCGGTGCTCAGGAAGCGTATGGTATGGCAACCAATGTCGGCGCAATTTTGCCTTACAGCCGTACCCACGAATACGAAGCGGATTATCTAGGTATGATTTTGATGGCGAAAGCTGGTTATGACCCCGCCGCCGCGTTGACATTCTGGGATAAATTCGGTAAATTGAGTCAAACCGGAAAAATTGCGGAGTTCTTTTCAACTCATCCTGATGGCGCCAAGCGGCTCGAAGAATTAAAAAATTTATTGCCTAAAGCGCAGGAATATTATAGTCAGGCAAAAGTTAAGCGCGGTCTCGGTGAAACATACCCCAAAGAAAACAAGCCGGCAGAAACCAAAAAATAATCCGGCAGCGGTGAAATCTTTTTGAAATAACTACTGCTTAAAATAATGATTTCTTGCTTTTGCCGTCAGAACGTTGTATATTTTAGAGCTAAATTCAAAAAACAGTTTGAGATTTTGCATGTTTTGCGGATTTTGTGCGTTATGATTTGGCATTTTATGCGGCAAACTGCACTGAACCGTCCTATAACGGCAAAAACCGGCAAAATCTATTTAAAAGGTATTTTTTGAAATCAGCTCTTTGGGTGGAATAGTTGTATGGTATAACTACCGCCTTATTCGAACTTTATTATGGATTATAATTAATTGCGGTAAAGTAGCGGCAACCGCAGCTTTGAAAAAATGTCGCCTGGAGCATAACATGATGCATAACCGGTTCAATCGCTACGTAGAAATTTTGGATACAACGTTACGGGATGGTGAACAGACGCCTGGCGTTGCTTATACCCCTGCCGAAAAAGAGCAGATCGCAAAGTTATTGCTGAATAACGTCCGCGTTGACCGGATTGAAGCCGGTTCTGCCCGCGTTTCCGCTGGTGAACACGCCGGCGCGTCTGGAATTTTTCGCTGGGCAAAAAAACGCAATATGCTGGAACGGGTGGAAATTCTCGGATTCGTTGACCAGGGCAAATCCGTAGATTGGATTGTTGCCACCGGCGGTAAGGTAATTAACCTGCTTACCAAAGGTTCGGAACGCCATTGCCGGATTCAACTGGGCAAAGAACCGGAACTGCATTTTGACCAAGTCTGCCAGGAAATAGATTATGCAGTCAGCAAAGATTTAAAAGTCAATATTTACCTTGAAGACTGGTCTGGCGGAATGAAAGAAAACTTTCAATATATTTATTCGTTTATACAGCGTTTGCGTCAACATCAAGTGGAACGTATTATGCTGCCGGATACGCTGGGTATTATGAATCCGGAGCTGATGACAGTCTATCTCGACTGGATGTATAATGCATTTCCTGAATTGCGCCTTGATTTTCATGGTCATAATGACTACGGGCTGGCGACGGCAAATTCGCTGGCGGCGGTAAACGCCGGCATCAGCGGTATCCATACCACGGTCAATGGACTCGGAGAACGTACCGGTAATCAGTCTTTGTGCGAAATCACCGCGGCAATTAATGACATCAGTTCAAGACGTACCCACGTCTGCGAACGGCAACTGCATGATGCTTCAATAACAGTGCAAACTATTTCCGGTAAGCGTACCGCCTGGAACACTCCGATTGTTGGCAGTGATGTGTTTACTCAAACTTGCGGAGTTCACGCTGACGGTGACAAAAAAGGCAATCTTTATGCCAATCCGCTGCTGCCGGAACGATTTGGCAGGAAACGCCGTTATGCCCTGGGCAAACTAAGCGGCAAAGCTTCAGTTGATAAAAATCTTGAAGCCATGGGGCTGGAATTAGATAAAGCCACGCGCGATAAAGTACTGATGGAAGTCGTTCGGCTCGGCGATAAAAAGAAAAATATCACACCAGAAGACTTGCCGTTTATTATTTCCGGCATTCTCAAGGCGCCAATTCGCAGCCTGGTGGAAGTTACCAATTATAGTATCACCACCAAGCGCGGCGAGATTCCTCACGCCGCGGTTGAAGTAAAATACCAAAAGTGTAAATTAGGCGCGGAATCCACTGGTGATGGCGGCTATGATGCCTTTGTGAAGGCCCTGCGAAAGGCTTTAAAACAAGTGGACTTGACCTTCCCGCGCCTGCTTGATTACGAAGTTAGAATCCCCCCGGGCGGCAAAACTGATGCCTTGGTCGAGACAACTATCACCTGGGAGAATAGAGCAGGAAATCATTTGGTAACCAATGGCGTTGACAGCGACCAGATGGTCGCTGCTATTAAAGCAACGGAAAAAATGCTGAATTTGGTATTGGCAGAAAAACAGGCATGATTTTTTGCCGTGCTGGCGCGGGAAAAACAGATCACGGTTTCGTTGGTTCACGTTATCGTGCAACAACGTGTTCGTTTTTTCTGTTTTTGCCCTTGCTTTGAAGTTTTATTAGTTTATAGTATATGCAGGTTTATAAAGTTTTCGTATTGTATGCGGAAATTTGATATAATTTTTATAATTGTCAGACTATAGAAGTCTTAAAATTAAGGAGGCATCAGAATGAGGCGTTTAGCAGTAATGGTTGGAATTCTCGCGTGTTGTTATGGTTGTGCACCACAGTTGGCGCAGAAACCCGTCGGCGCAGAAGAACAGGAATGGCAAAAGTATCTCAAGAAAAACTATAAATCATGGAGCGAACCACAAGCGATTCCTCCAGATAAAATCTTAAATCCGACTCCGTATGACAAGGGCGAAACCACGGTCGAAGAAACCACCACCCCGGTAGCTACTGAAACGACCGCAGCCCCCGTGCAAACCGATGCCGTGACCACTGATGCCGCCGCCACCGCTGTCGCGCCAATGGGTGATGCAGCACCAAGCCAAAATGTCGAATCCGGCAACAGCCAAACTTATGTTGTTGCAAAAAATGACAGCCTGTGGAAAATTGCCAAAAAATTCTATAAAAGCGGCAATGGCGTCCAGAAAATTAAAGACGCTAATCAGGGCATACTGAAGGGTTCTGATAAAGTAACCCCGGGCATGAAGCTGCAGATTCCGTTACCTTAATTAACAGCGGTAATGTCGGTTGAAGAAAAATTTTATTTTGAACACGGTTTAACGCCGGATGCGGCGTTTGCCGGGAGACTGGTTAAAAACCTGAAGCAGGCCGAAGACCGGTTGCAGTTATCAATGGTATCCCGGGATTGCTGGGTGAAGCTCACTGGAACGCGTGAAAAAGTAGATCGCGGCTTGGAGTTTCTCGCAGAGTTGTCCCGGGTTTATCTTTTATGCAAGCGGCACCTTGACCAAAATGACTTCGAGCAAACCTTAAAGGCATTTGGAGAGCACCGGCAGGATGACTTAAAATTGCTGTTTGGCGAACGCATCGCGGTCGGCGCCAAAAAACGCGATGTGGTGCCGCGGAGCAAAGCGCAATTGGATTACCTGCGGGCAATTCGCGAACATGATATTGTTTTCGGAATAGGTCCGGCTGGAACCGGCAAAACATATTTGGCCATGGCTATGGCTATTTCAACATTACTGAAGGGAGACTGCTCCCGCATAATTCTTACCCGCCCGGCAAAAGAAGCCGGGGAAAATCTTGGATTTTTGCCGGGCAATTTGGAAGAAAAGATTTTGCCGTACCTGCGTCCGCTTTATGATGCGCTCTACGATATGATTTCTTTTGAAGAGGCGACATCCTTGATTGAACGTGGTATTATTGAGGTGGCGCCTTTGGCGTTTATGCGCGGCAGAACGCTCAATCATGCCTTTGTTATTTTGGATGAGGCGCAAAATACTACTGAAGAGCAAATGCTGATGTTTTTGACCAGGCTGGGCTTTGATTCTCAATGTGTAATAACTGGCGACCCGACTCAGACCGATTTGGCAAAACATGAAAAGTCAGGACTGATTCATGCTGAAAAAACGTTAAATAAAATTTCTGAAATCGCGTTTTGCCGTTTTTCCACTCGTGATGTCGTGCGTCACGCCCTGGTTGAAAAGATAATTAACGCTTATACCAATGAGCGGTCAGTCATAGACAGTAACGCTTAGGAATTTGGCGATGGATTTTGGTTATAAACCGCAGGGCGATATCTA
>CAZITV010000158.1:0-5407 GCA_964542255.1 uncultured Victivallaceae bacterium
CCCCCGCTGGTATGACGGCGGGCATGATGAAGCCAAAACTGCGATGGATGCGAATTTATAATGTTTGCCGTAAAACAAGCATGGAGAATAATAATTGTAAGCGTCTTGCAAAATTTTCGACATATGATATATTCAAATACAAGGGATGAACAATGCGAGTTCGGGCACGATGTCCGGGCTTTGCGATTGGACGCCAATATAACGCTGGATCATGAAAAACAAGAAGGAAGGACGTATGGATAATCTGAACATTGAATTGTGCCCAGAAACGGGCATATGCTCTATCATCAAAAAGGATGGTACAAAAGTAGATCTGATGCCGGACGAGGTAAAAAATCTGCAGGAAGCATTGAGCAATCCTGACGCAGCTAGACAAGTTCTTGCTGAAGTGGATGCTGACTTTGCAAAGTCGATGGCCCCGGATGAAATCAATCAACTTGCTGCTCATTTGAAATAACAGCATTTTAAAGCCATAATTTAAGGCTGTTTTTTGATTTAACAAAATACAATACGGGTTAACCTCCGAAAGCACCGACTACTCGGAAATATCAAGATATTATCAACTTGCATTGATCGTAAAAGTAAGTCATATTTTAGGTAAAGAAAA
Source organism: uncultured Victivallaceae bacterium (assembly GCA_964542255.1). Taxonomy (GTDB): domain Bacteria; phylum Verrucomicrobiota; class Lentisphaeria; order Victivallales; family Victivallaceae; genus CAYMSF01. The sequence goes on from CAZITV010000158.1 coordinate 608, forward strand.
CATTGCCAATATAACTGGCAATGTAAAATGGCTTAAAATCATTTTTTGGCAGGAAAAAATTGATTTAACGGCATATTTTGTAACAAATCATCGGCAATTTATGTATGAATATTTCAATAATTTGTGGTCAGGCCGAATGGAAAACAGGGACAACCTGAATGCAAAAATAAACTGGCAGTTTACCGCAACTGATGCTCGGGTGAAACTCAAAAGACTTATATCTGGTTATTTACCGGATGGACTGAACATCTAAATTCACGATTATTCCACCCGGATGATTCCAGGCGATACTGATTGAACGCTTGAAGGCGATATTGATATTTTCGGTGGAGAGCGCCTGTTCCGGCAGTCCGTTGGCGATAATCCTGCCATTGTGCATTAAAATAGCGACGTCAAGAAAAAGCGGCGCGATAAACAAGTCGTGACTGGTAATTAAAATGCCGATGCCGGATGCGGCAAGGGCCTGAATAATCTCAAACAACTCCAACTGGTGTTGCGGATCAAGATACGCCGCCGGTTCATCAAGCAGCAAAAATTGTTCAGCTTGAATAATGGCGCGGGCAAGCATCACTCGGCGTTTCTCCCCACCGCTAAGCTCATTAAACTGACGCGTGACCAGATGTTGCAATCTGGTCAGCTCAATGCATCGGGCAATTTTTTCAGATTCCCCGGGCATCTGATTCTGCCAGAAACCTCGATGCGGATAACAGCCCAGGCGCAGGACTTGTTCAACCGAAAACGGCAATCCAGCTGGAGTCTCCTGAACCGCCAATGCCAGCCGTTGCGCCAACTGCATTGGGGGAATGGCACATAAGGGATATTCACCTATGGAAACGATGCCCGTATTCGGGCGCAGTATCCCCGCCAGACAATTTGCCAAAGTGCTTTTGCCGGAACCGTTCGGGCCGAAAATCCCGACTATTTTCCCCCGCGGCAGTTTCATCGAGACTTGTTCCAATACCACTGGCGAATTTTTACGGTATGAGAATGAGATATTGTCCGCGCACAGTGTCATTGCCACAAATTCCCCCGCGTTTTCGCCAGAATCAGCCAGACAAGAATTGGAGCACCTATCAGCGAGGTTATAATACCGACTGGGATCTCAGCCGGCGAGCACATGGTTCTGGCAACCGTGTCAGCGGCAACGGTAAGAATTGCCCCGCCGACCGCGCAAGCCGGAACCAGCTTGCGCAGTTCCGGTCCGCAAACAATTCGCGTCAGATGCGGCACAATCAAACCGACAAACCCGATCACCCCGGCCACGCTTACCACTGTTGCCGAAAGTATAGCCACAATCAACATCAGCCATAGTTGCAGGCGGCGCAAATTGAGTCCTGAACTGATCGCAGTCTTGTCGCCGAGCAACAATACATTCATCGCCGGAGCCATGAACAGCATTCCAGCCAAGCCGCCTATAGTAGAGAACGCAAGCATTCCAGATGCCGTCCATGATGCCCGACAGAAACCTCCCATCAACCAGAAAATTATTCCCTGAAGCCGTTCGCCGGCAAACAGCAACATGCCGGAGACAAGCGCGGAAAAAAGTGCATTCGAGGCAATTCCCAGTAATAAAATAGTCCCGGTAAAATTGACTGCGCGCGATGCCAGAAATTTAATCAATATCAAGCTTAATATGCCGCCTGCTATGCCGCAAGCGGTAAGACTGGCGGCGTTCAACCCGCCGATAAGCATCCCGGTCACCGCACCGAGCGCGGAACCATTGGAGACTCCCAGCATATAGGGACTGGCAAGCGGGTTGCGGAATAATGTTTGCGCCGCCAAGCCAGCCAGCGACAGGGACATTCCCGACAAACCCGCCAGTATTATCCGCGGCAAACGAGTATTAATGATAATTTGGCTCGCAGTTGAATTACCGTCAAAGTCTAAAAATGTCTCAATAATCTGGGCAGGCGAAATTTTAACTGCGCCACAACAGAGTGCCATCAGCAAAACCGCGCAACTCAAAACAAACATCAAGCCAAACTGCCATAAATATGAACATTGTGAATTAACCTTACCCATATGTTCCTTATGAATTAGACTAAATAATTCTTGCGCTGTCAAAGCGGTCATCACGTTTAGCCAGTCCAACCGCAGTTTCAGGGCAGATATTGGAGCTGGCAACGGTGTTAAGATATTGGCGGCAGGCGTCAACTACGCCTGCAACAGCAATGTCCGAAGGTTTTTGAAACGGCTGCCCGGGAACTGGGATATACCCATTGACATGCAAAGGAATTTCAGGGGAGAGCCGGCTTAACCATTTCGCGATTGCCGCAATCTGTTCAATCTCCACCAGACCTGGAATCAGAATGGCATTTGCTTTCATTTTCATGCCGGAATGGAATGCCGCCTTGAAGTTATCATAAATCAGCGACTTGGGTCTGCCGGTAAATGTTAAATGCAACTGTTCATCCCACGCCTTGAGTCCGACATTCGCCATATCAAGGTCGGCTATCGGCAGACGGCTGCCATTGGTGTGTCCAAGCGCAGTCTCAAGTACAAGTTCATGTTTAGCAAAACGCAATAATTCCGGTAAATCTTGAGCAACTGTAGGTTCGCCACCCATGAAGAAAACCCTCTCTATCGGCAATCCCGCAAGCGCCTTTTTAAACTCAGCAAGCGCTGGAAACGTTTCCGGACGCGGAAATGACTGCCCAGGTGCTCCGGTTATACCGCTGCGTAATTTATAACTGCATACCGGACATTTGAAAGTGCATCCATAATTATAAACCGTTGCGCAATGGTATTTCTGATTGAAAGTCAATTTATAAAAAGCCATCGTGTGATCCTTTATTTTTTCCCCGATATAATTTTTCTGATAACCGCGACTGATACCGGCAGTCCTGCACCGGCAACCAGAACCTGCTTGGGGACGCAATAAACGCGGTTGTTTTTCACTGCGCTTAATCCAGATAATCCGGTGCGTGACGCAAATTCAGTCGCTGTCGCGTAACCATCCACCAATAACACTACTTCAGGATTGCTTTGCAGCAGACGTTCAGCAGAGAATTGTAAAGAGCCAGGTGTTGAAACAAGGTTAACTCCACCAGCAAGCTGCAGCAGATCATTAAGATAAGAATCAGCCCCGGCAGTGCGGAATGGAGTATAGAGCTCCCAGTATACTGTTGGACACACTAATGTCTGATTATTCGCTGTTTGCGACAGATACTGTTCAATCTCAATCGCCATTTTTTCACTGGATTCCTTCTGGTTGACACATCTGCCCACCAGCCGTAGCAGTTGTGGTATATCTTTTGCGCTGTTCAACTTGATTCTGACAACTGGAATATTCAAGTTTGCAAGCTGTTCTGCCATTTCATCCTGATACCACCAGATAAACGCTAGATCAATCCTAGATGCAATTACGTTTTCTCTGGAAATAGAACCGCCATGCGCAAGTACAGCCACTCCTGACATTTCCGGGAACATTATGGAGTATTCATCACATCCGGCAATTATTTGTTTTTGCTTGAGACGTAATAAAGTGTCTGTTACAGAAGTGCATGTCGTCAAAACTCTCTCCACTCTGGCAGGAGTCTTTACTTTACGACCGGTTATATCGGTAATGTCCAGAGATTCTGCAACAGCCGATTCTATACAGAGCAGTGATAGTAGTAACGGCACATACAATGACAATACTCTCACAATGATGCATCCCAATCAATTTGTGTTGTTCTGTTTCTTATATTGCAGTGTCCATCGGCATAACCGGCTGTAAACGTGTAATGCGGATGGCGAAAGCCCACATAAGTATCTGGAGCAGCATTTGCCACTGCGCCGGGCGTGTAATACCGTGTTGCATTGCCTGCGCTCCCTGCAACATAATAATACGTTGCCCTGGCATCAGTCAGCACGATCACCTGTGATGGATGCCTGACGAGACTGGAATGCACAGGATACCAGAATGAATACTTCTGCCCTGGCGTACCGCCTATAAAATTATAAGTATTAATCCCATAGCTAAGCGGCATGGTTGTTAAGGCGGGAATGCCGGGATTGGCATCCGCGGGGCAGACATATACTTTGGATTTGTCAGCACCGGCTTTCAAATACGGCGCGACATAATCCATCCAGCGCAGTTTTACACCGCCCAAATTAGTGTAAGCCGGAGGATAATAACGGCTGTCTAATGCATATAACTGCGCCCCCAGCGCCATCTGTTTAATATTTCCCGTACATGAGATTCTTTTCGCTGACTCCCGTGCTTGAGCCAGTGCCGGCAATAACAGCATCGCCAAAATCGAAATAATAGCTATCACGACTAACAATTCAACCAGAGTAAAACTCTTATTCCTACTCACTTAGCTCACCTTGCTTTTATTAATTTTTAAAAAATCGTAATATTAATATAGACAATGCTTCCTTTTTTGTCCAGTATTACTTTTTTTAATTTTGTATTATTTATTTTTGGACAGAGAAAAATATATTAAAATTAGCAAGAATAGATGTTTGATAGAAAACTCGCTATACAAAAAAAGAATTTTATTCCGTGTAAGTTTTTTAGAGACACTGGTGTCAGATTTTCCACGAAAAGTCAATGATATTGCTAAAAAGTAAAAAAAATTGAGGAAAATAATTGGCTTTGCGTGCGTTCATGCCCAGTCCTCATCAAAGAGATGCATAAGTGTTGGTGGCGCTGTCAGGTTTCTTTGTGTGAATTAAGTTATTTGCTGCCTGACCCGAATATTTCCTAACTACTGCACGAAAACACAAAAGGTAAAGCTTGACCACCGAGTTTTATTGATGCCATTGATGCAGGCGGCATGGTGTATTTAGATGAACCCGCCAAAAGCCCGGTCA
>CAZITV010000159.1:0-5323 GCA_964542255.1 uncultured Victivallaceae bacterium
AATCCATCGCCAAATTCCTAAGCGTTATTGTCAATGACTGATCGCTCATCGGTATCAAAACGAATTTATCACAATAATCGGTGCAAGAATAAATTGCAGAACGCAATATCGCCAGTATATTTTAGTTTGGAATCCATTTCAAAAATTTTGTTTGAAACTATTCATCGGAATTAAATAAATACCAGACCGAAATCTTAAAAAACTAAGATTACAATTCGGTATAAAAATCATAAAAGAGAATTAAACAGATGCTGGATATAAAACTTGAACGACCATTGGTAATATTTGATTTGGAAACAACTGGAACCAACATCAGCAAAGACAGAATTGTCGAGCTTTCTGTTATAAAGCTGATGCCGGATGGCGAAAGAATCACAAAAACCAGAAAAATAAATCCGGAAATGCCCATTCCAGCAGTAGCGACGGCAATACACGGAATAACTGATGCAGATGTCGCTAACGAGCCTACTTTTCAATCAATATCCAGGAATCTTCTTCAATTCCTTGATAACTGCGATTTAGGCGGCTACAATATTCAAAAATTTGATGTCCCAATTTTAGTAAACGAGTTTAACCGCGCCGGCATGCAGTTTGTTGTTACCGACAGAAAAGTTGTTGATATGTACAACATCTTTTGTAAATTGTATCCGCGTACTCTTATCGCCGCCTATAAATTTTTCTGCGGCAAGGAGCTAATTGAAGCACACAGTGCCGCCGCTGACACCGCTGCAACACTTGAAGTTTTCGAACAGCAGTTGACGCGTCATCCTGAACTGCCGCGAACGGTTGATGAACTGCACATTTTCTCAGACAGCCGCGATCCTGATGCGGTTGACAGTTCAGGCAGGTTCAAATGGGTCGGCAGTGAAGTGGTTCTATGTTTCGGCAAAAATTCCGGTTCCAGCCTGAGCAGTGTGGCAGAAAACGATCCAGGTTTCCTGAAATGGATTTTACGCTCAGATTTTCCTGAAGATGTGAAGTCCATAGCACAAAACGCATTAATCGGCAAATTTCCAACACGGCAATGAACAACAGACTTAGCATATTACTTAATTTCCTCGATGATGAAAATACCCATACTGCCGGAGCGGCAATGGCTGAACTCATCACCATTGGTGATAAATTGATGCCATACTTGGCTCAGTACCAGGAGCATGATAATCCACTGGTCAGAAAACGCGTACACCAGCTCCAGGCAATTTTAACGCTCAGACAGCGCCGCGACGGTTTTGCCGCGGTGCTGAACAATTCCGGTAATCTGATTCAAGGTTTGATTCAAGTTCACCTGCAGTGGTATGATAATGATTCAGAGCCGCACTTGACATCACTGTGGGAAGAATTCCAACTGACCGCTAATAAATATCCGCCGGCAACGATGGAGCAAGTGGCATATCTGATGAGAAAATGCGGATTTACTACGGCACAAGGTAGTGAATTTCAACCCGATTACTTTTGTTTTGGACCGGTAATGGAGGATATGATCGGTGCTGATTTTATGCTTTGCGCAATTGCCAAAGTCATTGCCGAAGAACACAATTTCAAGTTAAAAATAATTCGCCGTTATGGTAATTTTTTGTTATTGGATTCCAATAATCAAATACTGCTGCCCAAAGACCATTGGCGGCTTACCAACTGCCATTATAATCCCGATAAGGATGCCTGGGACAATACACAAATAATAAAACTGGCATCTTCAATGCTATTTTTGGCGGCAGTCAGTTCAGACAGTTTTCGCTATATCAGCACTATAGGCAAAAGTTTGGCAGCCTTGCCAGGCAATCAGCAGCTGGATTTTTTACCATATCCCTATAACGAAAAAAACGCGTCGCCGCCAGAAAATCAGTAATTTTATTTTGGAGCTTAATAGAGTGGAATCAACAGAAATCATTATTTTGCGCAAAACTCCGTATATGGAGAGCAGTATTATTCTCAGCGGCTTAAGTCCGGATTATGGCAAAATTGATTTATTAGTCAAAGGCGAACAAAAAATATCCGGGAAGAAAACTCCGGTAGTGGATTTGTTTCGTGAAATAGCCGTATCATTCCACGAATCGCAAAATTCAACACTGCATACGGCGGTAAGTATTGAGTTAGTCAGAGAACATGATAACATTGCTGCTGTTCCAGAAAACTTCAAACTGGCAACCAAAATCGCTGAATTTATTCTTAACAACACCCAGCCAGAGCTGCCCTGCCCGCAAACTGGAATTACCCTGAATAACGTGCTAACGCACCTTGCTGCTGCCGGTAATGAAGAGATCGTCAAAACCCATTTTTTTGACCAGATATGGAATAGAATTCAATCACTGATATTGATAAAAACTGGATTTCTTCACGAAAATGGTTTTATGCCGGATAATTTTTCCGAAGACGAAGAACAAAATTCACAACAGCAGTTATTCATTGAACAAATTGTCGGTGCCGGCATTGGCGAAAACCCGCTGCCCGAACGCGCTAACCGTTACTGGATTAACTTTAATGAGTGGTTAAACCAAATCTGCAGTTTCCACAATCTAAAAGTACCCGACGAACGGTCAAACCGCGGGCAAACTTCTTGATACAAGAAATCTCAGCTGCCCGGCAATCATTTTTTGCCAAAGATTTACGGTGGTGAATTGGAATTAAATTATAATTGCTTTATAATATGTTAAGCTTATTACAAAACTGTTTACAGCGCGGTATAAATGATTATTGTTTGCATAAAGAAAAGGGATAATACGCATGTTTTCAAACCTTAGAAAGTATAGAGTAATTCCGTTATTAAAATATAAAGACCTTGAGCCGGAAACCGCCATTAAAATTGCTGAGGCACTCACCGCAGGCGGACTCTCTTCAATGGAAATTAACTTTCGACGCCATTGCGACAGCAAAGCAATTAAGGAAGTTTCCAGAACTTTCCCAGATTTTTTAATCGGTGCATCCGGCATACTCAATAAGGACCAATTACTGCGCGCAATAGATTCCGGAGCAAAATTTGTAACATCTCCTGTCTTGTGCCGTGACTGCCTGCCAATCGCTGCCAAACAAAAAATTACTTTTGCTCCAGGAGCAAATACACCAAATGAAATTGAGCAGATTTTATTGACCGGATGCATAACCTTTCAATTTTTCCCTGCCGCACTTGATAATGGGGCAAAATACTTGCAATCAGTGCTGGAACCGTTTGAACATCTGCCGCTGGACGTGATAGTAAAGGGCGGAATAAACAGCTGCTCAGTCAAAGAATATTCATTAATACCTCAGGTGCTGGCAATTGCTGTTGAAGACATCATCCGTCCTGAGTATATCGCCGAGCAGCGCTGGGACTTAATTACAGAGGCCGCCAAAAATGTTCTCAGGCTCATCAACGCACCGAACTAATTAAGCCATTGGTAATAATAGATGAAGTATATTGCCGGAAATATTGTTGACGTTTGCGGCACTAGAATTTTTCCCGGCCGAGTAGAAATCCGCCATGGCAAAATCAGCAGGATACTGCCAATAGACAATCCGCCGCCGCGTTTCATCTTACCCGGATTTATTGACGCGCATATCCATTTGGAAAGTTTATTAATGCCGCCTGCTGAAGCAGCGCGCCTGGCGGTGGCCAATGGCACGATTGCGATGATTGCTGACCCGCATGCAATTGCCAACCTCAACGGTTTGGACGGCATTGAATATATGCTCAACAACAGTCGAATGGCGCCATTTCATTTTTTCTTCGGTGCGCCGCCATGTGTTAACGGCAACACGGCAGGCGAAGAAATATCAGCCGAGATTATTGACGATCTGCTGTCCAGAAATCAGGTTAATCATTTGGCAGAAGTGCTTAATTACAGTGCACTATTTGCTCACGATGCAAAATTATTAAAAAAATTAAAGATTGCGCGCAGCTACGGCGTGCCTATTGACGGACATACACCAGGACTAACCCAGGCCGAACTGAAGATATGTTTTAATGCCGGCATTTCTACTGACCACGAGTCTATCACGATGAGTGATGCAATTCAAAAACTGCAAGCCGGATTTAAATTGGTATTGCGGCATAATTCATGCACGTCTAACTTTGACAGCTTATGTGATTTGCTTGACAAGTATCCCAAAAGCTGCATGTTTTGCAGCGATACTTTGCGTCCGGACGGACTTGTTGCAGGTCATATTAACACCATGGTAAAAATGGCATTAAAGCGCCGCATTTCACTATTCAGCGTACTACGGTGTGCCTGTGTCAACCCGGCAAGGCATTACCGGCTGAATACTGGATTGCTGCGCGAAGGCGACTGTGCTGACTTTATTGCAATTGATAACTTTGATGATTTTAATATTATCATGACTGTCATCAATGGTTGTGTAGTTGCCAGGAATAACAAGCCGGTATTGCCGCATTTTTCTGCCGCGGCGCTGCCCGGGAATTTTATACGGCGTCAATTTAATGCCAGTGCATTCAGTCTGCCGGCCCAGGCTGGCAGAATCAAAGTGATTGAATTGATCAGCAATCAAATTATCACCAGGCGCGAGCTTCACCCGCCCAAAATATCACGCGGCAAAGTTATCTCAGACGCTGCAAGAGATATTTTGAAAATAGTCTTAATACCAAACACCATAAATACCGCACCAATTATCGGATTTGTTAAAAACTTCGGGCTGCGGCGTGGCGCTATTGCGTCATCGAATATGCACGATTCCAGTAACATTGTTGCCATTGGCGCGAATGACAGTGCCATTGCTCAGGCAATTAATACTGTTATAGACCGCAACGGCGGAATGTGCGTGATTGATGGAAACAAGGTTGACTTTTTACCACTACCGATTGCCGGCTTAATGACTGATATGGATGGTTTTGAATTAGCAAAGCGTTACACCGCGATGAAAGCCAACGTGCGTGAAATGGGAGCAACCGTCCCTGACCCATTCCTCTCCTTGGCGTTTTTAGATTTAAACTCACTGCCGGAACTGAAAATGAATGAACAGGGACTTTACAACGTTGACCGAATGAGTTATACTCATATATTTGAAAAAGTATAACTGACTTCCATTGAAAACTACATCTGTAACTGCAATATCAGTCATAGACAATAACGATTAGTAATTTGGCGATGGATTTTGGTTATAAACCGTAGAAAGATATAAATATCGTACAAAATTCATGGCAAAAATCAGTAACAAAGATCAATCAGGCGTCATAAATGAAAGCAAATTGGTATTAAACCTGATATTGTGCTTAATACTGAGCAGCATTCTAAAAGATAGTAAATATCGCACAGATTTTGAGTTTGGTTTGTATTCTGAAAGTCCGCCGATACCGGGGGTATTGAAGAAACTTGAAGGGTACGAATCCAAAGTC
>CAZITV010000160.1:0-5314 GCA_964542255.1 uncultured Victivallaceae bacterium
CCGATAAGGCCTTCAATAGTGCCTTCTCCTAAAATTATTCTAGGGTAAATTAGCACCCGCAAATATTTTTCAGGTCATTTTTTATAGAGAGCAAATCATTTGGCGTAGTTATTTTGGTATTGCTGCGGTGGTTATGAACAATTTTTACTTGATAACCGGAGTACTCCATAACCCCGGCATCATCAGTGAAATCAAGTCCTTGCTTCATCGCGAGACGGTAAGCGTTGACCAGCAACCCGGTGCGAAAAACCTGCGGGGTTTCGATTCGCCACAAGCAGTCACGGTTAATGGTGGCAACCACGCAGCCTGCCGCGTCAGTTTTTTTCAAAGTGTCGGCAAGTGGTTTTCCCGGAATAGCACCACCATAGATAATTGCGGCGTTGAGGCATTCGCTCAGAAGTTCTGCAGTAACCAAAGGTCGGGCGGCATCGTGAACTGCGACATATTCAACGCTGTTTTCCAAAAGTCGCAAACCATTCCATACCGACTCGCCACGCGCAGTACCGCCAATAACAATTTTAGCCTGAACCTCCGGAGCGAAGATGGACATTTTATCACGAAATAACTTTTCGCTGTGCTGCGGTACAACTAAGATAAAATTATTCGGCAAACAACTTTTATACAGCGTTTTAACGGTATGAATAAAGACCGGCACTCCATCAATAATTTCCATCAATTTATTATTATCGCCATATCTGGTGCCGCTGCCGCCGGCGGCAATAATTATGCCTAAATTGTTAAAACAATGTATCATCTGCGACCTCATTGCATCTGCTGCTGTCATACCGATAGTCGAAAAAAAAAGTTCAAACGCTGCCGTTTGAACTTTTATACTGTGAAACTTTTTTCCGGATTAGTTAGCCGGCGCCGGAATAATAACAATTTTGCCAACGGTAAGTTTGCCATCTTTAGCCAAGTCTGGATTTAATTTTTTGATATCTTCAACTTTAACGCCATACTTCTGCGCAAATGCTTCTATTGTGGTTGCTTTGTCAACTTCTACGGCCTCTTTGCCGGCCGGGGAATTGGAGGCGGCAGCCGGAGCTGTTTTTGTGTCAGTGGCAGGTGCGGCTGCGGGGCCCACCGCTGGTGCTGCAGGCTTCACTGCAGGAGCGGCTGCATCAACGGCGGCGCCTGCGCTCGGAACGTTGTTAACAATGTCATCGGTGCTTTCTTTAGTTTTAGCATCTTCTTTATCAGCTTCGCCGGCTTTGTTTGCTACCGGAACGACTAACTTCTGGCCGGGAGTTAATTTTGAAGTTTCTTTAAGATTGTTTGCCTTTCTTAAATCTGAAGCCTTAACATGAAGTTTTTTTGCAATTAAAGGCACTGAATCACCTTTTTTCACTACATAGCTATCTTTGGCGGCGTCAGTTGCTGCTGCATCGGTTTTCTCTGCACTCTTTTCTTCCGGCTTGGCACTATCTTTTTCGCCATCTTTCTTAGCATCTTTGCTATCTTTCTTGGCGGCCGGTTTAGCATCTTTCTTTACTGCAGGCTTGGCTTTTTTGGTCTCGTGAACCGCGGTGCTGCTGCCTGGTGCAGGGATAACAAGAGTTTGTCCAATTTTTAACATTTTGGTGGATTCGATATTATTGCTTGCGGCAAGAGCTGCGACACTAACACCGTGAGTTTTAGCTATTTTAGAAAGAGAATCGCCGTTTTGTACTTTATAGGTATCGCCGGTTTTGTGAACTGGAGGTACGGTAACTGCAGGAGCTTTATCCGGTACCATCACCGGAGCTTTGTCTGGGACTAAAGCCGGAGTTGATTTTTTTACAGCGGGCATTTTTTCAGCGGTAGAAACGCTAACTTTTTCAGCCGGGACGGCTGCAGCGTCAGCAGGTTTGTCGGTCGCCACTTTAGCTGGAATATACTTTCTTTCAGCAAAAACTTCAGGGCCTTTACAGCCGCCGCTAACTGCAAAACCTGCGATTAACAACAAATGCAATGCTGCAACTCCTGCCAAAATTACAAAAACCTTTACTTTCACATTCGCCTCCTGAACTTTGTTAAAATAACATAAAATTATTCGGTTATGCAAAAACCATTGCATTTACCGTTAAAAACTAGAGAAAAGTGTCAAAAACATTTTAACAACTTACACAAAAATAATCTTTCAAAAATTACTTTGAAGAAATATGCCTATAAAATGCCATCTTTGCAAGCTTAATAATTAAAAAAATGCAAGAAAATAACAAATTATTTTTTTGTGCTGCTTTTATCGTAGCGCATCACTGATTCGCCTTCGGCACACAAACCAAACTTTTCCCGGGCAACCTTTTCTACCGCCACCGGACTATTTTCCAATGCATAGACTTCTTTATTAAGGCGGACACACTCAGCGGTCTTCATCGCAGCCTGCTCCTGCAGCAAGGCGATATTCATTTTGCGTTTCTGAAATTGCCGGTACACCGGGTAAACCAGCACCGCTGATGAGAAAATCAAAATGGCAAGTAAAAAATAAAAAAAGCCATAAATTATTTTTTTCTTTCCGTCATTCATAATTTTCTAAATATTCTTTTACTGAATCCGATGAGTTATGCATCAGAACGCCTGCGGATAATTCCGCATTAGCGTTCTATAATCCGCCAACAAATGCCGGCAGACTGCGATATCATCAAGCGTCTTAACAACCGTCATCCTGTTAATATATACTATCACAACCTGCTAAAGTCAAACCTGCAAAGTCATCAGAAACTCAATATTTGTCGGCATTTTTTTAAGTTTTCCGATCAGCAGTTCCATCGCTTCGGCCGGTGGAACGCCGTTCATTGCCCGGCGCAAGGTCCAAACCCGCTGCAGTTCGTCAGGGTGAAGCAGCAGTTCTTCGCGCCGTGTTCCGCTCTTTTCGATGTTAATAGACGGATAAATACGGCGGTCTGAGAGGTGACGGTCAAGGTTTAATTCCATATTGCCGGTACCCTTGAATTCTTCAAAAATTACTTCATCCATACGGCTGCCGGTATCAATCAGCGCGGTAGCAATAATGGTTAAGCTGCCATGATGTTCAATGTTTCTAGCCGCGCCGAAGAAACGTTTGGGCTTATGCAGGGCATTCGCATCAACACCGCCTGAAAGTATTTTGCCGCTGTGCGGCTGCAATGTATTATAAGCGCGTGCCAGTCGAGTAATACTATCCAGCAGAATTACCACATCCTGCTTATACTCGACCATGCGTTTAGCTTTTTCAATAACCATTTCCGCAACCTGAACATGGCGTTCGGGCGGCTCATCAAAAGTTGAGCTAACCACTTCCGTATCAACGCAGCGCTGCATATCGGTAACTTCTTCCGGGCGCTCATCGATCAGCAGAATAATAAGTTTGACTTCCGGATTATTTTTTCGAATGCTGTTGGCCATTTTCTGGAGCAGGACGGTTTTTCCGGTTCTTGGCGGTGCGACGATTAGCCCGCGCTGACCTTTGCCGATAGGAGAGACCAAATCCACAATTCTTGTACAAAATTCCTTTTGATCCAGCTCCAGCACTAAACGTTTGGTAGGAAAATAGGGAGTGAGAGCGCTGAACGGAATAATTTCTTTTTTGCGCTCTGGTGCATCGTGATTGATACCTTCAACCTTAAGCATCGCAAAGAAACGTTCTTTTTCACGCGGCGGACGAATTTGACCGCTGACGAAGTCGCCAGTTTTTAGTGCAAACCGCTTGATTTGCGACGGGCTCAAATAAATATCTTCTGAGCACGGCAGATAGCAGTAGTTGGGTGAACGCAGAAACCCGAATCCATCCGGCAGCACTTCCAAATATCCACTGCCGTACATTTGCCCGCTTTTTTCGGCGCTTGCCTTTAAGATTTCAAATATCAAAGTGGATTTTTCCAGGGCGCCGATACCCTCAACGCCAAAATCACGTCCCATCTGGGATAATTCCTGCATTGATTTAGCCTGCAGTTCGCTGATATTCCAACTGCGGGCATTTTCGTCACGCGTAATTTTGACATCGGCAACTGCCGGCTCTTCATCCGGAGGCAGCATATCCGGAGTAACGTGCTGACCGAGTGCTTCGCTATATGCGGCACTCTGAGTGGCTTGCGCCCCCCCCTGGATTTGCACATTTTGTGGTTCGCCGTTCAGATCATAAGCATCTGCCGGCTGAGTTACCGGTGGCGGCTCCTGCACAAAGTCATTGCGCATCATATCCGGCTGTTCATCATAATATCTCGGTGAAGGCTCATTGGTACTGTCATGGTTGCGTCTGGGTTTCGGAGCATTGCTGAAACGGTGCGAAGCTGCTGGTTTACCGCTGGGACGTCTTGGAGCCGGACGGCTGCGTCTTTTGGGCTGTTCTTCGCTGCTGTGAGAATTTATAGTGTTTTCTTCCATAGTTAATTCCTTAATTTATCGTTAATTATTTTGCATTGTTCATATAATAATTCAACTTGACTGTTATTAATCAAGCCGAAATCAGCTTTTTCCAATTTTTCATTTACTGGGATTTGGTTAGCGAGCCGCAACTCCAATTGTTCCCGCGGCATCTGCCGCTGCAGCAACCGTGCCATTTGTACATTGTGACTTGACCATACACATATGACCGGAGAAAAATCTTTATCAAGTTTTGCTTCAAATAACAGGGGTATTTCAAACATTATGTATTTATTGGAACTCTCTGCGATGCTTTCACTGCCGCGGCGCATAATCAACGGATGCAGAATTCCGTTAAGCCAGGCCAGTTCCGCCTCGTCGCCAAATACTATTGCCGAAATTTGCCGTTTATCAGCGCTGCCGTCGGCGCAAAACACTGTTTTACCCCAGCGGCTTTCGAGCTGTGTAAAAAAAAATTCATTGTGTTCTGCATAAATTTGATGACAAATTGCGTCAGCGCTCAGTGTAAACCAATCCATCTCCGAAAAAAACTTCAACACTAAACTCTTACCGCAACCCATACCGCCGGTTAGCGCCGCAATCATTGAATAAAACCTCCATCAGGAAAATCTTACGGAAATTAAATCTTAAAAAGCCGGTAATTTATGCAATAATCTTAAAATAGTTTTGATTTTAGCACTTTAGAGCTAATTTCAAAATAGTTTTGCAATTACCTCTTTAAATAAAAGATTTTGAAACGCCACAATTGCCGAATACGTGGGAACAACGGGCTGGATTCACAACGAAATTTAACTAACAAGTCAATCGCAAAATTTAATACTTTTGGAATCAACTCTGGCTTGATATGCTAAAATGAGACATCAAAATTAATATCTGAAATTTTAAGTTATCACCTATTTTAAAAATTGCAAATTAATAAAAGATAATTTTTTTGCCCAATTTTATTCAATGCCCAAAAGTTTTGAATTTTACG
>CAZITV010000161.1:0-5207 GCA_964542255.1 uncultured Victivallaceae bacterium
GTCGTTATCGGCTATTAATGCTCCGTTATTGGATTTTGCTTCATCCCGGCTCTTTCTCATTTCGGCGTATGAATTTTTAAGTTCGGCGATAGTTTTTTTCATCTCATCGCTATCAGGTCTTAATGTTTCAATTTCCTTTTTCGTGCTGCCGAGCTCTTTTTTCAAGGCGCTGATTTCGGTGGTGGCGCTTAGCACTGTGGACTGAAGTTTGTCGCGGATTTCGCTAAGCTCAGCTTTGTCTTTGCGCTGCTGCCGGTTATCCTGCTGCAATGACTGGAACTCATTTTTGATTGTGCTTAATTGTTTATTCTCCTCTTTGAGCGCATTATATTCGCCTTTGAGCAGGCTGAAATTTGTTTTTAATTCAGAAAAAGAACCTAAGGCATCTTTGTTGGTACTCTCCAGCAGTTCATATTTGGCGCGCAGTTGTTCTAATTCACTGATTTTTTTATTGAGTTTTTCAGAAAGTTCATTGCTGGTGCGGTTGGCGGCGAGAATAGTTTGGTACTCATTGGCCGTACGCTCTTCAAGCCTTTTTTGCATTTTTTCATATTTGTCGACAAACATCTTTAGCTCATTTTCAAGTTTCTGATTTTGTTCACGCAGCCGCTGTCCTTCCTTGACACTGACATTTTCCGCCAGACTGCTTTCAGACAATTTTTTCTGTAAACTGTTGTATTCTTGGCTGATGCTGTCCTTCTGATCGCTTAACCGTTTGATGGTATCCTTTAACTGGTTCAGAGTAATATGCAGTTCCAATTGTTTATTTTTTACTTCCTGATAATCACCGGATAACTTTTCATGTTGCTCTTTCACTAAATTATATTTTTCCTGCAAAACCTTATTTTCAGTCGCAATCTCGTTTTGAACCTTGCTTTGGCTACCGCCTTTTTCACGTAATTCATCCAGCCACTTATTTAGTTTATTAATCTCTTCCTGCTTTTCTTTGGCTGCGGCCTGGGCAGAATTGCTGAGCTGGGTAAGCTGTGCCACCTGTGCGGAAAGTGCCCGCTGCTGCTGGCTGCTGTCATTACTGTTTTTTTCGTAGCGGAGAATCTGGTCATTTAACTCGCGCACTTTTTGTTCGCTTTGCTGCAGGGAATATTTAACTTCAGCGCCGGATTTAAATTGTTCCGCATTTTCTTTGCGGAGTTTGTCGTAGTTATCCTCTTGCATCTTAATTTTCTGGGTGAGGATTTCCATCTTCATCTTTTCTTCCAGCATTCGGTTTTTTAGTTCATTTTTTTCGTTGTCAGGTTGTGACAGTTTATCATTCAAAGCATCGTATTTCTGCTGCAGCAGCGATAACTGCTGCTGCAGTACGCCCTTTTCCTTGAGCATATTTTCAATTTCTGCCGCAGCGCTTTTGCCGCGTTCGGACTGGCGGCGTAATTCATCAAGTTCCACCAGTACAGAAAATAATTTCTTCTTATATTTATCCAGTTCCGCTTTGGTTTCTGAATCATCGCCACTTGATGCCGATGATGGTATAGTTTCGGTGCGTTCTCCACGGCGCGGCGCAATCTGCGATTTCAATTCACCGATTTCCTGTTCGCACATCTTGATGCGGCTGGTAATGATTTTTTGATTCCATTCCGGACGGTTGCTCTGCACCGCCTGGTAGTATTCTTTCGCTTTTTGAAAATATTGCAGAGCTTCTTCACGGTTGCCGCGTGTTTTATTTTGTTCGCCTTTCTCATAATTAGAGAAACCGTGACGCCAGGCATCCCATGGTGAAAATTCCTCTTCTTCAGCATATATCGGCGCGGACAATAAGATAAATATTGCCCCGATGATTATCCAACAACTCTTTTGCATAAACTGCTCCAAACTATTTTAAACCTATTTGAGTATAATTATGTATTCCGCCAGACGCGGCAATAGTGATGCTTTAATATTAACCAATAATCGCAAATTTCCAATCTCATCGTATTCCGATTCGTAAATTTGTCCATGTTTGTGAATAAATGCCGCCAAATCATGCCGAGCAGGCGGCAACAGAATCCGTTTCAGCACGTGATCATGTGCGAATGCCATGCCAAGCCGTTCCAGCAGTTCTGTAATGCCGGCGCCGGTTAGCGTTGAAACGTAGCACGCTCCGGGAAACATACCGCGAATCCGCGCCAGCAGCAGTGTGTCGTCAATTAAGTCCATTTTATTGAAGACAATAATCATATTTTTTTCATCCGCGCCTAACTCTTTTAACACCGACATCGTGGTTTCCCAGTGTTCTTCCACTGCCGGGTTGCTGATGTCTAAAAGAATCAGCAGCAAATCTGCGATTACCGCCTCTTCCAGTGTTGATTTAAATGCCTCCACCAATGAGTGCGGCAACTTGCGGACGAATCCGACCGTATCGGTCAATAATATCGGGATTTTATTGGGCAGCATCAGTTTGCGTGTTGTCGGATCCAGTGTCGCGAATAGTTTATCTTCCACTAGAACTGCAGCACTGGCCAGTTTGTTCAGCAATGATGATTTTCCGGCATTGGTGTAACCGACAATCGCTACTTGCGGCATGGTGTTGCGGGCTCGGCCCTTGCGCTGTGTTTCACGCTGCTGCCGCAGTACTTTCAGCTCTTCCGAAAGCGTCGCAATCTGCTGCTTAACGATTCGCCGGTCAACTTCAATCTGTTTTTCGCCTTCACCGCGTGCTCCGGTATTGCCGCCGCGCTGCCGCGAGAGATGGCTCCAGGCACCGGTGAGGCGCGGCAGCAGATAGCGCATCCGCGCCAGTTTTACCTGTACTGCCGCTTCGCGGGTTAATGCGCGCTTAGCAAAAATATCGAGAATCACTTCCTGGCGGGTCAATACTTCTTTGTTGGTCAATTTTTCCCAGTTGCGTTGTTGAGACGGTGTCAGGTCGTTATCAAAAATCAAACAGGAAACATCTTTGAGTTTAATCATTTCCGCGATTTCATTGGCTTTGCCTGAGCCAACGTAATATTGCGGACACGAACCGCGGCGTTTTACCACCATCCGTTCTACTGTCCGGATTGTCAGGTTTAGTGCCAATTCCGCCAATTCCGCCAAATGTTCGTGGATTTCGTTAATTTCATCGTCGCGTTCACAGACACCAATTAAAATTGCCGTCAAATTCAGCGCGGCATCATCAGCAATTGTTGTAATCATATATTTACCATTTTTGCGGTGCTTAAACCATAGCGCTGCTTGAATTATTTTCACCGGAGGCCGCGGCAGCGTGAACCGCGGCACCGGTGAGTTTACTGAGCTCTGCCGTACCGATAACAAAAGGCGGCATCAGATAAATGTAGTTGCCGAATGGCCGCAGCCATACACCGTTGTCCACAAAAAATTGAGTAAGTTTAGCGTTATTCACCGGAGTCAATGTTTCAATTACGCCAATCGCACCGAGAACACGGACGTCCGCCACGTTGGGCAGCGCCGCCGCCGGTGCAAGCTCGTGACGCATTTGCGCTTCAATGGCGTTGACATTGGCTTGCCACTGGTATTCTCCGAAAAGCTGCAACGAGGCGTTGGCGGCAGCGCAGGCGACCGGGTTAGCCATGTAAGTTGGTCCGTGCAGCAGTATGCCGGGGGAACCGCACGCGATAGTGTGAGCTACGGTTTTATTGGTAACGGTGGCAGCGAGTGAAATACAGCCGCCGGTGAGTGCTTTGCCCAGACAAATAATATCAGGCACAATGCCGGCATATTCAATAGCGAACATTTTGCCGGTGCGTCCGAACCCCGTGGCAATTTCATCACAAATCAGCAGAATATCAAATTCGCGGCAGAGTTGTTCCAGATAACGCAGATAGCCTGGCGAATAAAAATGCATTCCTCCAGCCCCCTGAAAGATGGGTTCGATGATGACTGCGGCGATTGCCGGATGGCTGATTTCAACTATCCTGCGTAACTCAGCGGCGGCATTGTCCTGCCATATTTCGCCGAAGTTTGGTTGAGGTTTTGGCGCGAACAAATGCTGTGGCAGCAAATGCCTAAACATCGCATGCATACCATTAACAGGGTCAGATAATGCCATCGTGGCAAAGGTGTCGCCGTGATATCCGCCGCGTACCGTTAGGATTTTATGCTTTTGCGGACAACCGCGGGCGATGTTATATTGCACTGCCATTTTTATCGCGACTTCGACACTCACTGAACCGGAGTCGGAAAAGAAAACTGTATCCAGTGGCGGCGGTAACATTTGTGCCAGTCTTTGCGCCAATTTTACCGCAGGTTCGTGGGTTAGTCCGCCGAACATTACGTGCGGCATCTGCTGCATTTGCGCTGCCATAGCGGCGATAATAGCCGGGTGCCGGTGACCGTGCGCCGCTGTCCACCATGATGAAATACCGTCAATAAGTTCGCGTCCATCGGCAAGATATAATTTTGTTCCGCTGGCTGCGGTAACCGGCAGTGGCGGTATGCTGTTGATTGACGCGTACGGATGCCAGACGTGGCTGCGGTCAGACTCCAGAACAGATTGTATTGTATCGTTAATCATATTACATCATTCAGTAATGAGCTGCGAGAAATCCAGCGTTGGCGGATTATCTGGGGAAAAAAACGGCAAGTCGATTATTGTTGCAGGAAAACCATATTTAGTCAGATACCTGCACAGTATGCTGCGCGTTGCCGCGGTAATTTCCGGCACCGCCGCATTAAAAATATTATAAACTATTCCGGTCACCCGAATACCGCGCCGGCTGGCAAGTTCCAGTGATAACAAGGTATGATTAATACTGCCTAAACGCGGTGAACTAACTAAAATTACCGGATAACGGCGTTCAGTCAAAAAGTCACTGATCAGGTAATCATCGTTCAACGGCACCTGCAGACCGCCTGCGCCTTCAATCAGTACACATTGATAGTTTTTTTCCAGTTGCCTCGTATCGGCATCGATGCGGCTGATGTCAATTATAGAATTTTCCAGTGACGCGGCGAGATGCGGTGACGCGGGAAATTTGAATACATAACGGCAGGTCATTCCAGAAATATCTTCAGGCAGCAGTTCCATATCTGCCAGACGGCGGTGCAGTTGAATGTCTGCCGAAATGCCTTTATCACCGGTTTGGACAATTTTTTGTGTGACCGTCCTGCGTCCCGAACTCTTTAAGTAGCGGGCCAGCAAACCCGTTGCCATAGACTTGCCGACTCCGGTATCAATTCCAGCTATGAAATATATGGACATAATGGTTCATCGTTAATGGTTTTTACAGAGCACTGTATGTGACTCTTAG